>DAOUAQ010000167.1:0-17192 GCA_034433375.1 Anaerolineae bacterium | reverse complement strand
TTAGCTTGCTGTGGCCGGTCTCTGACCGCGCCACCGCAGGCTCAGGTAATGGGCTATGCGGGCACGGTCGGAGACCGGCCCGAGCACTTCCCAATAATTTGCACTATACCCGTTGAGTCCGCAGGTCTTGCGGCGTTGGCAGGAAGAGTTCGTCGAACGGGCACCTGAGATTTTTGCCACCGCACCGAGCCGGGGTGAGGAACAAGAACGCATCGGTGAGCTAGAGCAACTGGTGAGCCGGCTGACGCTGGAGCTGGAAGTGGTAAAAAAAGCCTCGCACATCTTGACCTCTCGGTCGCCCAGAAACGAGAGGTGATCGCCGTGCTGGCTCAAGATTATCCGGTGACGGTCGTGTGTGCGGTCCTGGAGATAGCGCGCAGCAGCTATTACTACCAGCCGCTGGTGACACCTGATGAGGCGCGTCTGCGGGCCGCGATCAAGCAGACGGCGGCGCAATGGCCCACATACGGTTATCGCCGCATCACCGCGCAGTTGCGGCGTGGCAAATGGCACGTTAATCGTAAGCGGGTGCAGCGTTTGATGGGTGCTATGTCGATTCAGGCCCAGATCAAGCGCAGCAAGCGGCGGACGACCAACAGTGAGCACGGTTTTCCGCGCTACCCGAACCTGGTCTTGGACTTGACGGTCGAGCATCCAGAACAAGTGTGGGTGTGTGACATTACGTACATTCACCTGCACAACGGCTTTGTCTACCTGGCGGTGATTATGGATGTCTTCACCCGCTGTATCCGGGGCTGGTATCTGGGACGTGAGCTGGACCACACCTTGACGTTGACGGCGCTGCAGCAGGCGCTGGCCAAGTATCCGACCCCGGAGATCCATCACTCCGATCAGGGCGTGCAGTATGCGGCGACAGCCTACACCGCCGTCGTGCAAGCGGCGCAAGTCCAGATCAGTATGGCTGAACAGGGAGAGGCCTGGCAGAATGGGTATGCCGAGCGGCTCATCCGCACCATCAAAGAAGAGGAGGTTGACCTGTCCGAATATCTTGATTATCATGATGCTTACCGTCAGTTGGGGCGCTTTCTGGATGATGTCTATGCCCACAAGCGCATCCATTCCTCGCTGGGTTATCTGACCCCGGCCGAGTTCGAAACGCAATGGCGTGCTGAACAGCCACTGCCCCGCGAAAGCGGACTAAGAAACGCTTAAAAAGTGTCCAGTTTTTGGGGGTCACTTCAGTTTATTTCAAGGTTGATCTTCGCAGATATAGATAATCTATGACCTTTTTAGAAAAACTTCCGGTTAACGTGCGCGTATCACAAAAAATCTGGTATTCCTTTCTTTTTTTAGGACTGGGAGCGGTTTTAGGACGTGGGCTGAGTTTCTTGCGTATAGTGCTTTATGCCCGGCTGGTTGCGCCTGAACAACTCGGACTCTTTTCGCTTGCTTTCGGTGCAGCAAGTTTTTTGATGCCTTTTGTTATAAGTGGCTCGGCTTCCCTATTGGTGCGTTATGTTTCTTATGCGGGTGTTACCAAGCAGTTAATTTGGGTTGCTTTAAAAAAACCCTTGATTGCTTTGGGATGTATTAGTCTCTTTCTGATGGTGGGACACCGCTTAGTCTCAATCTTTGTGTTTGGGCAACCTGGCTTTTTTGTTCTTAGCTTGCTGATTGGCGTAGATTTATTTGGCTTAGTATTTGTAAGCTTAGTATCTGCAACTTTTCAAGGAGCACAAAGATTTGACGTGAGCGTGATATCTGAAATCATTTATAGTGTGATGTCAGTAATAAGTGGAATCGGTTTGATATTAATAATTAAACCAACGGCAGAATATCTGATGATGGGAAGCCTAATAGGATCTAGTGCAGTGGCATTATTTCTGGCTCTTGTAGGACCAAAAGTTCTAGGACAATTTAAATCAAGCAATACAACAAATCCAGAAATGATTTCAGATTTACCAGTTCGAGAAATTGAGGAATTTGGAAACTGGATGACTTTGGCTGCTATTGCTTATATTTTTGTGAATTGGGGCATGTTCACTCGCTGGATTTTGGGCCGTCAAGTTTCTATGGAAGATACAGGACGACTGTATGTAGTTTTGATGTTGAGTTGGATACCTTATCTTTTATTTCAGCTTATTACCACAGCGGTGCAACCCCGTTTGGCAGGAATGTTTCATAATGGTGACATTAATAGAGTTCGTATTTTAACAAATAAACTTTTGAATTGGGGTATACCTGCTTGCCTGATTTTATGTGCACTCATCTACATATTTCTACGTTTATTCCTAATCAATGTTTTAGGAGAACAATACAATGTATCGCGTGCCGTCATCGGATTTTTGTGCCTGAGTTGTTTCTACCATGTTGCGCTATTGCTTAACTCTATGTTAGCAACTGCAGAAGGACGTTCAAAAACAGTCTTTTTTAGCAATCTGTTTTGCGCGGTGGTCAATGTCGTATTTAGTTTTTTGTTTACGTATCAATGGGGGGTAGAAGGGGCTGCGCTTGCTCTCGCATTATCTTTTTTCGCAGCATCGCTACTTATTAGCTTGCTAAACCGTTATGTCAAATTTAACTTCTGTATCAACTATTGGATCTGGTTGATTGCTCCAATAAGTTTGATTTGCTACTTTTGATCACTCCACACAGCACCTCAGATAGATATGTTTAGGGAAAATATACTGGTGTCGAGATATAAACCTATGAAGATTTTAATTGTCACTGAATACTATCTACCTGGATATAAAGCCGGTGGTCCCATCCGTACTCTCGCTAGCATCACGGATTATCTGGGTGATGAATTTGACTTCTTCATCCTGACTTCTGATCGCGACAAATCTAGCGAACCTTATCCTGGCATTGAACCAGGTGTATGGCAAGAGGTGGGAAAAGCGCACGTGTTGTATCTGCGTCCGGCCGAAAAACATTGGGGACGTTGGCGGTATTGGCTCAACGCTTTAGATTATGATGTAATTTACTTAAATGGATGTTTCTCACGCCTCACTATTAAAACCTTGGTTTTGAGTGGGTTGTGTTTATTACCAAAGAAGCCGGTGATTCTCGCGCCGCGAGGTGAGTTCTCTCCGGGAGCATTAAACCTAAAAAAACACAAAAAACGCCTTTATCTGAAATTGTCCAGGGCGTTGCATTTGTATAAGGGCGTTATCTGGCAAGCCTCCAGTGCGTATGAGCTTCAGGATATTGTTAATACCTTGCAAATTACGGATTCACAAATCATCGTTGCCCCCAATTTGGTTTCCGGTCGCACCGTGAATAGGACTACAATATCAAAAGAAGCCGGTATTCTAAAGATGGTGTTTCTGTCGCGGATTTCTCGTAAGAAACATCTCACTTATGCTTTGCAGGTTTTGGTTAAGCTAAGCGGTCATATCATCTTTGATATTTATGGACCGATTGAGGATCCTCCTTATTGGCAAGAGTGTCAATCCATTGTTGCACAACTTCCGCGGTCCATACAAGTCAATTACCGAGGAGAGGTGATGCCTGAGCAGGTTATGGCAACTTTATCCAAATATCACCTGTTTTTCTTACCGACTCTTGGGGAAAATTTCGGTCATGTCATTTCAGAAGCCTTGCGCGCAGGATGTCCAGTTTTGATCAGCGATCAAACCCCCTGGCAGGGATTAGAACGACAACAAGCCGGCTGGGTCGTGCCGTTAGCAAAACCAGAACAATTTCAGGCTGTAATCAATTCTGTGCTCGAAATGGAGAATGATCAATTTCAGGAATGGGCTACTGGCGCTCGCGTTTATGGTGAACAGACAGCCAATGCCCCGGCAGTCGTTGAAGCTAATCGGCAGCTTTTTCTGGCCGCTCTGAACCCGATTGAAAGAGATTAAAAAAATCATGCTTTTGACTAACAAAACCCTTCTCATCACCGGCGGTACTGGGACTTTCGGCAATGCCGTCTTGGATCGCTTTCTTGCCACTGACATCCAGGAGATTCGCATCTTTTCCCGTGATGAGAAGAAGCAGCACGATATGCGTCTTGCCTACAATAATCCCAAACTTAAGTTCTATATTGGTGATGTGCGCCGCCTAGAAAGCTTGCAGGATGCAATGGCTGGTGTAGATTTCGTCTTTCACGCAGCCGCGCTCAAGCAGGTCCCCTCGTGTGAGTTTTACCCTATGGAGGCCCTGTTGACGAATGCTGTGGGGACTGAGAATGTTATGAACGTGGCGATTGCGGCCAACGTACAACGTGTGATTGTGCTGAGCACCGACAAAGCTGCCTATCCCATTAATGCGATGGGTATTTCCAAGGCCATGATGGAAAAATTAGCTGTGGCCAAATCGCGCGTGGCAGTGGATCGTGGTTGCATCATCTGTGCTACGCGCTACGGCAATGTGATGGCTTCACGTGGCTCCGTTATCCCGCTTTTTATCGAACAACTCAAAACTGGCAACCCCTTGACTGTAACGGATCCAATGATGACCCGCTTTATGATGAGTATTGAGGACGCGGTAGATTTGGTGATGTATGCTTTTGAGAATGGACAGTCGGGGGATCTCTTCGTGCAAAAGGCGCCAGCGGCAACTATCGAGACGTTGGTCAACGCGCTCAAGCGCATCTTCCAGGCGGATAATCCCATCAAAATCATCGGCACGCGGCATGGTGAGAAGAAGTACGAGACCTTGCTGACCAGCGAGGAGATGCTGCGCGCTGAAGACTTGGGCGGCTACTACCGTGTCCCGGCGGATAACCGTGACTTGAATTACAATCGCTATTTCACGGAAGGGCGTGAACCGCTATTGGATGGCGACTATAATTCGCATAACACACGCCGTTTGGACGAGGATGAAATGGTAGAATTATTACTCCAATTGGCCGAGGTACAGGAGGCGTTGAAGTGAAAAAAGTTGTCATCACTGGTTCTCAGGGGTTTATCGGTAGAAATCTGATCGCTGGCCTTGAACAATCAGAAAAGGCATATATCTTTGGCTTCGATGTAGGTCAGTCGCTCGAAGCCTTAGAGACTGCTCTGGCCGAGGCCGACATCGTCATTCACCTTGCCGGCGTCAATCGCCCGGAGGCAGTCGAGGAATTCACCACGGGCAATGTGGAGTTCACCGCGCATGTATGTGATACGCTCGCGCGTGGTGGACGTCCGGTTCCCCTGGTGCTCTCCTCTTCCATCCAGGTGGAATGCGATAATCCCTACGGGCGGAGCAAACTCGCGGCGGAAGCCCTGGTCAAACGTTATGCTGAAGCAAACGATGCTCCTGGCATCATCTACCGGCTCAAGAACGTCTTTGGGAAGTGGTGCCGCCCCAATTACAATTCTGTGGTTGCTACGTTTTGCCACAACATCGCTCGCGATCTGCCCATTCAGATCTCCAATCCGACCAATACACTGGATTTGGTGCATATTGATGACGTGGTCGCGCATTTTATTCGAGAGATGCATACCGCCTCCCCCGCCGGTGTTCACTATCGTGAGGTCACGCCGGCATTCCAGATTACGTTAGGGGTGTTGGCGGAACATCTGCGCTCCTTCCGCGATATACGCCAGACCTTGCACTTACCCGATCTCAGCGACCTTTTTATTCGCAAACTCTATGGCACTTACCTGAACTATCTCGATACGGATGATTTTGCTTATGCTTTACAACAACGCTGTGATCTGCGTGGTTGCCTGGCGGAATTTGTAAAATCACCCACCGCCGGGCAGATTTTCGTCTCTACGACTAAACCCGGCATCACACGCGGCAATCATTATCACCACACCAAAACCGAGAAGTTTTTGGTGTTGCAAGGCGAAGCCGTCATTCGTTTTCGACACATAGAAAACGGATACATTCTGAAGTATCCGGTTAAGGGAGAAGATTTCCGCGTGGTGGACATTCCTCCTGGATACACACATTCCATTGAAAATGTGGGCGACAGCGAATTGGTTACATTGTTCTGGGCTAGCGAGATTTTCGACCCGGATAATCCCGATACGCGCTGGCTCACGGTCTTGCCCGAAGGAGTCACCGAATGAAAGTCGCCACCATCATTGGCACCCGCCCGGAGATCATCCGGCTTTCCAGGGTAATGGCCGCACTCGACCGCTACGTAGAGCACCGAATCATCCATACCGGTCAAAACTACGATTACGAGCTTAACCAGATATTCTTCGATGATTTAGAACTTCGCAAACCCGACATCTTTCTAGAAGCTGCCGGGGCCACCGCCGCCGAGACCATCGGTCTAGTCATTGCCCGCTCTGACGCGGCCCTGCGCGAGCTTGACCCAGACGCCGTGCTGGTCTTGGGGGATACGAACAGTTGCCTCGCGGCTATCGCGGCCAAACGCTTGAAAATCCCCGTCTTTCATATGGAAGCCGGCAACCGCTGCTTTGACCAGCGCGTGCCAGAGGAAATCAACCGCCGCATCATTGATCACATCAGCGACATCAATCTGCCATATTCTTCCATCGCGCGGGAGTATCTGTTACGCGAAGGCTTGCCGCCAGACCGTGTCATCAAAACCGGTAGTCCAATGTATGAAGTATTGCACTATTATCGCCCTAAAATCGAAGCTTCGGATGCTCTGGAACGCCTGGGACTTGAGCCGGAAACCTACTATGTCGTCAGCGCGCACCGTGAGGAAAATGTAGACGCGCCACAACAATTCGCCAACCTGATCGAAGTGCTGATAAACCTGAGCGCGACCGGACACCGGGTCATTGTCTCGACTCATCCACGCACGCGCAAGCGCATCGAGGCAGAGAGGATTGAACTGCCTGCCGTTGTGGAATTGATGAAACCCTTTGGCTTTTGCGATTATGTGCATCTGCAACAACACGCGCGGGTCGTCCTTTCTGATAGCGGCACCATCACCGAAGAATCCTCCATTCTCAATTTCCCCGCGCTGAATATCCGTCAGGCGCACGAGCGCCCCGAGGGGATGGAAGAAGGCGCAGTGATGATGGTGGGGTTGGAATGGGAGCGCATTTGCGAGGGGTTAGCGATTCTGGAGTCACAACCGCGGGGAGAACAACGTGTTTTGCGTATCGTTCAGGATTATGCCGTGCCTAACGTCTCAGAAAAGGTCGTACGAATTATTATGAGTTATACGGATTACGTCAATCGTGTGGTATGGCAGCAACCCACTAGGTAAATGACGGATGAAATTCTTATTCATCAGTTTGTGGTACGCGCCAGAACCAGTTTTCAAACCGCACGATTTTGCGCGTGAATTGGTTATGCGCGGCCATGAAGTGACCGTGATCACCGGTTTCCCCAATTATCCATCGGGGCAGATATATCACGGATATCGCTTGCGCTTGTGGCAACTTGAGACGATAGATGGGGTTCATGTAATACGGGTGCCGCACCTTATCGATCGTAGCCAATCTGCTTTCCGCAGAATATTGTCATACCTGTTCTTTACACTTATGGCAACGCTCTCCGGAATAATAGCCATTCACAGCCTGGATGTGATATGGACTTATCAAATTGGCTTACCTGGTGTCGCCCTTGGCGCTCTCAAGAAAGCCCGATTAGTGCATGAGGTACAAGATTTATGGCCGGAATGGAGTCAAACTATGCCAAGTGGCCTGAAAGGCTGGCTATACAGGCTCTTGGGTGCGCAGGAACAATTTATCTACAAGTGTGCGGCAGCTATTGTCACAATTTCTAATGGATTTCGCCAGGCTTTGATAAAAAAAGGAGCTTCAGAAAAAAAGATCACTGTACTTGCCAATTGGGCCAATGAACAGAACTTCCAACCTGTGGAACCCGATCCAGCATTGGCGGAGCGCGAGGGTTTAGGGCGACATTTCTGTGTTATGTACGTAGGAAACATTGGGACAGCGCAATCGCTAGACACCGTTGTAGAAGCTGCTGCGTTGCTCAAAGATATGTCTGACATTGAGTTTATATTCATTGGTGACGGAGTAGAGCGTGAAACTCTTGAGCAACAAGTATGTGACAGAGGTTTTAAAAACATTCGCTTTCTTGGTAGTCGTCCGCAGGAGCAAGCTGCGGCCTATCTTGCTTGGGCAGACATAGTACTGATTCATCTGAAGCAAGATCCCGTTTACGAAATTACTATTCCGTCGAAGACGTATGCCTACCTGGCTGTTGGCAAACCAATTCTTGCCGCTGTGACGGGCGACACTGCAAGCTTGGTTCAGAAATCTGGTGCCGGGTTCACCTGTTCTCCTGGTGATCCGCAAATTTTGGCGCAGACAGTGCGACGTTTCTATGCTTTGCCTGAATCTGACCGCCAAGCTATGGGGCAGTCAGGACGGCAAACCTTCCTTTCTTACTATACACGGCAAGCATTAGTGGACGAGTATGAACGCTTGTTCCAGGGTATTACTTCTGAAAGTACACTATTTCATAGCCGGGACTCAATGACTTCCTAGCGTAAGTTTTGTGCAAATATATGGGTAGATGCCCAAAACGGCACAAAAACACAAGATTAGATGCGCAGTGTTAGTTGGATAGCGATTTGCCGCTTGACGAACAAAGACTTGCCGACATAGACACTGTGCTCTTTGAACCTTACCAAACAATCTTTTCCATACCATTGGACATACGCTGGGGAATGTGCCCCCACCTTGACCTGCTCTTTGACGTTGGGTGATTGACTGATTTTCCAGCCATCCGGGACTTGCGGACATCGCTCTGCCAACCAGTGAGCGGCGAAACGAACGAAGTTGGCGCAGAACAGGGCGAAATGCTCTTGCAGGCGCATGGCGGGCAGGGAACGGACTTTGATGTGATGAGCCTGGAAAACCTGCCGCGCTTCTTTGTTACCGGCTTCGATGGTTTGGCGGGAGTTGTAATCGTCAAACCATCCGATCAAGTCTTCGGTAACCTGGGTAGCGCCGAAATGCAGCAGGCCAGAAAATGCCTGCTTGGGCTGTGCGGAATCACTTGGAGACTGCCAAAAACGTTCATAGCCCAGGTCAAGCGGATAGGGGAAGTCTGGGATGGTAGCCGCCTTCCAGGCCAGCATTTCAGCGTTTGGGCCTACCTTTTGCCAATCGTTGGAGCGGCTTTGACTTTTCTCGGCGAGCAGCCCGGACAGCCAGTTGCCGTAAGGCTTAGAATAGATTTCATAGCCCATTTCGATGAGCCGGGCCAGGTTGCTGTCTGTGCCAAAACCGGCATCCAGGCGGAAGATGGCCTCGATTGGATTGGAGTTGGCGGCGTTTTCGGCTTCAAAACGGTGCAGACGCTCACGCAACCTGACTGTTTCCGCTTCCCATTCGCTCAACCGTTGGCGTTGCCTGTCAAGCCAGGCCTGTGCTTTGGTGACCTGGTTTTGGCAACGCCAGCAACGTTTCTGCCAGACATCGGCCTTACTGCGAGCCTGGGCAAGTCGGCTGTGTGGCTTTTCTAGACGTTCTTGTGCCGCGTAGCCAGCCGCCAACTGCGGCAATTCATCCTGCATGGCTGAGAACTTCTCGTTGACCTGGGCCAGGTTTTCTTCTTTCTCGCGCAGGCTGGTCGCTGCCTCAGCTACCCGTTGCTGACGTTTCAGCAGTTCCGGCTCTCGCTGCTCCAGCCGCTGGCGCAACAAATCGGTGCGCCGCCAGGGGCGGCGTCCTAAACGGCGCTCAGCATCCAAGGCCAGTACTTCCGCCTGGGTCGCTGACACAGTCTTCCCGGTATGCCATCTGGCCGACAACCCCACCCGCCCATAGGTCGGGCTGCGCATCGTGATGACCGCAGCCTGGTAGCCCAATTGCAACTTGCCATCCATGTAGCCATAACTGGATTCAGGGTAGCTCTTGCTACTATTCGAAACCGGACGCGGAGTCAAGTCCCCGTCCAATACCAGCCTTCCAGAGGCTAGGACCAAATGCACTTCTGCATCAATCAGGGGCTGGGTGGCCTGGTCCAGAATTGCTGCATACTTTGTAGCTTGCTCTTCGGCGAGAGCGCTCATTGTGCGGCTGACGCCGCTGTAATCCGCCCAACCGGCTTGTCCCCAAGCCTGCGCCACCGCGGTATCCCGGTCTAGCGGGGTGGCTGAAAGGCTGATGTCCTTCAGGTACGCCAACCCAGCCAGTTGGGCCACCAGAAATTCCAGTACTTTGCCCTGTGGATTATGCTCCACGGTCTTCTGGGACATGGGTACTTGGGCAAATTCCTGGGGTATCCCCAGGCAGTGGGCATACTGCCCCCAAACCACCAGCATGGCATGGCTGGTTTCCTGTACGGTTTCGTTTTCGCTCATGGATATTCCTCGTCCTGCAAGAATGTCCCATGAGCATATCCGATGATATAGTGTTGGTAAAGTTCGTTTTTTAGGCCGTTTTTTCCATCTCGGCCACTATTTGCACAAAAGTTACGCTAGATACATAACCATGACAAATTCGCTTCCTCTATTACGTCCAATGAATTCAGGTGATCTTCCTGAAATCGTCCAGGTTCATCTACGCAGTTTCCCAGACTTCTTCTTGACTTTTCTGGGTCCCGGATTTTTGGAATTGCTTTATCGTAACATTGCTCTTGATTCTGAGGGTATTCTGCTCGTCGCGGAAGTGGATGGCGCTGTGGCCGGTTTCGTTGCCGGGGTTACCCGTCAGGACGGCTTTTACCGTCGTTTGATTCGACGCCAGAAATGGTCTTTTGCCTGGGCTGCATTGGGAGCTGCGTTACGGCGTCCAGCCATTGTCCCGCGACTGTGGCGCGCCTTGCGGAGGCCCAGCGATGCCGCAGAATCCATAGCCGAAGCCTGTCTGATGTCTATTGCTGTTTCACCTGCATTCCAGCGACAAGGGATCGGAAAACAGTTGGTAGAGGCTTTTTGTCAGGAACTTGCGGCGCGGGGTGAATTGACGGTAGGCTTGACCACCGACCGTGACCATAATGAGGCTACCAATCACTTCTATCAGCAACTCAATTTTAAGCTTGCGCGTTCATTCATTACCCCTGAAGGCCGCGCTATGAACGAATACGTGCGTAATTTGCAGGAGGATGATAACTATGCGTGACACATTCCTTCCCTTCTCTCCCCCTCTCATTGGCGAAGAAGAAATCGCCGAAGTTCTCGATACCCTACACTCGGACTGGATCACCACTGGTCCCAAAGTCAAACGACTGGAGGCCGACTTTGCCGAGTTTGTCGGCGCTCCGGCAGCGTTAGCGGTCAGTTCCGCTACCGACGCGATGCAAGTAGCGTTAGCGGGCCTGGGTATCGGCCCGGGCGACGAGGTCATCACCACGCCGATGACGTTCTGTTCCACCGTCCACGTTATCGAACATCTGGGCGCGAAACCCGTGTTGGTGGATGTGGAACCGGACATTTTGACGATAGATCCCGCGCGGGTGGCTGAGGCGATTACACCACAAACGCGCGCGCTGCTGCCGGTGCATCTCTACGGGCATCCTTGTGAGATGGATGCGTTGTTGGATCTTGCCCGGCAACATAACCTTGTTATCGTTGAGGATGCTGCCCACGCCCTGCCCACAAGATATAAGGGCCGCATGGTCGGTGCGGCCCCACTGGAAAGCATCCCGGCGTATGCCGCGTGCTTTTCCTTTTATGCCACTAAGAATCTCACGACGGCTGAAGGTGGCATGGTCACCGGCCCGCAAGATCTGATCGACCAGGCGCGGATATGGAGCCTGCATGGTATGAGCCGTGATGCGTTCAAACGCTACAGTGCGGAAGGGTCGTGGTACTACGAGGTTGTTCTTCCAGGGTTCAAATGCAATATGACTGATATTCAGGCTTCTATCGGCATACACCAATTGCGTAAACTACTCCAGTTCCAGGTTCGCCGGCGCGCTATTGTTTCACATTATCAGGCCGCTTTCTCCCAATTCGAGGAATTGCAAATCCCTGTTGAACGACTGGAAGCGGACCATGCCTGGCACGTTTATGCTCTACGGTTGAATTTGGAGCGGTTGACGGTCGATCGGGCGCGATTCATCCAAGAATTGAAAGCGCGGAACATAGGTGCTAGTGTTCACTTCATCCCAATCCATTTGCATCCTTATTACCGTGACAAGTATGGATACGCGCCTCAAGATTTTCCTGTCACGTATGAAAATTACCAAAGGTTGGTCAGTCTGCCGCTGAATCTACGGATGAGCGATCAGGATGTTGATGATGTTATTGACGCCGTTGCAGACATAGTACAAACTTACCATAAATAGAACATGGCGAAGAGACTGTTTGATTTTGTCGTTGCACTGGCGGGATTGATCTTGCTTGCCCCCGTGTTTGTGTTGATCGCCGTCGCGATTAAGCTGGATTCGGCCGGCCCGGTTTTTTTTCTGGGACAGCGGATAGGATTGCATGGTCGTCCGTTCAGTCTTTACAAATTCCGTAGTATGGTTGCAAATGCGGCGCAATATGGGCCGGGTATTACGGCCTCAGGTGATCCTCGGGTCACCAAGGTGGGCCATATCCTACGGCGTACAAAGCTGGATGAACTGCCACAATTAATCAATGTTATCCGCGGTGACATGAGCCTGGTCGGGCCGCGTCCCGAAGATCCTCGTTATGTGACTTTGTATACTCCGGAGCAGCGGCAGGTTTTGCGTGTACGTCCCGGCATTACAAGCATGGCATCTATCAAATATCGGCATGAGGAAGCCATGTTGTCCCAGGGCGATTGGCATGAAGTTTATATTCATAAGGTTATGCCGGAAAAAATAGCTCTTGATTTAGCTTATCTAGAGAAGCAATCTTTCTGGCAAGATATCGGTATACTGGTTTCTACGGTTCTGGCTGTATTGCGGTAAATGATGTAAAAGTCACTTTATCACAAAACAAAGGCGCACCCGTTGCGCCTTTGTCTGTGTATGTTACAATGAGGCATGAGGATTGCTGCAACGTTCAGTCTTATGACACTAATGATGTAGAGCCTGAACAGCAAAAAGAGGGGGAGAACTCAGCATGAAACTCGAAAACAAAAATCCGGTGGGGTTACGGGTCAGGTACCTCGTCTGGATTGATCTGATATGCATTTTGTTCGCCATCACGGCGAGCTTTGTGATCCGCTATGAAGCACTCCTGCGGGTGTGGCCCTATCTCAGGTTCAATTGGACCTTATTTGTGGTTATTCCCCTGGTGCGCCTGCCGTTATACTATGCCTTTCGTCTCTACCGGCGCTTGTGGCGTTACGCCAGCATTGAGGAATTCAAAATCATCCTCGTAGCCGGCCTTTTGGGTTCGCTGTTGGTTTATGGCGTGAACTTTGGGTTGTCACCGTGGTTGGGGATTCCTTACTGCCCTTCACGGTCTATCTGGGCTTTGGAGGGAGGCATCAGCGTGGCATTGTTGGGGTTCACGCGGCTA
Source organism: Anaerolineae bacterium (assembly GCA_034433375.1). GTDB lineage: Bacteria > Chloroflexota > Anaerolineae > B4-G1 > SLSP01 > DSWT01. The sequence continues at coordinate 3,949 of DAOUAQ010000167.1, read as the reverse complement.
TTACTGCGGCTCTGGCAGGCGCGGATGACAGCCGCCGATGCTGTTCGGCTCAAAATGCTGGTACAGAACCCCCGCCGGGTGTTGATTGCCGGCGCCGGCGACGCCGGCGCGATGATCTTGCGGGAGATGCAAAACAACCCGGGTCTGGGGCTTAGGGTGGTCGGCTTTGTGGATGATAATGTCCATAAGCTGCACATGCACATCTACGGTGTGCCGGTGCTAGGGGCGCGCGATGATATTGCTGACATCGTGAGGAAACAACATATTGACGAGGTCATTATCGCTATGCCCACAGCGCCGGGTAAGGCCATCCGGGCAGTCAAGATTATCTGTGAGCAAGCGCGTGTCCCGTACAAGACAGTCCCCGGGGTTTATGAGTTGATTGATGGCACGGTGAGCGTCAATCAACTGCGCGAAGTGCAGATTGAAGACTTACTGCGCCGCGATACTGTGCCGCTTGGCGTAGGGAATGTCACGTATCTCCGTGGCGCGGTGGTGATGATCACCGGCGCCGGCGGGTCTATCGGCTCCGAATTATGCCGTCAGGTGGCGATGCATAATCCGCGTCGCTTGATTGTGTTGGATCAAGGCGAAAGCGCCGTCTATCATATTGATCTCGCATTGCGCTCTCGCTATCCCCAGCTAGACATCGTCCCCGTGGTCGCCGATATCCGCGATCTCAGACGAATTGAGCGCGTTATGGCTCAGTACCAGCCTGGCATCATCTTCCACGCTGCCGCGTATAAACACGTGCCATTGATGGAACGTAACCCCGACGAGGTGATTCTTAACAACGTTCTGGGGACGCGCAACCTGCTGCAAGCTGCTGAAGAACACGATGTTCAACGTTTTGTGATGATTTCTACGGACAAAGCGGTGAATCCTTCCAATTATATGGGAGCGAGTAAGCGCATTGTCGAGCTGCTGGTGCAGGATGCCGCCAAACGCAGCGGGCGCAGCTTTGTGGCGGTGCGCTTTGGCAACGTTTTGGGCAGCGAGGGCAGCGTCGTGCCGCTGTTCAAGCAGCAGATTGCCGCCGGTGGGCCTGTCACGGTGACGCATCCCGATATGACACGCTATTTTATGACCATTCCCGAAGCTGTGCAGTTGGTCATTCAGGCGGCGGTTTTAGGGAAGGGGGGCGAGATTTTCGTGCTCGATATGGGGGATCCGGTCAAGATCGTGGACCTGGCGCGCGACCTGATCACACTTTCGGGTCTGCAGCCGGATCGCGACATCGAGATTGCCATCACCGGCCTGCGGCCTGGCGAGAAACTCGAAGAGGCTCTGTTCAACGAAGTCGAGTCCTATACATTGACAGCGCACGAAAAGATATTTGTGGTCACTGAGGAAATGCCCATTGACAGCCAGGCGCTACAATGGGGTGTCCAAAAGCTCATTCGCCTGGCGCAGGATGGCGAGGTGGAAAATCTATGGGGCGCTATCCAGACGCTTGCGCCTGAATGTCATCATCTGCCGTTGGGTGAAGTGGAAGAGATGCGTCAGACTGCCGCCGCGCCAGGCGCTTTGCTGCCGGCGCCAGGAGCAATTGCCTTGAAGCAAGTTGGATGATCAATCAGACCAACATTAATCTTGCGTCTGTCGCGCTCTATATGTCAGTGGCATTGGACTATGCTGAAAAAATTCCTTGTTGTTTCGCAACATATTGCCGCCTGGATCGCACGCCATGAGCTATGGATCACCAGCGTTGGCGTTCTCTTGGCGACGGCTTCTTTGCGCTTTGCCCCGTGGGGATTGGCGCTTCTGGCGCTCCTGTGGTTCATCCGCAGACTAGGGCGTGGACGGTGGAGCGTATCCACACCGCTGGATTGGCCTGTCGGCATTGTGCTGGTGATGGGCGGGGTGTCATGGCTGGTTACCGCCGACCGCGAGGCCACGGCGCTGGCGCTCAGTCGCTTGCTCGCCGGTCTGTCATTGATGTATAGCATTATCAACTGGGCCAAAACCCGCGCGCGATTACTGCTGATTTTGTGGGGGGGCACGTTCTGCGCTTTGCTTTTAGCGTTAGCGACGCCGCTGGTAATTTCCTGGCAGGATGTCAAGTACCTTTCCGCTCTCTATGATCGTATCCCGCATCTGGGAAATCCCTTGAATCCCAACATGATGGCTGGCGCTCTGGTGATGCTGCTGCCCTTTCCCCTTGCCGGTGGTCTGTTGTTGTTGCGACAAAGGCTCTCTACTTTGCCCACCATCCGGTTCTCCACGGCGACAGTGAGAGCTTTGCAGCTTTGGCGTGTGATCAGTATCCCGGTGACGGTGTTGGTGGGCGGGGCGTTGTTTTTCACGCAGTCGCGGGGCGCGTGGTTGGCAACCGGTGGGGTGATGTTCGTCATCGGCGTGGGGTTCACGCCGTTTTTTCTGGGCGTGCTATTGTTGCCCTTATTGGTCGGGGGCTGGCTGGTGTGGCGAGGCCAATGGGTGGGGTTTCTGGATGCCTTGGGAACCGGTGGGGGCATTGCCGGGTGGGATCAACGGGTGGAGATCTGGAGCCGCGCCCTGTATATGCTTCAGGACTTCCCCTTTACCGGCACTGGCGCGAATACGTACCCCCTTCTGGTGAACGTCCTTTATCCGCTCTTCATTGTCTCTCCCACGACGGTTATCCCTCACGCGCACAATCTCTACTTACAGGTGGGGATAGATTTGGGACTGCCGGGCTTGATTGCGTTTCTTTCCATTCTTCTGACCGTGTTTTTCCTGGCCGTGCGCGGCGTGCGCGTTTGTGCGGACGATCCTGTTCGGCGCGTAGCAGTATGGGCAGGGATGGCGAGCCTGATCGCTATGATGATCCACGGAATGATTGACGCCACAACGTGGATTGTGGGATGGGGTGCGCCTTTGCCCTGGTTGATCTTCGGCTTGCTTTTGGTTGCTGTACTGCCTACGGAGGCTTCCTTGATAGAATCCGAAGATCGGGCCCAGGAGTGAGTGTGGCAGCAGAAGATATGGATCAGGCCGGCGTCTACGCGCCTTATGTGGCGCTATGGCGACAGGGGGATTGTCTGTTGCCAGAGCGCGCTCTCCTTGCCTGGGCGCAAAGTCAACGCTTGTTGCCGCTGTTGCTCTGGCGGGGGAAAAAGGCCGGGTGGACGCTGCCGGATGCGCTCATTCGTGCGGCACAGAACGTGCGCTACCGCGAACAAGCGCAACAGATGTTGGCCGAAGATCAACTGCGCGACTTGGGCGTGTTGGCGCAGCGGCTGGATATTCCGCTCATACTGGTGAAGGGGGCGTGTGTGGCGCGCGCCTATCCTGAAACCTGGCTGCGGCCCTATAACGATATTGATCTCCTGATTGCTGAAGAGCACCTGGATGATTTTTTGCCGGCTGTAGCCGATTTGGGCTACACGTGGTTAGCCGTCTCAACCGGGCAGCGTGCGTGGCATTTACCACCTCTTGCGCCCCAGGCTGCGGGCCTGAAATTGGAAGTTCATACAGCGTTGGCGCGGGAAAGGGGACGCAGTTTGTTCGTCTTCGACCAATGGACAGCCGGTATGCGCCCCTTCGCTCCTTTTCCCGGTCTATGGGTTCCCGCTCCAGTGGATCACGCGCTTTATATGATACATCATGCCATCGTGCATCACGAATTAACCCTGGGACTTTTGCCTTTTATTGATTTGGAGTTTTGGACGCAGTCGTGGGGAGAAGCGGAGTGGCAGGCGTTGGCAGATCAGGCGCCCGCCTTTGATCTACATCGGGTTGCAAATCTGTTTCTTGCGCTGACGGCATGGGTGGGGGATACTGTATGGCCCACAGCGGTTCAACAGCTTTTCCCGGTTCCGCCGGATGATATCCTGGAGGCTGCGCGGCGCATCGTGATTGGCGCAGGAGCGCAAAAGATGCCGCACCTGCAGCGCGACCTGCCGGAGCGTAATCTACGTGGGTTACTTAAATACTTGAGTTTAGTTCTGTTTGGTGATCCTGTTAC
>DAOUAQ010000166.1:0-5042 GCA_034433375.1 Anaerolineae bacterium | reverse complement strand
ATTATAGCAGATTTACCTTCTCCTGTCGCAACTTTCCCAACGCGAACCGCGCCTTGCGCGCCACGTCGATGTCGTAGGGACAAGTGTAAGGTTACACACCGCCGAAATGCGTCAGGGTGTGGGCGGCGGCTTCCGCACCGGCGCGCAGCGCCTTGCCGATGTCATGATCCTGGAACCAGGAGACGATGAATGCGCCTTGTAGAGCGTCGCCGCAGCCGGTGGTGTCTACCACGTTGGTGACAGGAAGCGCGGGCTGGAAGTAAGCCTCGCCGTGCCACAACGCCGCGCAGCCTTCCGCGCCAAGCGTGATGAGGATGAGGGTTTCGCGTCCCACCGACAAAGTTCTGGCGCGCTCCACGTCCTCATGCAGGCCGCTCAACACGGCGACGGCGATTCGGTCGATGTGCTTCTCCAGATGAGCGAAGTCGCGGGTGTCGAGGAAATCCGCCACAAGCTGACAGTGCTGCTCCAACCGCGTCACAGCCGCCGCGAAGTTCGGATCGAACGCCCCTATCGCCGCCACATCGAAGGTGTTCACGAAGTCCCAATCCGCAGCGGAGAGCCGGAACACGTCGTACACGCCGCCCCGCCACGCATCTGGCGGATCCTGGCGATCGCCATCGGTGAGATAGAGCTTGTGCGTCGCAGTCGCGCCGTCGAGACGATAAACGCGGCTGGCGTCGATGTCTTCAGTATGCAAATGCTCAATGAGCGCATCCGCGTAAGTGTCCTGCCCTACCGCGCCGATTAAGGCAACGCGCCCCGCCCCGCTGCGCTTGCATTGCGTCGCCACGTTCACAGCATTTCCGCCCACGCACGAAAAGCCGTGATCCACATAAAGGTCCATCGCCAGGCAAGTCAAAGCCACAACGTCCAAACATTCCCCCTAAAAATAACCACCCACGCACACGAATCTTCACAAATGGAGGATAAAATTGGTGAAGATTCGTGGTGGAATTTTAGTCTGCCCATGCTGCAAGCTAACAGCTTGCGCTACGTCTTCATTCCACGAATTGTCATTCGACCGACGGGAGCTTTACCCGCGACAGCGTCAGCGACGACAGCACGAACAGCGCCGCATAGAGCGCGAAAATGACGAGGTAGCCCAATCCCGGCTGCAGCCCGTTGAAGAAGTCGGCCATTGGCCCGCCGAGGCCGGCGCCAACGATGCCCGCGCCCGCGCCCGCCAGGTTGGAGATGCCCAGGTAGCGCCCGGCATCCTGCTTCGGCGCGAGGTCCGTGCCGAGCGCCCAGTTCGTCGCCATGAACGTGCCCGCGCCCAGGCCGATGATGCACCCGGCGACAATCACCACCGGCATGGTTGTCGCAAAGAGCAGCAGCACGGTCCCACCCGCCGCGACGAGACCTGCCAGCATCACCAATCGCTTGCGTCCGATGCGGTCGGCGAGATAGCCGCCGCCCAGCGCCGAGGGGATGAGAAAACCGGCCACCGCTGCCATAAGCATCGTTGTCGCTGAGGCCGGCTTCGGCACACGCAGCACGTCCGCCAGATAATACTGCGCGAAGCCCTGCACCGAGCCGACTGCCGCCAGAAAGAGCAGCCGATTGACGATCCACCAGATGAAGCTCTTCTGCTGGCGCGCCTCCGCGCCGATGCCCACCCACGCGCCCAAATAGACGCCCGCGAAGATCGAACCCGCCATCCCAATCAGCCCCATCAGGCCGACGAAGGCCACCTGCACGCCAATCGTTGCGCCGCGCGCCGTGACCAAATCGCCGCTGGCGGTGACCAACCAGATTGCGAAGCGCGTCACCGTGACGAAGATCGCCGTGAGGAACACCAGGCGCAGCGCCGCCTCGCCGATGCCGCCGGCGGGTTTTTCGCGCAGCGGCTCCTCGTGGACGAAAAACACCGTCGTCAATGTCGTGAGCACGAATCCCGCGCAGATGATGCCGACCACCAGCCCTACCTTCCCCGCGTCCACCAGCGGACCGATGAAGAGCACGAGGAATACAGGGAGCAGCTCGAAGACAGCCTTGACGCCCGACGCGCGCCCCCGTTGGTGTTCAGGCACGAGATCAGGGATCAGGCCTTGCAACGCGCCGTGCGCCACGTTCGACGAGACTTGCAACACCACGATGCCGATCAGCAGCACCGCGTAGGCCGTCGTCACGCCAAACGTCCCCTGGAAGAAGCTATCCGAGGCAGACCCGATAAACGACGGCGACGCGCCCACGATGATCAGGAAAAGTATGTTGAAGAGGGCGCCAACCACAATATACGGGCGGCGGCGGCCAAAGCGCGACGTGCTGCGGTCGCTCAACATCCCGGCAAGCGGCTGCACCAGCATCGCCACCGCCAGGCCGACCACGCGCACCGTCGCCAGATACGTGTTCTTCTGCTCCGGTGGCATGAAGAGCAGCACCAGGTAGGGCAACAGGACCGGCGTGATGATGCCGGAGGCCATGTTCAGCCCCAACCAATAGGAGTTGATCGTCAGATAGTCGTACCAGCGCATGTCTTTTTTCATGGATTACCCTCTTTTAATACCCTCTTTTAATGACATAGCTTACAAATGCATCAGCCGTCAAAATAACAACACTTTGATAAACTCCAAGATCAAGAAGATGTTGATCACCCGAGACGATGACTTTCGCATTTCCAACCAGTGCGCACTCGATAAACATAGCATCGTCAGGATCATCAACCACGCCATGCAATGCACAATGTATCCACCAACTGCATACGCTGGCTTTCCGTCAAGGCGTCCCACTCTACGCCACGTTCCGCACATAACGCGCGTATACGCTTGTCGCCGTAATCAACCAGTGTATCCAATTCATCCAGTGCGGGGATCAATTCATAAAGCGCCGCGCGCTTTCCGGCGGGTGATAATTGTCGCACGAGCTTAAGCACCTGGGATTCAGGTAACTCTAACTGTATCGTTGTCATAAAGCGTCTCCTCACTCACTTGCGCGACTATCATATAGGCATAGTGTACACCATTTTGACGCAAAAATGAATATCCCTTTTGTTGCATCTATACTACATCCGGGCGCGCGGCACGGATCACGTCCAGCGACGCCAGCGCCTCCTCGATCTCCAACTCGAAGATGATTGGCCCGGTGAAATCTACCTCAGCCAACCGGTCGAGGAAGCGCGGTAAATCCAGATCGCCGGTTCCCAGAACGCTGTGATCCTTGCCGTAGACAATCTCCTGTTGCGACGCCGGAACGGGTGCGTCGTGCAGGTGGATTTCGGCCATGCGCGGCAGGACCAGTTCCAGCGCGTCGAAGAATTCCACGTCGCCGGAGAAGCCAGAGAGCACGTGCCCCACATCCAGGCAGATCGACAGATCGAATTTCTTCGCCATCTCCAGCGTAAGATCGAGCGGAAATTCGATCGTCTCGATTGCCAGTTGGCGGCTGGGAATGCCGGTTTCGCTCAAAATGCTATGGATGCTCTCCATCGCTCCGGCCTGGAACTGGCGCATCAGCAGCGCCCGGCCTAATTCCGGCAACTTCATCCGGTAGAATTCCGCGGCGAGCGCGCCGGTGGCGTGCAGCACGTAGACCTCCGGTTCCAGCGACACCGTCGCGCGGACAACGTCGATGAGGGCGCGGGCCGAGCCGTGGCGCACCGGCGTCAGCGGCGTCGAGGGTTCCACCGACCACAACGGCAAGTGGACGGTATACGCCAATCCCAACTCTGCCTTCAGCGCCGCCAACCGCTCGATAGCCGGCGGGGCGAACGTCTGCGGCATGAACATCGTCAGATCGCCGCCCAACTCCACCAGGCTGAAGCCGTGCGCGTGCAATTTGCGCACCAGCGCGGCGTTCTCGAAGGTGGTGATATAGCCCATCATCTCCTGGGGACTCAATCCGGCAGGAATCAGTTCTTTCATTTGCATCGTCATAATGCCGAAACGCATAAGAGACCTCCGTAATTCGCAATTCGCTCATTCGTAATTCGCAATTCGTTAGTGCTTGAAACTCCGCTGCCCGGTGAACACCATCGTCGCACCGGCCTCGTTGACAGCTTCGATCACCTCGTCGTCGTTGAGGGAGCCGCCGGGCTGGATGACGGCGGTGACGCCCTCGCGCAGGCCCACGTCCACGCCGTCTCGGAAGGGGAAGAAGGCATCGGAGATCATCGCCGCGCCTCGCAAGCCGCCGCTGGCCGCTGCAACGTCCGCGTCGATTTCGGCCTGCTTGTCGGCGTCCAAGTAGCGATAGGCGTTCCCGTAGCGCGTGTAGGCCAGACGCTCGGCCATATTGCGATACGCCTTGTCGCGGGCGATCACCGCCACGCCGACGCGATCCTGCTCGCCCGCGCCGATCCCCACGGTAACGCCGTCTTTCGCATACAGCACCGAGTTGGACGTGACGCCGGCCTCGACCTTCCAGCCGAAGAGCATATCCTCGATCTCCTGCGCGGTAGGCGCGCGTTTGACGGTGTACGTCTCGCCCTTGCGCGTAATCGTCGCCGGGAGAAAGTCGGCGGCGGTCTGCGTCTCCAGGACGAACGAGAGTTGCGCGATGACGCCGCCGTCGATGAGGCTCTTGAAGTCCACGAAGCGCTCCTGGGCGAAGGTCGCCAGCCGTTCGATCGCGCCGATCCGCATGATGCGCAGGTTCTTGCGCGCCGCGAGCACCGCCACCGCGCCCTCCTCGTACTCCGGCGCGACGACGACTTCCGCGTACTGCTCGGCAATCGCTTCGGCGGTCGGCAGGTCTACCGGGCGGTTCAGCGCGATGCAGCCGCCGAACGCGGCGATGTGATCGGCCAGGTCGGCCTTGATATACGCCGAGGAAATCGTGTCCGCCATCGCCACGCCCGACGGGTTGTTGTGCTTCATAATCGCGGCGGTGGGTCTGTCCATCAGATAGCGCAGAATGTTGAGTGCATTATCGGCGTCGGTGAGGTTGATCTTGCCGGGATGTTTGCCAAATTGCAACAGTTCCGCGTCGGAGACGAGATAGCGGCCCGGCGCAATCGTCGTCACCTCGCCCACGGTCAAATTACCGTTGACGAGTTTGTAGAACGCCGCCTCCTGGCCCGGGTTCTCGCCGTAGCGCAG
>DAOUAQ010000165.1:0-29825 GCA_034433375.1 Anaerolineae bacterium | reverse complement strand
GAGACTGTTTTCAGGATTGACCCTTTGCGATAAGGAGGCGATTATGAATCCGAGAGTCGAATCCGTTAAACCCGATGCAGATTACACGCTTACATTACGGTTTACCAATGGCGAAATTCGTTGTTTTGACGTGAAACCTTATTTAGATCGGGGCATTTTTCGCGCTTTGCGTGATCGTGCGGCGTTTAATTCGGTACGTCCGTTTTTAGGGAGCGTGCAATGGGCTGGCGGACAGGATTTTTGTCCTGATACATTGTACCTGGAGAGTGTGCCGCTGACTGACGCCCACGCGAGGTAACTTATGCCCGACATTCACAAAAACACCCTGTTCTACGGCGATAACCTGCCCATTCTGCGCGAGCGCATCGCCGACGAAAGCGTGGACCTGATCTACCTCGATCCGCCGTTCAACTCCAGCCGCACGTACAACGTGCTGTTCAAGGACGAAAGCGGCAAGGAGAGCGAAGCGCAGATCACCGCCTTCGACGACACCTGGCACTGGAACGCCGCCGCCGAACAGACCTACCAGGACTTGGCGACGGCCGGCGCGCCCCAGGTTTCCGCGATGATCGGCGCCCTGCGCCAGTTCATCGGCAGCAACCAGATGATGGCCTACCTGGTGATGATGGCCGCGCGGTTGGTGGAACTGCATCGGGTGCTGAAGCCGACGGGAAGTTTGTATCTGCACTGCGATCCAACGGCGAGTCATTATCTCAAAATGATCCTGGATACAGTATTTGGCGTCCTGAATTTTCGGAATGAAATCATCTGGCAACGTACTTCTGCTCACGCAAATGTTACTCAGAAGTATGGTGTGATACATGATGTGCTTCTTTTCTATACAGTTTCCAGTACATTCACTTGGAATCAACAGTATGCACCTTATGGTCAAGAATATGTTGACACATTTTTTGATCAGACAGACGAGACTGGTCGTAAGTATGCTCGGCGCGATTTGACAGCTTCGATGCAACGCGCTTCAAGTGGACAGCTATATGAGTGGAAAGGAATCAGACCGCCTCAAAGCCGATGCTGGGCGATGACAAAGGACAAAATGGATGAGTTGGATGCTCAAGGCCGTATCCACTGGCCCAAAAAAGAGGGGGGAATGCCCCGGCTTAAGATGTATCCGGAAGACCTTCCCGGAAGTCCGTTACAAGACATTTGGGCTGATATAAAAACGATGCATAATCTTTCCTCTGAGCGTCTTGGTTATCCTACTCAAAAACCCGTAGCCTTGTTGGAGCGTATCCTCCAGGTTAGCAGCAACCCCGGCGATCTCGTCCTCGACCCCTTCTGCGGCTGTGGCACCACCATCGCCGCCGCCGAAAAGCTAGGCCGCCGCTGGATCGGCATTGATATCACGCACCTTTCGATCACGCTGCAAAAATATCGCCTCAAGGATGCGTTCGGCCTCGTGGAAAAGAAGGATTACGCGGTCATCGGCGAGCCGGAAGATTTACTCTCGGCGCAGCAGTTGGCGCAGGACGACCGCTATCAGTTCCAGTGGTGGGCGCTGTCGCTGGTCAAGGCGCGTCCGTTGGGGCAGACCGGCGGCAAGCCGGGTAAAAAGGGCAGCGACAAGGGGATTGATGGCGTCATCGCCTTCATTGACGATGCGACCGGCAAAGCCAAACAAGTCCTGGTGCAGGTGAAGAGCGGCAAAGTCAAAAGCGGCGACATCCGCGACTTGCGCGGCGTGGTGGAGCGGGAAAACGGCGCGCTGGGCGTCTTCATCACCCTGGAACCGCCGAGCAAGGATATGCTGGCGGAAGCCGTCAGCGCCGGTTTCTACCATTCACCCGGCTGGGACAAGGACTATCCCCGGCTCCAGATTTTGACGATTGAGGAGCTGCTGAAAGGCGCGGATGTGAAGATGCCGCCAGCGTCCGTCACGTTCAAGCAGGCCGAAAAAGTGAAGCCGGTTGCGCCCCAACAACAGCCTTTATTGTGAAAATGAAGTTATCAGGAGCGCATTATGAACATAGAAATTATTCGCGCGAAAGTGCGCGCTAAAGAGTATTTTATCTATGATCATGCTTTTACCGAAGCCTTCAAAGATGGGCTGAGTATGATGGATGTGTGCTATGTGTTGCAAAATGGTGAAATTATCGAAGATTATCCTGAGAGGCAACGTTGTTTAGTTTATGGAAAGTCGCTTGATGGTATGCCGATTCATGTTGTCTTGGATTATATCCGCCCGGAATTGGAAATTGTGACCACTTATATTCCTGACAAACGCGAATGGATTGACTTTAGAATTAGAAAAGGCCATTCCAGGAAGTGAGGTGAAAATATGGAGTTAACTCGTCTTTGTCCTAATGGTCATACGATGACCTTGCAAAAAACTGTATTACATTTCGAACGTGGGGGATTTGCCGCTGATGTCCATGATGTGATGGCCTACGTATGCGCGGAATGTGGCGCGCGGTTGATCCCTGGGGATACGGCTGAACGAGTCAGCGTTACGGTAGAGGCGCTCTTTTCCGCCGCGCAACCTGCTGAATCGCCTGAGCTGCCAGCGCCATATTCGCGCCTGGTTTTTCAACGTATACCGGCGCTGCTTGCGCCGGCGGCATAACATAGCATTATTGCCGCCAGAAGCGCAGATACAAGCCGGTGATTTCGTCGTCTTTTTAACGTCACTCCTAGAACAGAGTCCAACAGATGCTACATTCTGACACATTCATGCACAGCAAAGTCTGTATGGTCACTGGCGCCGCCTCCGGCATTGGCGCGGCGACGGCGCAGGCGTTGGCGCAGCAGGGCGCAACGGTGCTCCTGGTGGACCGCGACGCGCAACAAGGCGCAGCCACGGTTGACCAGATCAAACAGCAGACGGGCAACGCCGCCGTTGATTTGCTGGTTGCCGATCTCTCGTCGCAGCAGGCGATTCGCCAACTGGCGCGCGACTTCACAAGCGGCTATGCGCGCCTGGATGTGCTGGTGAACAATGCCGGCGCCATCTTTGACGAGCGCAGGGAGAGCGCTGATGGGATCGAGATGACATTCGCCCTCAACTATCTGGGGTACTTTCTGCTGACGAACCTGCTGCTCGACACACTCAAGGCCAGCGCCCCGGCCCGCATCATCAATGTCTCGTCCCGCTCGCACGCCAGGGCGCGGATCAACTTCGACGACCTGGAGAGCCGGACGGACTATCGTGGCCTGTCAGCCTACGCGCACTCCAAGCTCGCCATCGTGCTGTTCACCTACGAGCTGGCGCGACGGCTGGAAGGGACCGGCGTGACGGCCAACGCATTAAATCCCGGCATCGTCGCAACGAGTTTTGGACGGAACAGTCGCGGGGCGCTCGGCTTCATTATGCGCCTGTTTCGGCCTTTGTTCCTCAGCCCGGAACAGGGCGCGCAGACCGGCGTCTACCTGGCGACCTCGCCTGAAGTCGAAGGCGTCACAGGCAAATACTTTGTCCAGTGTAAGGCCGTCCCGTCGTCCCCGGCTTCTTACGATGCGGCCGTCGCCGAACGTTTGTGGCAGGTGAGCGAGACGTACACTAAACTCTAGACAATTTCTTCTAACCCATTTGGGTCTAACAAATGGGGGTAAGCTCAGGGGCAATACTTTCGACTTTATGAATTACGCGAAGCGCAGCCTGCTTGGGGCAGAGAAGGTCATTCACGCCATCCGGCAGCCTGAAATCCGCGCGCGCGTGTTGACGTTTTTGGGCAAGTCGTACTACGGGAGGTATCACCTATGCAAACTGAACTGACTCAACCCGGCTCGCTCTTGGACGCGCAAGGCCGTCTGACGCAGAGCGGGTGGGCGCGGCATCCGCAGCTTGACTGTAATCTCGAAAATGCTCGCTTCTACGCGCTGCGCTTCTTGCAGCGGTTTTGCATCAAGCGTTGGGATTATTACGCCATCTTCACCCCCCGGCGCTTCTTTTCGGCCACCATCGCCGATCTCGGTTATGCCGGCAACGTCTTCGTCTATACGCTGGATTTCGCTACTGGCGACCTGTATGAAGAGGGCCTGGTCATCCCGCTAGGGAAGGGTATCCAGTTGCCGCGCAACAGTGACGCTGGCGAGACGGTCTGTGTCCATCCGCAAGCCACCTTGCGTTTCCGCGCGGCGGACGGTGAACGACGCATTTTCGTGGATTGGCCCGGCTATCACCAGGGACGCGGGATCAAGGCTGAGATTACCCTCGCTTGCCCGCCAGATCACGAGTCTATGACAATTGTGATCCCCATCGGCAAAAAACGCTTCTACTACAATCGCAAGATCAACTGTCTCCCGGCGCGAGGTTACATCCACTACAGTGACCTGCGTGAAGATGTGCGCCCTGATGAATGTCTGGGATCGTTGGACTGGGGGCGCGGTGTGTGGGAATACCAAAGTTTCTGGAATTGGGCCAGCGCCTCCGGTTTTTTGCCGGATGGACGCGCCATTGGCCTCAACCTGGGCTGTGGCTTCGGCGACCTGAGCCGCGCTACTGAGAACTGTGTGATTCTCGATGGACACGTCCACAAACTGGAGCAGGTCAACTTCGACTATCACGCCGGCGACTATATGCGCCCGTGGCGCTTCACCGACAGCGCAGGCCGTTTGGATTTGACGTTTACCCCGTTCAAAGAGCGCATCGCGCGCACCGCCCTGGTGGTGATTGATAGCGAGGTTCATCAGATGTTCGGGCGCTACGCCGGCCATGTCCGCCTGGATGACGACCAGGTTGTGGAGGTGCGAGACTTGATCGGATTTGCCGAAGAGCATCACGCCCGCTGGTAATGATACTTCTGCCTTAACACCGAAACTGTAGAGCGGGCTTCTGGCCCGCTCTACGGTTTTAGCACCCCCGGACAAACCTCCGCTAAACAGGTCATTCCTCGAAAATTCATGATTGACAAAGAAAACGTTTTCCTATATAATGAACAGTATGGAAAACGATTTCCTTTGTTGTTTTTCCTGGAGGGAGGCGCTATGCCGGTTTCACTCGTTGATGTAGCCAAGGCTGCCGGGGTTTCCAACGCGACCGTTTCGCGTGTGCTGACCAACAGCTCGCATCCCATTGCGGAAGAAACCCGCCGCAAGGTGCTCGCCGTCGCCGAGGAGCTTGGCTACCGTCCTAATCTCATCGCGCGCGGTCTGCGCACCGAACAGACGTACACCGTCGGCGTGATCGTTGAGAACATCCTGAGTCCTTTCATTCCGCCTATCACACGGGGAATACACGACTATTTACGCCAACACAACTACTCAGCTATCATCATCAATTCGGATTGGGATCCAATTGTGGAAACTGAGGCGCTGGAAAATCTGGCCCGCCGTCATATTGATGGCGTCATCTTTGTCGAATCTTACACCCGTTCCTCGGATGAGGTCTCCAAGTTGATCCCCAAACCGCACGTTTTCGTGCATCGTCTGTTCAACGCCCTTAACCCCAATTCTGTGGTGCCGGATGATCTTTACGGTGCGCGGTTGGCCGTCAACCATCTGGCCTGCCTGGGGCACCGGCGCATTGCATTTATCAATGGGCCGGAGGGTTGGGATGCGACGGTCAACCGTCTGGCTGGTTATCGAGAAGAACTGGCGGCTTGGGATATCCCCTTTGATCCTGCTCTGGTGGGCAGAGGGGATTGGGAAGTGCAGAGTGGCTTTACCGTTGCCCAACAGTTGCTCGCGCAACCCGCTCGGCCTACTGCGATTTTTGCCGCCAACGATTTAATGGCGCTTGGTGTGATCTACGCGGTTCAGGATGCCGGATTGCGGGTGCCAGATGATATTGCCGTCGTCGGCTACGATGACCGGGATTTTGCCGGCTTTGTGCGTCCGGCGATTACAACAGTCACGATGCCCTGCGAGGCAATGGGGCGTCTCTCCGCCGAATTCTTGTTGCGCTTGATTGACCAGGAAGCCGACGTGATTGAACCGACGTTGGTGCAAGGGCAATTGGTCATCCGGCAATCGTGTGGGGCTGCTACAGGTGAGTGGCAGTTCGAGCGTGAGCAGGGGAGCGTTATTCGCCAGCAACGCTTGCTGCACACGGAGTGCCGCGAACCATTGACTTGATTATGCCGGATCGCTATGGCAGTCTATCTTTGAGTCTCTGGCTGTTCAAGAGGAGGTGTTGTATAGCAAAATGAAGAAATCGGGATTTCTGACAAAGTGATGAGGGGGTCAAGTCATTTGTTCGCTAAATTTATGGAAGGAGAATCATGACAACTAAACGGATAAGTAGACGCGAATTTTTGTTGATGGCAGGATTAGCCGGTAGCGCTGTTTTGATCTCAGCGTGCAAGCCGAAGGCCACCCCACAGCCCGACACGCAACCGACGCCCAAAGCGTCATCTGCCGGCCCAACTGCTGCGCCGCCCCCGGTGCAGAAAGTGACTCTGGAATTCCTGGGCGAACCCGGCGGTACGGAGTGGCGTGAAGAGGAAAAGGCCAGGTTTGAAGGTGAGAATCCCAACATTGAGTGGATTCAGGTGGAACAGGCCGAGGGTGTTTCGCGGTTGGAACAACTTTTATCCCTGGTCGCCGCCGGTACGCCGCCCGATTGCGCCAGAGTGGAGAGCGATGTCTATCGCACTTTTTGCAAAGACAAACTGTTGCTCTCGCTTGATAGCTACATCGCCAGTGATCCCGAAATGTCAAAACCCGATTACTGGATCCAACCGCAGGAAAAAGATCGTTGTTCATATAAGGGACAATGGTACGGCATCGGTTCGTGTTGGGTAGCGCCGCACTTCTACTACAACAAGAGCCTTTTTGACGAGCTAGGTGTTGAACCGCCGAGCAGTGATCCCGACAAAGCCTGGAGTTGGGATGAGTTCCTCGACATCGCGCGTCAATTGACCGTGGACGCCAATGGCAAGCACCCCAACGAAGCCGGCTTTGACGTTGATCGGGTTGAACGGTGGGGCGTCTATTGGCCCACCTGGTGGATTCCGCTGCACGCGGCGGTGCAGTCCAATGCCGCGGACTGGGTAGACCCAGAATCGCAGAAGATCGTACTCGATAAGCCGGAGGCTATGGAGGCGCTCCAACGTATCGCCGATCTCACCCTTGTGCATCATGTCGCGCCGAGTTCGGCCTCCTTCGACGCGCTAGGCATGGGCGAAGCCGAATTCCTGGAGACCAAGAAGGTGGCGTTGTATAATACCGGCTCGTGGTCCGTCAACTGGTTGTGGGAGATCGAGGGCGGGCTGGGCGCCGGCGTGCTGCCCAAGATGAAGCGTCCGGCGACCGATATGCAGGCGCACCTGGTCACGATTGTGAAGGATACGGAGTATCCTGATGCGGCCTGGAAGTTGATCCGCTTCCTCTCCTCGCCGTGGTTCCAGGAACGCTATTGCCAGAATGGTCTGTGGTTGCCCAGCCAGACCGCGCTGATGACCGAATCCTCCATTGCCAAGTGGTGTACGCCGCCCGTACATCCGGAGGGCTACAACCTCATCGTCACCGAATACGCGGCCAAGTACGGGCATTATCTCACCATGCCGGTGGGGTACGCGAAAGCTAACGAGACCGCGCTCGCGCCGGTCTTCGATAAGATCTGGATTGGCGACGGTAAAGTGGCGGACGTTTTGCCCGCCGCGGTTGCCGAAGCCAACCGTATCATGGAAGAAGAGCAGGCGCGTCCGTAATTTGCCGTCGGGCGATTCGTCAGCGTCTCTACCACAGAGGGCGCGGTACATTCTGGAGGCCCCATCTCTGCGATGGCTGTGTCCTCTGTGGTGATTTCTGAAAGGAGGTAAAACGTGAGTGTGAACACCCACCGATTGAATCTGCTGACGCCCCGCACGGAGAGAGGCAGAAGGACGCTTGCCGGGTATCTTTTCATTTTACCCTTTATCCTCGGTTTCCTCATCTGGTTCTTACTCCCCGCATTGGTGGCCGTCTGGTTGACCTTCTATGACTGGAACATGATCCGTGATCCTGTCTATATCGGCCTGGAGAATTTTAAGGAGATTTTCCGGGACAAACTGTTCTTGCAATCGTTAAAGGTCACGGCCTACTATACACTGATCTCAGTCCCGGTGAGTCTGGTATTGAGCTTCCTGGTCGCCATGCTGCTGAACAGCAAAGTGCGCGGTATTGCCGTTTTCCGCACCATTTTCTACATTCCAAGCATCGTGCCGGCTGTCGCCAATGCCGTACTGTGGAACTTTGTCTTCAACACCGAATTCGGTTTGGTGAACATGATTCTGCGTTCGCTAGGCTTGCGAAAGGTGATGTGGCTCCAGGACCCGAAATGGGCCATGCCAGCCCTGATCATTATGAGCCTGTGGGGTCTGGGCGGCGGTGTGGTGATTTACCTGGCGGGACTACAAGGCATCCCCGAGACGCTGTATGAAGCCGCCGAAATTGACGGCGCCGGACGTTGGGCTAAACTGTGGAATGTGACGGTGCCGTTGATCTCGCCGGTAATTTTCTTCAACCTGATCATGGGCATTATCGGCTCGTTTCAGGTGTTCACGGCCGGCTTTCTGGTTACTGGAGGAGGACCGCAAAATGCGACGCTGTTTTACGTCCTTTATACCTACCGTACCGGCATCCAATACTTTGATATGGGCTACGCGGCAGTGCTCGCGTGGATTCTCTTCTTCATCATTCTCGGTTTGACCCTGCTGGTCTTCAGATATGTGGGGCGGCTGATTCATTATGACGCCATTTAACAGGAGGCAGCATGACCACGCAAAGTAACGTAGTTTCCATACCTCATCGCGCGAAGTCCAGTGGTGCGCCTATAGGAGAACGTGTGTGGCGAGCGCTTATCTGGGCATTGCTGTTGGTAGGCGCTGCGGTGATGATCCTGCCCTTCTTGTGGTTGCTCACGAGTTCGCTCAAGACGCAGTTGGCGGTTTTCCGTTATCCACCTCAGTGGATTCCCATCCCGCCGCGTTTTCAGAACTATATCGAAGCCTGGACAACCAAGCCGTTTGGCCTCTATCTTCGCAACACATTTATGATCCTTGTCCTCAACGAAATCGCCATTGTGGGCACCTCCTCATTGTGCGCCTATGGGTTCGCCCGCATCGAGTTTCCAGGCAAAAACTTTTGGTTTGCTGTTGTGTTGTCCACGATGATGCTGCCGGGCATTGTCCTGATGATCCCCACCTTCGTGATCTTCAGCCGCCTGCACTGGGTCAACACCTACTACCCGCTGATTATCCCGGTGTTCTTCGGCGGGGGCGCGTTCAACATCTTCCTTCTACGCCAATTCTTCCGTACCCTGCCCGAAGAGCTGACCGACGCGGCGCGCATAGACGGGTGCAGCGAATTCGGTATCTTCTGGCGCATCATGATGCCGCTGGCGAAACCCGCCCTGGCCACCGTGGCCGTCTTCACCTTCATCGGCACGTGGAACGACTACATGGGGCCGCTGCTCTATCTCTCCAAAGACCCCAACAAATACACCGTCGCCCTGGGCCTGGCGACCTTTCGCAGCGCGTTCCTGGGCCGTACCCGCTGGGACTTGCTCATGGCCGCTTCAACTATGATGATTTTACCCATCATCATCATCTACTTCCTGGCCCAGCGCTACTTCATCCAGGGCATCGCCGTCAGCGGTCTGAAAGGGTAACGAAGAAAATTCCGAGCTTATCATTCCGTAAATCCTATTATCTTCGGAGGATATACCATGCAAACAATCTTTCGCCCCGTTTCAGCGCGCACCGTCAAACTGCTTCCCAGCCTGTTCCAACAGCGCGCCGAATTGAACTACGCCTACGTGATGAGCCTGCAAAACCAAAACCTGCTTCAGAACTATTACCTCGAAGCCGGCCTGTGGAGTGCGCGCAATCGCCCGGAGGACATTCATTGGGGCTGGGAAGCCCCGACCTGCCAGTTGCGCGGGCACTTTCTCGGCCACTGGCTCTCTGCCGCCGCCCGCCTCTACGCCAACACCGGCGACGCCCAGGTGAAAGCGAAGGCCGATTTCGTCGTCGCCGAGCTGGCCCGCTGCCAGCAGGAAAACGGCGGCGGCTGGGCCGGCTCGATCCCGGAGAAATATCTGGACTGGATCGCCCATGGCAAATCGGTGTGGGCGCCGCATTACACCGTCCACAAAACCCTCATGGGTCTTTACGAAATGGCGGATTATGCCGGGAATGAACAGGCGCTCGCTGTCCTCAGCCAATGGGCCGACTGGTTCTATCGCTGGACGGCGCAGTTCTCCCGCGCCGAACTGGACGACATCCTGGACGTGGAGACCGGCGGGATGCTGGAAGTGTGGGCCGACCTCTACGGGCTGACCGGCAAGGCGGAGCACCTGGAGTTGATGCGCCGCTACGACCGCCCGCGCCTCTTCGAGCGGCTGCTGGCCGGCGAAGACCCGTTGACCAACCGCCACGCCAACACCACCATCCCCGAAGCGCACGGCGCCGCCCGCGCCTACGAAGTCACCGGCGAGCAGCGCTGGCGCGCCATCGCCGAAGCCTACTGGCGCTCCGCCGTCACCGACCGGGGCGTCTTCTGCACCGGCAGCCAGACCACCGGCGAAGTCTGGAATCCGCCCTTCGCGTTTGCCGCCCGCCTCGGCGACAAGAACCAGGAGCATTGCGTGGCCTACAACATGATGCGCCTGGCCGATTACCTGCTGCGCTGGACGGGCGATGTGGCCTACGCCGATTACTGGGAGCGCAACCTCTACAACGGCATCCTGGCTCAACAAAACCCGGAAACCGGCATGGTGGCGTACTTCCTGCCCCTTCAGGCCGGTTCGGTCAAAGTGTGGGGCACGCCCACGCACGATTTCTGGTGCTGCCACGGCTCCCTGGTGCAGGCGCACACGATCTACGGCAACCACACCTACTACGAAAACGACGCCGGGCTGGTGGTCAGCCAGTACATCCCCACGGAACTGGCCTGGCAATGGGATGGCGTCCCCGTGACGGTCAAACAAACCTTCGACACCGAAGCCTCTATGCCCGGCCCGCGCACCCCGGACGGCGAGACGCATCGCCCCAATCGCTGGACGGTCGAGGTCTCTGTTCACACCGAGCATCCGGCGACGTTTACCTTGCAGGTGCGCGTCCCGTGGTGGACGGTTGGCGAAGGGCGCGTCTGGGTCAATGGCGAAGCGCAGGCCGTCGCAGCATCGCCGTCCAGCTTTCTGACCCTACGCCGGACGTGGCAGGGCAGCGAAAAAGTGCGCGTCGAGTTCCCCAAGGGCCTGTGGAGCAGCCCCCTGCCCGACGAGCCGGACACCGTCGCCTTTATGGATGGCCCCGTCGTCCTGGCGGGACTGTGTGACGAAGAGCGCGCGCTGGTCGGCGACAAGGATCACCCTGAAACGATCCTCACGCCCCACAACGAGCGCGAGTGGTGGTTCTGGCGTCCGGGCTACCGGGCGCGCGGCCAGGAACGTGGCCTGCGCTTCGTCCCCCTCTACGAAGTCCAGAACGAACGCTACACCGTCTACTTCCCCATCCGCCAGAAATAAAAACAAATGGTACGCAGATAAACGCGGATGCACGCAGATTCATTAAAAATCAGCGTTCATCTGCGTTTATCTGTGTCCAAAAAATTATTCCAGAGGTGACACTATGACCCCCATTTCGCGTTGGCAAACGGATTTCCCGGCGGAAGAGTTTGCTGCCCGGCGGGAAAAACTCTTCGACGCCATCGGCGGCGCGTATGCGCTGGTGCAAAGCGCGCCCGCGCCGCGCGGCTACGTGGTCTTCCGCCAGACCAACGAGTTCTTCTACTGCTGCGGCCTGGAGACGCCCCAGGCGTACCTCCTGCTCAACGGCGCGACGCGCACCGCTGCGCTCTATCTGCCCGAACGGGGCCGGGCGCAGCTCGGCGAGGGCGCGCCGCCCGGCCTGGAAGATGCCGACCTGGTGCAGGCGCTCACCGGCGTGGATGCTGTCTGCCCGCGTGAGGCGCTCTCCGAGCATCTGGCCGAGGCGCAGGTGGTCTACACGCCGCACGCGCCTGCCGAACTGCGCGCCGAGACGCGCCACGACCTGCTCTGGGCCAACCAGATGGGCGCGCGCGATCCCTGGGACGGGCAGCCCGCGCGAGAACAGCGCCTCATCGCGCTCCTGTGCTCGCGCTTCCCCCGGATCGAAGTGCGCGACCTGACGCCGCTCCTCGACGAGATGCGCTCGGTCAAAAGTCCGCGCGAAGTCGCCGTGATGCGGCGCGCGGGCCGGCTCTGCGCGCAGGCCGTCCGCGAGGCGATGCGCGTCACGCGGCCTGGCGTCGTCGAAGGCCAGCTTGGCGCGCTGGCGAATTACATCTACGCCGTCAACGGCGCGCAGGGCGAGGGCTACCGGCCCATCATCGGCGGCGGCGAGAACATCTGGCACGTCCACTACTTCCTGAATCACTGCCCCTTGCAGGATGGCGACCTCGTGCTGATGGACGTCGCGCCGGAGTGCCGGTACTACACCAGCGACATCGGGCGGATGTGGCCGGTTAACGGCGTCTACGCGCCCTGGCAACGCGAACTGTATGGCTACATCGTCGAATACCACAAGGTGCTGCTGTCCACACTCCGCCCCGGTGTCATGCCGGATCAGGTGATGGACGAGGCCGCCGCCGCGATGCGCCCGGTTTGGGAACGCTGGCCGTTCTCCAAAGACAGCCACCGCGCGGGCGCGCGCCGCACGTTGGAGTTTCGCGGTCACCTCTCGCACCCGGTGGGCATGGCCGTCCACGACGCCGGCGACTACGCCCGCCGCCCGCTCCTGCCGGGCACGGTCTTCGCCGTAGACCCGCAGATGTGGATTCCCGAAGAGAAGTTGTACATCCGCGTGGAAGACACCATCGTCGTCGCCGCAGACGGCATCGAAATCCTCACCGCCGCCGCCCCGCTGGAACTGGACGACGTTGAGGCGCTGATGCGCGATGAGGCGACGACATTGCCCTATTTGATGGAGTAAGGAGTAGGGAGCAGGAAGTAAGGGATCATACCCCTACTCCTTACTCCCTACTTCATACTCCTTTCCCAAGGAGTTAACGATGATGCATACTTTCCTTCTATCCTGGAATCGCGGCGGGATCACGAGCCTCAAGGCCGGCGGCGATGCCTTCGACACCGACTACATCTGGCCGGGCGAGACGCTGGGCGACGTGGTCATCCGCTATCGGCGCGCGGGCGAAGAAGCGTGGCGCGCGGTGACGGCGTTCGGTTCCGGCGACATCCGCACGACGGATACGCCCGACGGCGGGCCGTGGACGTTCCACTACGCCGGCGCCGGCCAGTTGCCGCGCGGCATCCGTGACTTTGAGCTGTCCGAGCAGTTTGCATTGCGGGACGGCGGGCTGGTCTGGACGCTGCGCTTCCACAATCCCGGCGACGTCCCGCTGGAATTGGGCGACATCGCGCTGCCGCTGCCCTTCAACCGGCAATTCGTCCAGGACAACCTGGCGAATTACACCCGCGTCGTGGCGCGACACAGCTTCGTCGGCGGGCACGGCGCGTTCATCTTCTGGGAGCGGCCCAACGGCGTCGGCCCGTACCTGGTGATGACGCCGCTGCCGGGGACGAAGCTGGAATACTACGAGCAGCACGACGAATCCGACCGCACCCGCATCGCGCGGGCGGCGTACTGGGCCTACATCCATTCGGCGGTGAGCGGGGCCGGGGAGACGCGCGGAACGTGGCGGCAGCCGCATACCAGCGTCACGCTCGCGCCGGGTGGTGATGTGACCTACGGCTTCACGTTCCGCTGGGCCGCCGACTACGACGGCGTGCGCGACGTGCTGTACGCGGAAGGCGGGTTTGATGTCCAGGTGGTTCCCGGTATGACCGTGCCGGTGGACTTGCCCGCCCGCCTCTCCCTTCGGACGAAACACCGCGAGCACGTCCTCTTGCCCGAATTCCCCGCCCAGACCCAGGTGACGTACCTCGGCGAAGCGCAGCCCGACACTCACGTCTACGAAGTCGCCTTTGCGCGGCTCGGCGAGAATCTGCTGACGGTGCAGTACGGCGCGGGGCGGACGATGCCGCTGGAATTTTTCGTCACCGAGCCGTTGGAGACGCTGATCGCCAAGCGGACGGCCTTCCTCGTCCACAAGCAGCAGCACCGCGACCCGGCGAAGTGGTACAACGGCCTGTTCTCCGTGTGGGACATGCGCGAAGCCGTCCTGCGCGGCCCGGACAACACGGACGGCTTCGACGGCTGGTGGGGCTACGTCCTCGCCTGCGACGACACTGCCTTGCCGAAAGCCCCCTTCATCGCCGCCAAGAACGTCCACCACCCCGTGCCGGAGGAAATTGCTGCCATTGAATATTACATCGCAAACTTTGTCTGGGGCAAACTCCAACGCACCGATCAGGAGACGCCGTACCCCTACTTCATCTACGGCGTGCCCAACTGGTACGAAAATCGCCATAACGAGCATGGCTTTGGCTCAAAGGGGCGTGGATTGGAACACCTCTGGCGCGGCTACGACTATCCGCACATCATCATGCTCTACTTCCACATGTACCAGATCGCCAGCCTGTATCCGGGGCTGACGCACTATCTGGACAAAGACGGCTACCTGACGCGCGCTTTCGAGACGGCGCGGGCATACTACGTCCTGGGCGGCGCCGGTGACCTGCCGCAGGGTGGGGAAGGCTATTGGGGCTACACCCTGGGGCTGTACAACGAACTGCTCATCGTGGACCTAATCGAGGCGTTGGCGGCGGAAGGGCGGCCTGCGCAGGCGGATTGGCTGCGGGGCGAATGGGAGAAGAAGGTCAAATATTTCGTCTATGACGACCCGTATCCCTTCGATTCGGAGTATCCCTTCGACACGACGGCCTTTGAGACTTCGCACGCCGTCGCCAAATACGGGTTGGAGCACGACCTGGGGCCGGACGAGAAGCTGTGGTACAACAAAGTCAAAGACCGGTGGTACTCGCACCCGGAGGTCAAGCGGGCGGACTTTGCGGCGTTTATGGAGAAGCAGTTACAGGCCAACATCGCGTTGCGGGGCTGGGTGGAACCGGCCTACTACCAGCTCGGCGGCGACTATCGCGGCGGGCAATCATCGGCCTACGCGCTGAGCTACATGTCGCAGATGGGCGGCTGGGCCATCCTGGATTACGCGCTGTACTACGCCGCCGACCCCGCGCCGTACCTGCGGCTGGGCTACGCCTCCATCCTGAGTTCCTGGGCCTTGATGAACACTGGGACGCCGGAGACCAACTACGGCTACTGGTATCCCGGCCCGGAAAACGACGGCGCGTCCGGCTGGGCCATCACGCCGGAAAAGTACGGCCCGATGTGGATTCGCAAGCCCAACCGCCGGGGCGCGTGGTTCTATGATGGGGAAATCGAGCTAGGCTACGCTGGCGCGTTGCGCGCTGCCGCCACGATTCTGGCGGACGACCCGCTGTTCGGGCGCATCGTCTACGGCGGGCGGTTGACCGAAGGCGGCGTCATCCCCCAAGACGGCCTGCGCCAGCGATTTCACGTCATCCAGGGCGGCCAACGGCTGCACCTGCTTCTGGCGCGCGACGGCTTTGCGGCTGGTCAGCCCATCGTCGTGAGCGCGGACTGGCGGGCAATCCGTTTCTCGCTGGAAAATCGTAGCCGGGATACACATATCACGCGGTTGCGAATTGCGGGATTGCCAGCAGGCGACTATAATATACACGTCAACGGACGCCCGGTGGTGACTGTCGGTCTGGCAATGAGTGGGTGGAGTGCTGTGGAGCTACCGGTGGAAGCAGAAAATTTCTGCGCCGTTGTCATTCAACCAGCAGAATAGAACCTTTCACACGAGGAGATGACCATGCACGTAACGACAAAATCAAGCCCTTATGCGCGATTGCGTTCGCTGCCGTTGGGCAACATCGCAGTCACAGGCGGTTTTTGGCTGAATAAACAAGTCATCAACCGGCAAGTCAGTCTACGCCACGGCTACCGGCAATTGGAGCGCGCGGGCAACTTTAATAATTTGCGTTTGGCGGCCGGCGTAGGTGAAGGCGCATATCAAGGTCCTGTGTTCATGGACTCCGACATCTACAAATGGCTAGAAGCGGTGGCCTACGATCTGGCAAACGTCCGCGACCCGGAGATTGAGCGCATGGCAGACGAGGTCACCGGACTGATCGTCGCCGCGCAGTTGCCTGATGGCTATCTCAACTCCTACTATCAGGTTCACAAGCTGGATCAACGGTGGACGAATCTGGATCACGACCATGAATTGTACTGCGCTGGACATCTCTTTGAGGCGGCGGTGGCGATGCACCGCGCTATCGGCGACCGGCGGCTGCTGGACGTGGCCTGCCGTTTCGCCGATCACATTGCCTCGGTCTTCGGCCCCGACAAACGCCCCGGCGCGCCCGGTCATCCCGAAATCGAATTGGCACTGGTGGAATTATACCGTGAAACTGGCGAGCGCCACTACCTCGACCTGGCATCCTTTTTCGTGGATCAGCGGGGCAAAAATAAGATGGGCGGATACGGCCGCTTTGGCCCCGAATATCACCAGGATCGGGTGCCTGTGCGCGAGGCCAGCGTTGTCGAAGGCCATGCCGTGCGCCAGCTCTATCTCACAGCGGGCGTGACCGACGTATACCTGGAAACCGGCGAGCAAGCGTTGGTTGCCGCGCTCGAACGGTTGTGGTACGACATGACCACGCGCAAAATGCACGTCACCGGCGGTTACGGCGCTCAACCGCATGGCGAGGCGTTCGGCCCGGCCTATGATCTTCCCACCGATCATTGCTACTGCGAGACGTGCGCCGCCATCGCCGCGATGATGTGGAACTGGCGGATGCTGCTCGCCACGGGCGAGGCGCGCTTCGCCGATGCGTTGGAGCGCTCGCTGTACAACGGCTTCCTCAGCGGCGTGTCATTGGACGGCAGCCGCTACTTCTACGTCAACCCTTTGCAGAGCCGGGGCGGCATCGAGCGCCCGGAGTGGTACGGCTGCGCGTGCTGTCCGCCGAACGTCATGCGCCAGATCGCGCTGGTCGCGCACTACGCGGCGACGGTGAGCGCGGAAGGCATCCACCTCCACCAGTATATGCCGGCGACTATCACGACAGACGGGCAAACCGGCCCGCGCGCAACGCTGCGCGTGGAGACTGATTATCCCTGGGATGGCAGCGTGCGCGTGACCATTGACGAGACGGATGGCTCGGCCTGGACGTTGGCGCTGCGGATCCCGGCGTGGTGCAAGGGCGCGATGCTTGGCGTCAACGGGGATTCGGTCGAGCCGTTTGTGGTCGAGAACCACGTCACGAGCGTCCGGCAGACCTGGCAAGCGGGAGACGTGATCGAACTGGAACTGGCGATGCCCCCTATGCTCGTCGAAGCGCATCCCCGGGTGGATGCCGTGCGCGATTGCGTCGCCATTCAGCGCGGTCCGCTGATCTACTGCCTGGAAGAGGCCGATCAGCCAGACGTGGATTTGCTGGACGCGCATCTCGATGTCGGCGCGCCATTGCGTGCGACTACGCGCCCTGACCTGCTTGGCGGCGTAGTCGTGGTTGAGGCGCCCGGGAAGGTCGCCGAGCAGGGCGCCTGGAAGGATCGCCTTTACCTGCCGGTAGCCAATCGGACGTTGCCATACCGCGATGTAACGTTGACCGCCGTGCCGTACTACGCTTGGGCCAATCGTGGCGCCGGCGCGATGCGCGTCTGGATTCCGCGCGCGATGGAGAAATAGGTGGATAAAAAAGAATTCTTTCAACGCGCGGCGAACGGGAAAACCGACTTTTTGCAAGAATTTCTTGAAATTATAGCGATTCGAGAAACTGCTTTCTGCGTTATCGGTGGATTGGCCGTCAATGCTTATGTCGAACCTGTCGTTAGTTTGGATTTGGATATGGTGGTGATTGCTGAGAAACTGGATGACTTGCTCGCCCGTTTGTCTGAGAAATTCAGCGTGCGTTATTTTTCGCATAGTGTGAATATCTACAGCGCCGCTTCGGATTTGCGCGTCCAGATTCAGACCGATGCGCGCTATCAACCTTTTGTGGCGCGCGCGGAACGTAGAGATGTTCTGGGCTATGAATTGCCGGTCGCCGCCCTCGAAGATGTGTTACAGGGGAAACTGTGGGCTTATGCCGATGCGGAACGGCGCTCGAGCAAGCGCCAGAAAGACCTGGCGGATATTCTACGCCTGGTAGAAAGTTACCCCCGCCTGATAGAGCAACTTCCCGAAATGATCAGGGCATTGCTGGATTGACAATCATCTTTGTTCGCCAATCCGTTAAATCTGCTCAATCTGCTGATAACAAGGGGGAAAATTATGCATACCACACTTGCATTGAACGGCACCTGGCAACTGCGCGACGAAATCCTCACGTATCCGCTCGTCAACGCGCGCAACCTTTCGCATTGTGAGGACGGCTGGATCGCGCAACCTGTTCCTGGCGATATCCACCAGGGCCTCATCGAAGCCGGCCGCATCGCCGAACCACTGCTCGGTCTCAACAGCTTCGACTGCGCGTGGACCGAGACGCGCTCGTGGTGGTTCCGGCGGACGTTTGTTGTGCCGCCGGGCTGGCAAAGTGCGGATGTGGCGGAGCTGGAAATGCATGGCCTTGACTGCAACGCCGAAATCTTCTTCAACGGCGCGCACATCGGCAGCCATCCGAGCGCGTTCCGTCCCTTCGTGCGCGACGTGAAGCCGTGGCTGTGCGACGGCGAGAACGTGCTGCTCGTGCGCCTCACGGCCGGCGTGGAACACGTCACCGAGGCGGATGTGGATTCCTGTGACGGCGTCCGCCCTGGCACCGAAGCGGGCAACGGTCGCCCGGAGCGCGGCGAACCACGCCGCACCTTCGCCCGCAAACCGCAATACTCGTGGGGCTGGGATTGGGGGCCGCGCACGCCTACGACGGCGATTAACGGCGATGTAACCCTGCGCCTGATGACCGTCGCCTGCATCCGCGACGTGGCGCTGCGCCCGGTGCGGCATGGCAAGGAAGTCCTGGTCTACGCGACCGTCGCCGTGGACCAGTTCCACTACTACAAAACCCGCGCAGGCGCGGTCAAAGTCACGCTAACCGACGCGCAAGGCCGCGCCTTCTCCGCCGAAGCCACCGCCCTGCTCCGCTCCGGCCTCACCTACATCGAACTCCTCATCCCCATTCCCGACGCCCAACTCTGGTGGCCCAACGGCCTCGGCGATCAGCACCTCTACAAAGTCGAAGCCACCCTCATGGCCAACGACTACGCGACTATTGACTACCAGATTTTCGACTATGGCATCCGCTTCATCGAACTCGACACCGACGACACCTTTGCCTTTATCGTCAACGGCCGGAAAATCTACGCCAAAGGCGCGAACTGGATTCCTGCCGACGCGCTTTACGCCCGTGTGAGCGATGAGAAGTACGACGCCCTCGTCCGCGAGGCGCGCGACGCCAACTTCACCATGCTGCGGATATGGGGCGGCGGCCTCTACGAGCGCGACGCCTTCTACGAGGCGTGCGACCGTTATGGCATCCTGCTGTGGCACGACTTCATGTTCGCCTGCGCGCCGTACCCCGATCACCTGGCGTGGTTCCGCGAGGAAGTGGAGAAGGAAGCGGACTACCAGACCCGCCGCCTGCGCCGTCACGCCAGCCTCGCGCTGTGGTGCGGCAACAACGAGAATCATCAAGGCCTGGCGGACTGGTGGAAGGAACGCACGCGCGGTGGGGCGCACGTCTATAATTACATTCTGCCCGCCGTGGTGCGGCGCAACTGCCCGGAGCTACTCTATTGGAACAGCTCCCCCTATGGCGGCGAACGGCCCAATGCCTACGACGTGGGCGACTGCCACTACTGGGGCGAAGGCACGATGAACGCCGACATGCAGGTGCGCATCACGCCGGAAACCTACGATGCGTGTACCGCGCGTTTTGTCTCCGAGTTTGGCTACATCGGCGCGCCCGCCAAAGAGACGTTGCTCACCTGCCTCGACGGCGCGCCCTTCGACCGGCAGGGCAAAGTCTGGCAGCATCACAACAACACCTTCGAGAAGAACACGGTGGATGCCGGCATCCGCAAGCACTACGCCGATCCTGACACGCTCACGCCCGACGAGTACGTGCTCTATAGCGGTCTGGTGCAGGGGATGATGTACACGTATTCACTGGACTCGATGCACGCCAACCCCAAGTGTGGCGGCAATTTGTTCTGGATGTACGCAGATTGCTGGGGCGAGGTCGGCTGGACGATTGTGGATTACTATCTGCGGCGCAAACCGGCATGGTATTTCATCAAGCGCACCTACGCGCCGCTGCGCCTTATCCTACGTTCCGGTGGCGATGATGCGATTCGCGTAGTCATAGCCAACGACAGTGCAGACGCTCTAACGTTCGACCTGGAATACGGCTACCTCGGCCTGGGCGGCAGCCTCAGCCAACTGCATACCGTCTCCGTCGAAGCTGCGCCGCTGTCGCGCACCACACTCGTCACCTTCCCGCGCGGCGACCTCGACCCGACCTGCGGCCTGTGGATTGCGCGCATCCCGTCGCGGCCTGACATCGCGCCGGGCATCTTCCGCGCTGTGGATTACCGTCAGTTAAAAGTTTCTGGTTGCAAGTTGCAGGTTACGCAGGGCGAATGGCAAATGGCGAATGGCAAATGGGAGTGCCGCGTGCGGGTGGGGGCGGACAGTTATGCGCACGCCGTCCATTTTGTGCTGCCCGAAGGCGCATTGCCGTCGGATAACTACTTTGATCTGCTGCCGGGCGAGACGCGGGAGGTGGTGATTGCCAGTCCTGAGCCGTTGGCGGAGGGTGATATTCACGTGCGGTGCGTCAACCTGATGTCGTGAGGTGCGCTTGCGCAAAGGTATGTGTGGGCAGAGGAGCGTGGTGATGGACGTTGAAACGATCGTCAAACACAAATTTGTGGAAAGCGCTAACATGACCTTTCAGGAGGTGTTTAATTTCGCCTTCAAGACTTTCATCCCGGTGTTGCACAATCTTGCCAGCGAATTGGGAGAAGAACAAGTCCGGGAAGCTCTCAAGCGGATCGCTTTTGAATCTGGCTTCAAGGCAGGTCAAGATACTGCTCGCTGGCTTCCTTGCAACGATTTCGCGGCGTTCACGGCTTCGCTAAGGGACTGTAATCACTTCTGGAAACACGTCTTGACCTTTGACATCGTTGAGGATACAGCTCAAGCCTTTGCGGTGAACGTGACCGAGTGCTTATGGGCCAAGACTTTTCGGGAGATGGGAGAAGCTGATATCGGCTATCTTCTGATTTGTCATCCCGATTACGCAAGTTGTCAAGGCTTCAATCCCAAAATCACGATGACCCGTTCCGCAACACTGATGCAGGGAGACCCTTGTTGCAATCATCGTTGGATTTGGGGAGATTGACGCACCGAAATGGAGAAATGTTTATGCCCGATATGCTCGTAAGACTCTATAACCTGGACCTCAACTGGGACTTCATGGCTTCTCAAGAGGCGTTGGGGATCATCGTTCGCAAGCCCATCGGCCCAGAAAATCAGCTCATCATTGACTGGGTACGCGACACGTTCAACGCAGGATGGGCCAGCGAGGTAGCTGTAGCGCTGCACACCCATCCCGTGAGTTGCTTTATCGCGCTCTGGGAAGGTAACGTCATCGGATTTGCCTGTTACGATGCGACGGCGTTGGGATTCTTCGGTCCTACCGGCGTCGCGGAGAGCGCGCGCGGCAAAGGCACTGGCGCGGCGTTGTTGCTGGCGTGCCTGTTGGATATGAAGTTGAAAGGGTACGGATACGCCGTGATCGGCGGCGCCGGCCCTGTTGACTTCTATCGAAAGGTTGCGGGGGCGGAAGTGATTGCTGATTCTGTCCCCGGCATCTATCGGGGGATGGTGAGGTCACAAAAGTAGTCTATGCCCTCCACAAGGGATTGGGTCATTGGCATTGACAGTAGCACGACCGCCTGCAAGGCGATGGTGTGGGATACGCGCGGCGCGCGCCGCGATGCGCGGTACACCGAGGGACGCGCCGCGTTGCCGCTGTGGATGCCGCGTCCCGGCTGGCACGAGCAGCCGGCCGATGCCTGGTGGGAAGCGTGCGTGCAGACGGTGCGCGCGGCGCTGGCCGACGTGGACGCCGCTCGCATTGCCGCGCTGTGCATATCGCCGCAGCGCGAGACGTTCGTGCCGGTGGATGATACCGGCGCGCCCTTGCGTCCCGCTATCGTGTGGATGGACGAACGCGCCCGCGAGCTGCTGCCGGTCATCGCGCAAGCGTATGGCGCGGAGCGCATCCACCGCGAAACCGGCAAACCGCTTTCCGTCAACCTCACCCTGGGAAAGATCGCCTGGCTGCGCGCGCACGAGCCGGACGTGTTTGCGCGCGCGGCGAAATACCTGGATGTCGCCGCGTTCCTCATCCACCGGCTGACCGGCCATTATCGCACGGGATGGGGCTGCGCCGATCCCACCGGCCTGTTCGATATGCGCGCGAACACGTGGGACGCCGCCCTGCTGTCCTGCCTCGGCGTGGATGTGGCGCAGATGCCGGAAGCCTACCCGCCCGGCGCGGTGGTAGGGACGGTGACGCACGAGGCCGCTGCGCTCACCGGCTTACCTGCCGGCTTGCCCGTCGTGGCCGGCGTCGGCGATGGGCAGATGAGCGGCCTGGGCGTGAATATCACCCGTCCTGGACAAGCGTACCTCAGTCTGGGCACCTCGGTCATCTCTGGAACGTACTCCGACGCCTATGTGACCGACCGCGCGTTTCGCACACTGTACGGCGGCATCCCCGGTAGTTACTGCGTCGAAACGGCGCTCCTTGGCGGCGGGTATACGGTAGCGTGGTTTGTGGAGAAGATGGCGAGCAATCAGCTATCAGCAGTCAGCGGTCAGCCGTTAGCAACTATCCAACCACCGAACAACCTGACCACCGAAATGCTGTATGATGAGGCGATTGCCGACATTCCACCCGGCGCAGAGGGTCTGATGCTCGTGCCGTACTGGAATTCGGTGTTGAACCCGTATTGGGATGCGGCGGCGAGTGGGATTGTGGTGGGCTGGCGCGGCGTCCACACGCGGACGCACCTGTACCGGGCGATTCTGGAGGGGATTGCCTTTGAACAACGACTATGCACCGAAGGCGTGGAAGCCGCGCTTGGACTGCCCGTCGAAAGCTACGTGGCGATGGGCGGCGGCGCGCAGAGCGCGCGTTGGCTGCAAATCATCGCGGACGTGACGGGCAAGCCGGTCAATCGCGCCGCTGTGACCGACGCGGCAGCCCTCGGTGCGGGCATCCTGGCGGCGACCGGGGCAGGGCTGTTTCCCGACGTGCATACGGCGGCAAAGGCGATGACGCGCATCGCGCCGGAACCGCTTACGCCTGATGCAGCGCGGCATACGTTCTACTCGCGGTTGTACACGGATGTCTACCGTCCGCTGTTTCCCGCCGTGCAACCCTATCTCCAGCGGCTCACAGCGTTGACAGAGCTTTCCGCATCGCAACTGACTATCTGACTAACGACTACAAGACTATTTTGGGAGGTTACAAAAATGACCAGAACGATTCAAAGTGTAATTGACACAATCCTTGCTGCGATTCCCGGCGCGCCGTTGGCGGAGACCGTAGACACGTTCAAGTCCGGCGATCCGACGCAGCCCGTGACCGGCATCGTGACGACGTTCCTCGCCAGTTACGCCGTGATTCAACGCGCGGCGGAACTGGGTGCGAATCTCATCATCACCCACGAGCCGACCTTCTACAATCACCTGGACGAAACGGACTGGATTAAGGATGATCCCGTCTATCAGGCCAAGCATACACTGCTGGATGAGCACGGCATCGTCGTGTGGCGCTTCCACGATCATTGGCACATGCATCGGCCAGATGGTATCACAACCGGCGTTGTCAGGGCTTTAGGATGGGAAGCCTATATGCCAGAGGGCGATATGCCGCTTTTCACTTTGCCTCAGACCACGGTGGGCGCGTTGGCGGCGGAATTGAAGGCGAAACTCGGCGCGGATACAGTGCGCGTGGTTGGCGACCTGGCGATGCCGTGCCGCCGCTTGGGGCTGATGGTGGGCGCGGCCGGTGGGACGTGGCAAATCGGCTTTATGGGCGGTCAGCCGATGGATGTGCTGGTGACGGGCGAAATCCACGAGTGGGAGACCTGCGAATACGTGCGCGATGCGATTGCCCAGGGGCGCAGGCTGGCGCTCATCGTCATCGGCCACGCCAACAGTGAGGAACCGGGGATGGCCTATCTCGTCGAGTGGCTGCGTGAGCGCGTGCCCGGTGTGCCGATCACGCATGTGCCGGTCGGCGATCCGTTCCAATTCGTGTAGGATTGCGACTTTCCACCCGGCGGCATGTGGGAGACGGGTCACAGATGAAAATCCTCACCGCCAAGCCGTCAAAGTCGCTACGCTTCCAAGAACGCCAAGTTTTTCTTGACTTTCGACTTCGGACTTTGGACTTCGGACTATTTTCAAGGGGGTATGCGTATGAAACTCTGTATGATTGGCAATCGCGGTGGGCACGACAAGCACGTGTGGGATGCATTAGCCTGTCTGCCCCATGTGCGGGTGGTGGGGCTTGCGGCTGGCGCGCCGGAGGACGATATTACGCCCTGGCAACGGCGTAGCGACGCGCTGGGCTTCACACCGGAGGTCTTCACCGACTACCGGCAGATGCTAGATCAGCTCCGGCCCGACATTGTGACCGTCTGCGGCCCGTTCGAGCTACATGCCGAGATGTCGGCGGAGGCGCTGCGGCGCGGCAGCCACGTTTTCTGTGAGAAACCCGTTGCCCTCACATCAGAGCAATTGGCGATGCTGCGCGCTGCCTATACCGAAGCTAAGGCGCAGTTTCAGGGGTGGTATGCCGGCGGTCTGCATCTCGCTACAATCATGAACCTGCGCTATGACCCGGCCTTCTATACCGCGTGGCGCGCCGTGCGCGACGGCGCGATTGGGACGGTGCGTCTGATCAACACGCAAAAGTCGTACCGGTTGGGCCGTCGCGACACCTACTACCACGACCGGGCAACCTACGGCGGCACGATCCCCTGGATCGGCGTTCACGCTTTCGACTGGATTTCCTGGTTCAGCGATGCAAAATTCACCTCCGTCTACGCGACTCATTCGACGCAATACAACCACGATAATGGCGACATGGAAGTGTCAGCGTTGTGCCACTTCACACTCACCGGCGAAGTTTTCGCCTCCGCCAGCCTCGATTTTCTGCGTCCGGCCACCGCTCCCACCCACGGCGACGACCGCGTGCGTGTGATGGGAACCGCTGGCGCGATCGAAGTGCGCGGCGGGAGAGTTTACCTCATCAACGCTGAGACGGAGGGCGAGGCCGAGTTGCTCGTCGCCTGCGACCGGCAAATCTTCCCGGACTTCGTCGAACACATCGAGGGCAAGACCACGGCGATCCTTACCTCAGAAGACGTCTTCGCCGTCACCGAAGCCTGCCTCCGCGCTCGCCAATCGGCGGATGAGGGCTGCGTCATCACGTTTGCGCGTTCAAACGTTTGAACGTTTCAACATAACAACGATTTTGCCGGGGGATGCTCAATGAAGAAAAAAGAAGTGACCGTTGCGATGGTGGCTTTAGGGGGCTACGGGAATTCGTATTTGCCGGAGCTGTTCAACGCTTCGGCGGAGCATAACGCGCGTTTCGTCGCCGGGATCGATCCGAATCCGGTTGCCTGTCGATTTTTGGACACGTTCAAGGAAACCGGCGTGCCGATTTACCCCGATCTGGACAGCTTCTACGCTGCATCGTCGGCTGATCTGGTTGTGCTCTCGCCGCCGATTCACCTGCACCTGCCGTTCGTGCAGAAGGCGCTGGCGCATGGTTCGCACGTCCTCTGCGAAAAACCCGTCACGGCGACGGTGCAGGATGCCTGGAAGATGGTCGAGGCGCAGCGCGCGTCGGGCAAACTCGTCGGCATCGGCTATCAGTGGTCGTACTCGCCAGCAATTCAGGCGCTCAAGCGCGACGTGATGGACGGCGTGTTGGGCCGTCCACTGCGGCTGCGGACGAAGGTGTTCTGGCCGCGCGCGGCGTCGTATTACGGGCGCAATACCTGGGCGGCGAAGCTCAAGGCCCCGAACGGCGCGTGGATCCTCGACAGTCCGGCCCACAACGCGACGGCGCACTATCTGCACAACTGTTTCTACATCCTCGGCGAAACGCGCGAGACGAGCGCGTGGCCTGTGGATGTGCAGGCCGAACTCTACCGCGCCAATCCCATCGAAAACTACGACACCGCCGCAATCCGCAGTTATACCGCCGAGGGCGTCGAAATCCTGTTCTACACCGCGCATCCCGTCCCCAACAACATCGGCCCGATCTTCAGCTACGAATTCGAGCACGCCGTGGTCACCTACGAGGCGTACAGCGAATCCATGCTGGCCCATTTCCGCGACGGTAGCGTGAAGGACTACGGCAATCCCTATGCCGGACAGATCGAGAACAAACTATGGCAGGCCGTTGACGCAGCGCGGTCTGCCGCGACGCGAACAGGCGCGCCGTTGGCGTGTAGCATCGAAGGCGCGATCCCCGAAGTGCTCTGCACTAACGGCGCGCAGGAATCCATGTGGGAGATTGCCGAATTCCCAGAAAACATAATCCGCTACCGCGATGACGGCGACCGCCTGACTTGGGTAGAAGGACTACAAGAGGCGTTGGAGACCTGCTTCGATCAAGGAAAGCTACCCTACGAAGTCGGCGCATACTCCTGGGCGAAATCCGGCGCTCTCATTGACTTGCGCGACTACCGCGCATTTCCGAAGTTTCACTGAGTGTCTGAATGTTCAAACGTTTCAACGTTCAAACTGATATTTGATGGGCGGGAGATCGCAATGTCAGACACAATGACCAAAATCGTTTTGATCGGCGCAGGGAGCGCGATGTTTACGCAGGGGCTGGTGGCGGATATGCTGCACTCGCCCGACCTGGGGCAGTGGCAGTTGGGCCTGGTGGACATTGACCCGGAGGCGCTGGCGACGGCGGAGGGCCTGTGCCGGCGGATGGTCACCGCGACTGGCGCGGACATCATCGTCGAAGCGTCCCTCGACCGACGCGACGTGCTGCCCGGCGCGGATGTTGTCGTCACCACGATTGGCGTGGGGAAGCGCCGCGCCTGGGAAGCCGACGTCTTCATCCCGCGCAAGTATGGCGTCTACCAGCCCGTCGGTGACACGGCCATGCCCGGCGGGATTTCCCGCGCAATGCGGATGATTCCCGCGCTGGTAGACATCGCCCGCGACGTGGCGGACTTGTGCCCCGCTGCGCAGTTCTTCAACTACAGCAACCCGATGACGGCGAACTGCCGCGCCATCCGCAAGGCGACAGGATTTCCGGTGGTGGGGCTGTGCCACGGTACGTTCGACGTGAGCCGCCAACTGGCGCGTTTCGTCGGCGCGCCGCCGGAGGAAACCACAACCCTGTTTACGGGACTGAACCACCTCACCTTCATCTTTGACTTGCGCTGGAAAGGCCGCGATATGTGGCCCGTGGCGCGGGAGAAGCTGGCGCAAGCGCCGCTAGATGATTTCGCGGCGGACAATCCCTTCTCATGGTCGCTGTTCCAGGCTTACGGCGCGTATCCCGCGGCGAACGATCGCCACGTGACCGAGTTCTTCCCGGAGCGGTTCCCCGGCGGCGCGTACTACGGCAAAACGCTCGGCGTGGACGCCTACGCGTTCGAGGGGACAATCGCGCACGGCGATCAGGTCTACGCGGACATGCAGGCGCAGGCGCTTGGCGCGAAGCCGCTGGATGACAGCATCTTCCACCGCACCGTGGGCGAGCATGAGCAACTGCTGAGCATCCTGCGCGCCACGCGCGATGACACCCGCGAGCTATTCGCCGTCAACCTGCCCAATCGCGGCGCCGTCCCCAACCTGCCCACCGACGCGATCCTTGAACTGCCGGCCGTCGCTACCGCAACCGGCCTGCGCCCCATCGCCATCCCCGACTTCTCCGCCCCGCTGGCCGCGATTGTCGCCCGCAAACTCGCCGCCATTGAGCTAACCGTCGAAGCCGCCCTGCGCGGCGACCGCGCCCTCTTTGTCGAGGCGTTACTCGCCGATGGCGCGATCACGGACGTAGACGGAGCGGGGAAGATGGCGGATGAACTGCTGGAGGCGCAGCGGGCGTATCTGCCGAACTTCGACCTCGGATAGACAATCTTGCTCTATAAAAAACCTTCCCGGAAGTTGATCTTATCTCGCTTCCGGGAAGGTTTTTTTAGAGCGTCCCTTCAGTCGTGGGGACGATGGTTGGTGCGTGCGAGGGCGTGATTTAGAATTTCGTTGACGAATTCCTGGTACGTCTCCCCCGCAACTACTGCCGATTGCGCGAACCAGTAACTCGCGTCAATCCCGGCGATGGGATTGAGTTCGATGACGTACAACGTGCCTTCCGCGTCGAGCCGCATCTCCATCCGGCACCAATCCCGGCACCCCAACGCTTTATAGGCGCGCAGTGCCGTTTGTTCGATGGCGGCCTGGAGTTCAGGGTTGACGTCGGCCGGGCAGATGGATTGGTGAGCGATTTTCGGCGTGAAGTTGCCCCACAGTTCCGGGTAACGCGCAATGACTGCCGGGTCTGGCTCGAAGAGCACAATCCCGCGCGGTTGCGAGAAGACGACCTCGGTGATAGGCATAGGGTGCGGCGGATTGTTGCCCAGGATGCCGATGGTGAATTCACGGCCCTCAATGAATTCTTCGACGATTACCGGTTCATGATAAGTGTTGATCAGGTATGCCACCTGCCGCCGCAGCGTTGCCTCATCATCCACTACCGAATTCTCCGACAGCCCCATACTTGATCCCTCCTGAAGTAATTTGACAATCAAGGGGAAGCGTAGCGCCGGGTTTAAGGAAGCGTTGGCCCTATCCATCACCTCGAAGCGCGGGGTGGGGATGCCGTAGTGCAATAGAATTTCTTTCGCGCGCGCCTTGTTCAGACACAGCGCCAGGGTTAACGGCCCCGAGCCGGTATAGGGAAGGCCCAACATCTCGCAAATGTTGGGGACATAAGATTCACGGCTCTCGCCGTGCCGTCCTTCGGCAATGTTGAACACAATATCCGGCGCCGCAGCCTTCAACTGCGGCGCGATGGTCTCGTCGGCTTCCAGCAAGGTGACGCTGTGCCCGGCGCCTTCAAGCGCCGTCGTGAGACCGGCAATCGTCTCTTCAGAATCGAATTCTGCCAGGGTATCTGCGGGCAATCCGCCCAACAACTCCGGATGAATGAGATTATACACCAGTGCAACTTTTGCCATCCTGTTCTCCTTTTTGTGCGATATGATTTTGAACCTACATGCAAAGCAGTTTAGTTTACCCGAAAACGGCCTGTTGCCTAGTGGATTTTTCTCATTCAGCACCGTAGGGCGAGTTGCCAACTCACCCTACGATGTTATGAAGAAATCTGCGTCAATTTGCGAAAATCAGCGTCCTACGGTTGCGTAAATTTCTACCACAGCCTTCATGCCCCACAGCAGCGCGGGCGTTGGCGCGTCCAGCTCGACGACGACCGGATAAGCCACGTCGCCGCGATAGAGCATGCCCTGCGGTTCGATCTGCGCCACGCGCCCGGCGAAGGCGATCTCCGGCAACGCATCCACCTTGACCGTGACCGTTTGCCCCACGCTGACGTAGCTCACGTCGTTCTCCAGCACGTCGCGGGTGCGCACCTGCAACCGGTCGAGTGTCGCCAGCACCAAAATGGGACGTTCCGGTGTGACGATGTCTCCCGCCTCTCCGTAGACTTGCGTGACCGTACCGGCGAACGGCGCGCGCAGTTCGGTGTACGCCAGAGCCGCCTGTGCAGCGGCGAGCGCGACTTCCGCCTGCCGGACGGCGGCTTGCGCCACGGTGACGTCCTCGGCGCGCGGCCTGGCTTGCGCCAGCGCGAGTTGCGCCTGCGCTGCGGCGAGCTGCGCTTGTGCCACGTCCACGCCCGCACCGGCGACCTG
>DAOUAQ010000164.1:0-14171 GCA_034433375.1 Anaerolineae bacterium | reverse complement strand
GCCGAACCGGGCCACGCGGCGACGAGAAACGTCGCGTCGCGCCACTCGTACCACACGGGGACGACGTGCGGCGAGCCGTCCGGGCGGATGCAGGCGAGTCGCGCGGCCCACGGGCCGTCGAGAAACGCGCGCAGTTCGGCTTCGGGCATGGGGATGCTCGGCCCGTGGGGATGCGGTTGCGCCGCGCCGTAGGGCGTGTAGCTGAGCGCGCCGAGGCGATAGGAGAGCCGCGCGGCCATTTCGCGCAGGCCGGAGAGCAGCGTCGCCTCGCGGGCGGCGTCCCACCGGAAGGCCGGGATGCTCATCAACAGCGCCGCTTCCGGGCGTTGACCGTCGGGGCAGACCGGGACGGCGAGGGTCACGGCATCTATGTCAGCGCATCGCGCCAGCGTTTGATGGCGCGCGCGTTCGACCGGTTCGCGGGCCTCCGCCGGATGCTGCGCCAGGGCGCGTTCCAGCGCCGGCTCGACGAGACCGGCCAGCAGCACCCATCCCGCTGGGTGCGCGACGGCGTTGCTACGCTGTCCCACCGGGAGGGCGCAGCGCACAGTTTGGGCGGATGGCGCTTCGGCCAGGATGACGATGTCGGTGCTGTTGAGCGCCGCCAGCGCCAACGTCTCTTGCGGCTGCTGGCGCGCCGTTTCTTCGTAGAACGCCATCAGCAGTGCATTGGTTCCCGTCGGGCGAGATTGGCCGAGCACCTGCGCGCGCGGCCCGACGCGGTACGGCTGCCGCCTCCCCGTTTGGACGATGTAGCCTGTCGCCTTGAGCGTGTTCAGCAGGGCGTGCAGCGCGCTGTGCGGGATGTCCAGGGCGGCGGCCAACTGACTGGCGGTGAGGCCGGCCGGTTCTGCGGCCAGCATCTCCAGGATACGCAGTGTGCGAATCGAAGCCGGAACGTGTTGGTGATACTCCATCATCGTTTTTTTCCTAATTCCGTCTGGCTGTACATAAGTCCAGTATAGCGGATAAAGATTTGTTGTCAAACCATCATCGCCTGATTAACTGCGTTGCACCCTGCCATAGTTGGACTATACTAACAGCAGGACAGAATGACGTTGGAACGTTCAAACGCTTTAACGTTCGGGGAGGATTCTTGCGAGTCTTTATGCTCTCCAAGTCGTGCATCGTAGGCGCCTACCAACGCAAGTTGGAGGAGATGGCGGCGTGCGCGCCGGAGATGACATTGGTCGTGGCGGCGCCGTCTGCCTGGAAGGACGAGCGCGGCGTGACGGCATTGGAAAGGGCGCACACGCGTGGCTATCGCCTGGAAGTGCTGCCGATGGCGTTCAACGGGCAATTTCACCTGCACTTCTATCCCACGTTGGGCCGCTGGCTGC
The DNA here is from genome assembly GCA_034433375.1 of Anaerolineae bacterium. Taxonomy (GTDB): domain Bacteria; phylum Chloroflexota; class Anaerolineae; order B4-G1; family SLSP01; genus DSWT01. Next base: position 12,831 of record DAOUAQ010000164.1, on the reverse strand, counting down.
GCAACATCCGCCCGGACCTCGTGCATATTGACGAGGAACCGTACAACCTGGCGACCTGGCACGCCAACGTCCTGGCGCGCCGCTGCGGGGCCAAAACGCTCTGGTTTTCGTGGCAGAACTTGCTGCGCCGTTATCCCCCGCCGTTTGCGTGGCTGGAACGGTACAACCTGCGTCACGTTGATTACGCGCTCGCCGGAAGCCAGACCGCCGCTGCCGTGTGGCGGCAGAAGGGCTACGCCGGGCCGCTGGCCGTTATCCCCCAGTTTGGCGTGGACCCGGAGATTTTCTCCCCGCCGGAGGCCCCGCGCGACGCGGACGCGCTGCACATCGCTTACGTGGGACGCCTTGTGCCGGAAAAGGGTGTGGATGTGTTGCTGCAAGCATTGGTGGGGCTGAAAGGGGAATGGCGCGTTACCATCCAGGGCAGCGGCCCCGAAGAGTCCCGGTTGCGCGCTCTGGTCGTTGATTTTGGTCTGGTGGAGCGCGTCACCTTCCGCCCGTTGATCCCTTCCACCGCGATGCCGGCGTTTTACCGCGCGCTGGATGTGCTCGTGCTCCCCTCGCGGACACAAGCGAACTGGACGGAGCAGTTTGGGCGGGTGCTGGTGGAGGCGATGGCGTGCGGGGCCGTCGCGGTAGGATCGGATGCCGGCGAGATTCGCCACGTGATCGGCGACGCGGGGCTGATCTTCCCGGAGAACGACGCCGACGCGCTGCGCGCTATCCTTGAACGCTTGATTGGCGACCCGGCATTGCGCCGCGCGTTGGGTGCGTGCGGGCGCGCGCGCGTCCTGGCGCAGTTCACCCAACAGCAGGTGGCGCGGGAAACCGTCGCCGTGTACAGGGAGATGCTGGCGTGAAACTCCTGGCGAAACCCACGGAATGGTACAGATTCTTGATGGCGCATGTCCATTACTTGAATGGTGTTATCCACCGCTACGTCGGCAACAGCTATGGCTCACGCTGGGAATATGAAGCAGCGGTGGATGCGTTCAACCGCGCCGTGGAGTGGAAGCCGGACTTCGCCCAGGTCTACCTGGATCGCGGCATTTTGTATTGGCGCGAGTTGGATCACCCGCGCAAGGCCATCCACGATCTCACGCTGGCGATGACCCTCGATCCGCACCTGCACGAGGCGCAGTTCAACCGCGCTATCGCCCATCAGCAGTTGCGGGAATATACCGAAGCGATTGCCGATTTCCAGGCTTATCTCGCCGTTGGCGCGCACCCTTACTGGCGCGAACACGCCGAATCTATGATCCGGGAGTTGAGCGAATGGGTTCCCGATACCAAAACGACCTCGTAAACAGTGTCTTTGTTGTCCTGGCGTGCATTCTGGCAGGGATGCTCGCCGCCTGCACGCCGATCTTTGACGCGCCGCCGGTTCGCACGTCCTCCGGTTCACCGCGCGTGACTTTTGCTGGCGCGCCGGCGAACGTTTGCCAGGCAGCGACGCAGATTCGTTTCACGCCGGAGGTTGCCGGGCCGTGGGCGGACGATGCCACGGCGCAGTGGACGTTGCGCGCGGCAGAGGATGCGACCGTGCTCGGTCAGGGCGAGTGGCGACCGGATATGAAGGAACTGTTGGTCGCTTTCCCCAACGGCGCGGCGTTGGCGCCTGGTCGCTACCGGCTGACCCTGCGGATGGGCGATGCGCTTCTCGCCGAGCAGACGTTCACGGTCAATGCCGATTCCACCGCCATCACTGCGTTTGCCCTGGCGATGGCGCCGACCGGCCCGTCTGTGCCGCAGCTTGCTACCGGCGTCCAGCATTTTTATCTCCGCTACACCTACGCGGATGCCTGCCTCGGCACACCCTACTGGATTACTGTCCGCCATAACGACGCGCTGGTTTGTACGTACAGCGCCACACTGTCTCAGGCAGCGGGCGTGGAGACTGTGCCATGCTACCGCAAGGACGGCGCGGTGTTGGAAGACGGTGGGTATACGGTGGAACTGACGATGATGGGGCGCGTGTATCACCATGACGCGTTCCAGGTCGGTGTTGCGCCGACGCCAACGCCACTGCCACCCGCGCCCACGCCGACTGTGGCGCCGATTGTCACGCCGACGCCGCTGCCCGTCGTGTGCGCGCCGCTCTTTGCTGCCGCCGGGCTGACGCCGGATGGCGAACCCTTCTTGCCCAGGGATCGTTTTGAATGGTATTCGCAGGTGATTTATGTGGGGACGCAGTGCGTGAACCTGCCTGCTGCGGCATCTTGGGAAAGCGCGTGGTACCGGAATGGGCGGCGTGTGCGCGAGGCGCAGGGTGTGTGGGATGGGTCTGGCGGGGTGGGGACGGTGTGGGACAGCATCACCGGCATCCCGAGCGCGCCGTTTTTGCTTGGGGGAACGTACACGGTCAGTCTGACCCTTGAGGGGTGTGCGCCGCTGACGACGACTTTCCGCCTGATTCCTTACATTAAGCCTTAATGGCCTCTGCGTAGTGGCGACTTCAGTCGCTCTTATCAGGCCAGGAACGACTGAAGTCGTCACTACGCGCGGTGGGGGGGGACGACTGAAGTCGTTACTACGCGCGCATGTTGCGGCGGGTATTGACAGGCAGTGCATCAGATGTTAACATCAGAGTAGAACAGTGGTACGCTTCTAACGAAAGGAGTCATATCTATGAGCATCGTCATCACACTATCAAGACAGTTGGGCAGTCGCGGCAGCTACATTGCGACCGCCGTTGCCAAGAAGCTCAACCTGCGCTACATTGACCGCGAGATTCTCAGCCGCGCTGCTGAAATGGCAGGCTATCCCGACGAGGCGATGGTCGCGCAGTTGGAAAAAAAGGAACGGGTGCCGGGATTTCTGGAAAGTATTGTGGATTCGATGAATACGATGCCGGCCATCCCCACGATAGCCAGCGCGACGTTGCGTGAGGGTTATGCCTACGATGAGCGCCTTGCCACCTTGATGGTCCAGGAGGGACTCAGCCGCGATGATGCGTTTCGGGAATTGACCGAGCACGAGCGGCGCGTCGAGGCGGGGGAAGACTATCAGGAGCTTGTCAAGCGCGTCATTCTGGAGTACGCGCAGATGGGCAATGTCATTATTGTGGGACGGGGTGGGCAGGTTGTGCTGAAGGATTGCGCCAACGTTTTGCACGTGCGCATCTACGCTCCCGAAGAATTGCGTATCCTTCGTCTCACCGAGCGGCTAGGTATTGACCAGAAGGAGGCCGAACGCCAAATTCGTCAAGCCGACAAGGAACGGGTGCGCTATATGAAGCACTTCTACGATGTGAAGTGGGACGACGCCGACCTCTATCACATTGTCGTCAACACGGGCAAAATTTCGGTGGACCTGGCGACCCAGCTCCTTTGTGACACCGCGCAACGTCTCGCGCGGTCTGTGCCGTAAATCAATAGCCGGTCAGCAGGCCGCCTTCGGGCGCATCGGTGAAAACGGCGCCCAGCAGGCGCACATGGAAGCGTTCCAGCAGTTCTTTGGCCTGTGCGATGTGGTCGCGGCGCGTGTGACCGGCTTGCACGACGAGCAGCACGCCATCGGTGCGCACGCCGAGCATAGAGGCGTCCACGGCGACCGTCACGGGTGGGACATCAAGCACAACTACATCAGCCAGCGCCTTGAGCTGCGTCAGGAGTTGGTCCATCTTCTGCGATCCCAGGATGTCGGCGGGATTAGGGGGAAGCGTCCCGCTCGGCAACAAGCGCAAGTTGGGGACACCGGTTTCTGCGAACACCAGCGCGTTTTCCCCCTCCTGGCTTAACATATAGCCCGTCAGCCCTGGCTCTTGCGGCGCGTCGAAGAAATGATGCAAGCCCGGACGGCGCAAATCAGCATCCACCAGGATCACCTGCTGTCCAGCCTGGGCCATCACCACGGCCAAGTTGACGGCGACCTGCGATTTGGTGGTGTTCACCGCCGGTGAAGAGATCACCACCGTCTCCAAAGATTTGTCCAGACTGGTGAATGCCAGGTTCATCCGCAAAGCCCGGTAGGCTTCCGCTGCCGGCGAGCGGGGGGCCGAGAGTGTCACGATATGCATTTTGTCCATTGTCACTCCTCAGGTATAGTCAGACGGTCAGGTAGTCGGATAGTCGAATTGTTGGCGGCGCAGCGGGTGGGGTGCGTCCTATTTTGTTTGGGAGACGGGGGGAATGGCGCCGATGACCGTCAGACCAGTTTCCCGCTCCAGTTCCTTCGGCAGCCGCACGATGCCGGCTTCCAGCCATTCCAAGATGAAGACGATGACCGCTCCCACAACCAGGCCAAAAATGCCGCCTGCTGCGACGTTGATGGCAGTTTTGGGGCGCAACTGTCGGTAAGACGCGGGGTCAATCACTTCCGCGAAAACGCGATCCTCTTTGTTTTGCCGCGCGTTCTGCTCGTTGCGCCACTCCTGGAATAGCTGCGCCCACGTGTTGGCGATGTTGTTGGCCTGCTCGCCGTTGTAATCATCCACATCAATCTGGATGACCAGGCGATTGTCGTCGGCGGCGAAGGTCACGTCACCTTTCAAATCTTTGGCCGTGCGCATCAAATCCAGCCGGTCAATCACCTCTTGCGCGTAACGCTCCGACCACATCGTCGCGTTGAAGCTGTTGAGCAGCCACTTCGCCGATTGGGTCAGGCCCAGGTCGGGCCGGGCAAGCTGGATCGAGATCTCGACGCTGGAGCGGTACACCGGCGTCTGCAATTTGCTGAAGACAAACGCGCTCGCCGCCGTCAGCGCCATCGCCAGGAGAATGATCCAGCCCCTTTGGCGCAGGATGCGCAGATAGTCTTGAATTTTCACGTTGTTGATCCTCCGGAACGTATAGAACTGGCGAAGGTTGCGCTGTTCAACGCCCCCGCAGGCGCGTGCGCACTTCGCGGCAATGGGGACACTCGACGCCGGTGTACGTCCGCCCGCATGTCGTGCAGACTTTGGTTTGCATCGGGCGATCTTCCGCCATGGGCAGGACGATCAGCGTGACATCCTCGCCATCGTGGCGCGCCAGCCATTCTTCGATTGACGTGTTGCCCACTAACCACCGCCCATCTTGTTTGTCCTGTCGCACGATCCCTTGCAGGAACCGCCCATCCAACTCGTAAGCTGCGGTGGTCAAATCTCGAATACTTGCTTTGCGATATGCTGTCATAACTCTCCCTTGTTTGTGTGGACATTATAAACGAAGGAGCAGAGAGAGCAAGAGGCGCGGCTGTGGATTTATGGGGTGTTGTTCCACAGCACGACCTTTTCGGGGGCGGGCGCGTCTTTAATCTGGCGGAAAAGGTACCAGCGCGCCAGGTCGCGGCACGCGAGTGGAGCAAATCCCTGGCAGCGCGGCACGATTTGCGCGCCGCGCGTCGTGGCGACAAACGCCATCCCTGTCCAACCGCGTGCATCTGCGGCGGGCGGGGATACGTCCGGCGCGGCGATGACCACGCCGTTCACGTCGGCCGGCCATGCCGCGGCGACGGTTACGCGCATGAAGTCGCGCACGGTCCATCGCACGACGTTGGCTGTCGCTTCTTCTGGTATGACGACGGTGATCTCGAAGTCGTCGCGCCGTTGTCCGCGGCGTACCGCCAGCTCATCCAGCAGTGACCGCAGCGTCCAGAGGTCCGGCGACGCGGCGGCGCGGATCGCTGGTTCCGCCGGGGATGTAGGCCGCACGAACGCCAGTCCCCACGCAAACCCGCTCTGTGTCACCAACAGGACTAACGCCATGCCCAAAACCGCTCCACGCCATACCGTCTTCAGGGGTATTGCCAGTGAAAACAACAGCGTGATCAAGATTTGTAACGCGATCAGGGTTACGCTGCCGAGGAAAAAGATGAGGTTCACATTGTCGGTTGCGCCCAAGAACCCCACGGTGCTGTTGTTGTTGGCGTGACTCGCCAGCGCCAGGCCGACGGGCTGCCAGAAGACAAAACTTACCAGCCCGTGTCCCCCTATCCACTTGAACAAAGCGGCGGGGACGCCAGCAAGGGTCTGTTGTACGCCGTAGCCGGCCAGCAAAGCCAGCGGCGCGACTGAGGCGAGCGCGGCCAGCGGCGTCGCGCCGGGCCGCACGCTCACCAGCAGCAACCCGACGAATCCCCAAATCGCCAGGGCCAGGGCGAAAGGCTCGGTCTTTCTGACGGACCAGATCAAGCCGACCAGCGCCAGGAATAATGTCAGCGGCTCGTACAGGAAAAGCGATATGATGTCGGAGAGTCCTATCCGAGCGGCGCGCCACGAAGCCAGCCACGCCGCCAGTCCATCGGCGACGCCGCTCCAGCCGTTCCAGCGCAACCCCAGGCCAATCGAGATCAGGATGGCTCCAACCAGACCGCCAATCGCCGGTTCAGCCCACGCGCGCAGCGGCGACCACACCGGCGCGCCGAGACTCCAACGGTAGAACGCCCACGCCGCCAGCCCGGCAAGCAGCACGTCGTAGAACGATGGCCCGCCCGTCAAGCCAACTGCCAACCCGGCGACGATGAGCAGCGGGGAAAGCCACGCAGGATGATTGTCAGCGGTGTCCATCATCAGCGTCGTCAACAGCAGCAGCGCGCCCAGAACGCCCAGATTTGTGCTTTCCAGTTGCCGCGACGCAAACAGGGCCAACGGCGACAAGAGCAGCAGCCCGGCGGCGATCAAGGCGCCCACCTCGCCCAGGCGCTTGCGCCACAAGAAGGGCAGTCCAGCCAGCGCGACGCCGGCCAATGCCGGGAGCAAGCGCGCCAGCCCATCTCCCCCGCCGAAGAGCTTGAACAGCGCGCCGTTGCCCACCAGCAGCAGCGCACTATCCGTTGTCTGCGTCCACCCCTCACCGCGCGCCGCATCCAGCGACGCCAGCGCGGACGCGGCCTCAGCCGGCGCAAGTGGAACGTGATTCAGCGCCAGCAACCGCAGCGCCATTGCTAAAACCAGAATCGCTATCCAGGCCAGACGTGTATATCGTGACATAGGGTCCTCGCAAAACGTAATTCGTAATCTGTAACTTGTAATTCGTAACTCGTAATCTGTAACTTGTAACTTGTAATTCGTAATCTGTAATTCGCAACTCGCAACTCTTAACTTGCCACTCTTTACGTGCCTGCCGCGCGGAAGCTGGCGCTGACGGTGCGGATGGCGGTTTCTTGGGCTTCAATGCTCGCGGTGAGTCTGAATTGGACCAGGGCGCGCTGTAAGTTGTGCCGCTCGTGTTTGACTTTGTAGTACACGTTGCCTTCCAGGTAATCGGTGAAGAACCGCAGCCCTTGTTCCAGCGCGAGCAGGCGGATGCCCGCGTAAAGATAGGCGTAGTCGTCCTCGGTGTAGAAATCGCGCACCAGCGGGAGATACCCCTCCAAAATCGCCCGACAGAGGTCCATCTCGAAGTACACGGCGTCAATGTCTTCCGCCTCTTCGCCCGGCGGATTGCAGCCGGAGCGCAGACAATCGCCGATGTCGAGCTGGACGAGGCCGGGCTTGATCGTGTCCAGGTCAATGACGCCCACGGCCTGTCCGGTGACGTCGTCAATCATCACGTTGTCTACCTTGGGATCGCCGTGGGTGGGACGCAGGTGCAATTTGCCTTGCTGTTTGGCGTTTTCCAGCACGGGGATGGCGTCACGACGCTCGGCCAGGAAGCGCATCCCGTAAGCTACGTCCGCCGAATCCCCCGCGCAGTCTCGGCGCGCGACGACCGCGTCGTAGTGCGCCAGATAGCGCGGGGTGATGTGGTAGCCTTCGAGGGTGTCGTACAACTGCGTGGAATCCAGATCGCTGATGAGACGGTGGAAGCGACCGAGCGCGTACCCCACTTCCCGCGCGTGGCGGATATCCTGAATCTTCGCGTAGGAGCGCGCGCCTTCGATGAAGGTGAGCGCGCGCCAAAATCCGCTCTGCGCGTCAATGATGTAGTCGCGCCCGTCGCTGGTGGGGATGATCTGTGGCGTTTCCCAGCGGCGCTCCGGCGTTGGCGCGGAGTGCAGACGCACCTGGACGTGATCGGTGAACGTGCGGATGTTGCGCATGATCCATGCGGGCTGTTTGAACACTCGTTGGTTGATCCGCTGTAAGATGAACGGCGCCCCGGACCCCGGTGTGACCAGAAACGTGTCGTTGATGTTGCCGGAACCATATTCCCGAACGCCGGCGATTGGCTCGGCATCCGCTATGAAGTGCCTGGCAATGGTCGTCAATGTCTCCATGCGTTTTTCTCGTCAGTTCGATGTGGACTGTGTCTGTAGGAATTGTGCCCTAAACTGGGGTAGAGTCAAGCGCGGGGGAGGAATTTACTCGCGCGCTGTGATGTCTTGCCCGACACCCAGGATACCGGTGACATTTCCCGCCGTGTCCTGGAGCGCGGTCACGTTCCAACTGATCAAAACGCGCTGTCCATCTTTGGTCTGCAAATACTGCTCGAACCCTTCGACCTGGAAGCCACAGTCCGCCATCAGCCGCGCGGTGAGTGGCCTGGCCTTCTCAATTTCGCTTTCCTCAAATAAGGGTCGGATGCGCTGGCCGAGCAATTCGCCTTCCGCGTAGCCCAATATCCGGCAGGCGTAAGGGTTAATGTAGATGACCCTGCCTTCGGTATTGTGGGCGATAATCAGGACGTTGGCGGTGTCGTAGATGGCTCTGAATCTGAATTCCGACTCGCGCAGGGCGTTTTGGATGTGCTCGCGTTCGGCAATCTCGCGTTCCAGTTCGGCGGTGCGCGCCTGCACCAGTTCTTCCAGGTGATTCCGGTGCCTGGCTAAGGTTTCTTCCGTTTGCTTGCGTTCGGTGATGTCCAGATGCGTACCGACCATCCATAGTGGCTTTCCGTCCGCGGTCCATGTCACCACCTTGCCACGATCCAGCACCCACACCCAGTGACCATTTTTGTGCCGCATCCGGCAGTCACATTCGTAGAAGGGCGTTTTACCCCGGAAATAACGTTCCAGCGCTTCATTCGACCGCGCAAAATCGCCGGGATGGGTGAATGTCTCCCAGGTTTTGATGCTGACGGGCGAAATCTCCGCCAACGTGTAACCGATCATCTCGGCCCAACGGTCGTTGAAGCGGGTTTCGCCTGTCTGCACATTCCACTCCCAAGCGCCGACACTTGTGCCCCACAAGATGTTGGCCAGACGCTTGTGCTCTTCGCGGCATTTTTCCGTCGCCGTCGCCCGCGCCAGCGCCAGCGCGTGTACCCCCCAGGCCATCACCAACCCGCTGAGCGCTGCTATGCCAAAGGTGGTCAGGGAAGCGACAAAATTGCCGGAGACCCGATAAGCGACCCAGACGGCAACCGCGACAAGCAGAGCCACCATCGCGCCATAGACCTGCCATCCATAGAAAAAGGCCAACAGGACGCACGGCGCTAAAAACAGCAGTAGCAAGCTGTCAGGTAGATTGAGCCAGACAATGGCTACACTTGATAGCGCCAGGACGCTGATATGGAGGAGCAGCACCGACCACCACGGCGGACGTTTCAGGTTACTCATTCTGCCATCTCTATATAAAAGCTGCACTCTTGCGGAAAGTTTGCAGTCTGCCTATATAGATTTTATCACGGAATCATTAATTCACCGCAGATTTCCGCTGCTCGAATGTTCTCATTGCCGAAGCAGAGGCCGACTTCATCCTCGAATGTTAGGGGATAGCAGATGTCCTGCGCACATAGCAAAGAGCGGATGCGGGATTGTTCCCGTATCCGCCCCTTTTGTCTCCATTCGGCTACGCCGTCAGAGTGTCACCAGCAAGGGACAGAATTCAACACACTGTTTTCCGCCGGACAAGGATGGCGATCCCTCCCAGCACGCTCACCAGCGCCAGCAGCGCACCGACTTGCCAGAGCATTGGGCCTGGATACGCGCCGGTGAATGTGACGGCGGTGGGGGCGGAGACGCCGCACGAAGACCGGCCGGCCGCGTTGTAGGCGCAAACCTGGTAATACGTCCCGCTGGCGGGATTGGTCGTGACGAAGGTCAACACGCCGTTGGGGGCGCCGAAATCGGGCAGCGTCACCGCGCCGATCTGGTTGCCGGGGGCTGGCGGAAAGTCGGGCGCGCTGCCGCTGTGGATGGTGTAAGCGAGCGCCAACTCGCGCGCGCCGGTGGTGTCGGTGATCACCGCCGGCCAACTCAGCAGGTCTGGCCCGCTGTTCTCTGTGAAGGTGACGACCGGCATGGCCGGAATATCTATTTTGTTCTGCTCCAACAGCACGACGCCCCAGGTCGCATTGACCGGCACACTCACGCCGCCGCCGGCGACTGTGTACGTATGACCCTCAATCGCATCGTACAGCGCGGTACCGTTCGTGAGGTTGTAGGGCGCGGCGTTCAAACCGGTGAGGTTGACGGTATGCTGGACGCCATCCCGGTTGAGGACGATGAGCGCGGTCTGGCTGCCGGTGGTGCGGGCGAAGCCGTAGAGTTTGTTGGCGTCGTCAATGACGAGGCCGTGCTGCACGTCGCCGGATTGCAGCGCGGGGTAGCTCCAGCGGATGCTGGCCATCTTGCGCGCAAAGGCCAGCGCGTTGGTGACGGGGGCGTAGGCGCTGCCGGTCGCGTCGGGCCAGGGGTAGGGGGCGCGGTTGTAGGGATCATCCTCCCATTTGGTCGTCCACACGCCATCGTGGCTCAGCGCGATCTCGTCGCCGTAGTAGAACGTCGGCGCGCCGGCGTAGGTGAAGGCGAACAGCCACCATTCCTTCATCCGTTGCAGGGCCGCGCTGTCGTTGTCGTTGTTGATCTTCTTGAGCAGGAAGCGCACGCGGTTGGTATCGTGCGAGCCGGCCAGATTCATCATGGCGTGGAACGCCATCGGCGGGTAGTCCTCTTCGATGGAGCGCAAGCGGGCGTTGAAGAGCGACGGACTGAGGTAGCTAATCGCGCCGCTGGAACTGCCGCTGTTGCTGTCATTATCTTCAAACAGGGCGCCGCCGGTGCAACCGTTACCGGAGCAGCCGGTGAACAGCCAGCCGAGCACCGCCGAGCGGAAGCGATAATTCATCACGCTGTCCCACTCATTGCCCAGCAAGAAGCCGGAGGCATCGCCCCACAACTCGCCCAGCATCAAGGTGTCATCCTTGCCGGTCACGCTTGCATTGCGCACGGCAGCGCGGAAGCCTTCCCAGTAATTGTTGGTTGGGTCGGCGGTTAAGCCGGGGTCCACATCGTCGCCCACGTCGAAGCGCCAGCCATCCGCGCCGTGGTAGGTCCAATAGGGGCCGACGGAGTTCAGTCCGTCATCCCAGATGAGATCGCGCACCGTTGCGGAATTCGCCTGCAACTTGGGCAGCGAGCCGTAGCCCCACCAGGCCGTGTAGGTCTGATTCCACGCGCCGCCGGGATCGTCAGTGTCGCTGGCATCGCAACGGTCTGTGGCTCCGTTAGCGGGCGAACCGAGCGTGTCGGGGATGTAGAACCAACTGCGGTAAGTAGAATTCGGGCTTTCGCACGCGCCGGTGTTGTCGTCCGCGCCTTCACTCAGGTTCACCAGAGCGCCGCTGGCGTCGAAGCGCTTGTAGCGGTCAAAGTACCGGCTATCCGACGACGTGTGATTGAAGACGCCATCGAGGATCACCTTCATCCCGTGCGCGTGGGCGGCCGCCGTCAGCGCCTGGAAATCGGCGAGCGTGCCGAAATCGGGATCGATCAGCAAAAAATCCGCCGTGTCGTATTTGTGATTCGATGGCGAGAAGAAGATGGGATTGAGATAGAGCACGCTCACGCCGAGCGCGTCGAAGTAGCCGGCGTTGATCTTCTCGGTAATCCCCGCCAGATCGCCGCCGTAGAAATTATCGCCATACTTACCGTCACACGACGGTGTGTAGGTGCTGCGCGGATCGCACACAACGCTGTTCCAATCGCCTTCGGCGTCGCTGGAGCGCACAATGGTCCCGCTGGTGTTATACGAAAAGCGCCCGGCGGGGGGATTGTTGGCTGCGTTGCCGTCGCGGAAGCGATCGGGGAAGACCTGGTAGACGACACTCCCCTGCATCCAATCGGGCACAGCAAAGGCGGGATCGTAAACGGTGATTTGGAAGCTCTTGCCGTCATTGTAGCCGTCGCTCATCGCCCCATAGCCGCCGCCGTAGAATGTGGGGTCGTCGTCCGTGTAGAAATCCTGATCGGCAGGGGAACAGGCGCCGCCGTCGTTGATTTCGAAGAAGTAATAGAGCACGGTGGTCTGCGCTCCAACCGAAAGGTTCACAAACCACCAATCGTAGGTCGTGGGATCGGTGTCGAAGCTGCCGTCCCAGGCTAGATTGTGATAGGTCTCCGTGTTGGTGCGATCATCCCATACCCGCACGCGCGCGCCGGTGATGTCTCCCTGCCCCACCCGCAGGCGCAGCTTAACCGTCGTTCCTGGCGTCACCGGGCCGCCGGGTGAGCGGTAGGCGGTGGCGAAAGTATCGTGAAGCACCGGGGTCCATTGGATGTTACAATCGTTCGCCAGCACTGGCGCTGGGTGTACCCAATCGGGCGCGAACCCGCTCAACAGGGCCACCAGCAGTCCCAAACGTGCAAGAAGCTGTCCTATCGTCTCGTAGCGTTTCATCGTCGGCCTCCTCAATAGGTTCTCTCCTCAATAGTATTGATGGGATCATAGTACAATGTTTCAGGAAGCTGTCAAAACTATACGCTTTCGGATGGAAGCCCCCTGGACTCGTGATGTGTGCGTCGGCGAGGTTTCGTGGATACTATTCATCCAGGGCTTGCTTGCTTGCATATTCATGCTACAACTATACCCAGTGTTTCACGCCGCCATATATCTGCAAAGGAGATGACGATTCGCTATGGACAAACCTAAACTCAACTATGGCAAGACTTTCCTCATTGGCTTTGGCTTCTTCGGTATCAGCGTGATGTGGACGTTGTACAACGCCTATGTTCCTATCTTTTTGCAGG
>DAOUAQ010000163.1:0-3588 GCA_034433375.1 Anaerolineae bacterium | reverse complement strand
GCCTGACGATCACCCTTTCGCAAGACACCTTCTGGGCCGAACTAACCGCGCCGGGCTATGCCTGCACACAAGCCGTCCCTGCGCCGTCCGGGGGTGAGGAGCGACGCATCGTTTGTGGCACGGAAGGCTCCATCCGGCTGGTTGCGGCGTCCGTTTGAAACATCTCTGCTACGGCAGTTGTTTGCCAATGCGCCGTTGGCGGTATAGAATGTGAGTTAAGCCACTTACTTGACGAATCCGTCGCCAAAACCTTGCCCATACCTCGAGGCGTCAATGAAAGATGTGATCTAGAAAGCTGTGCGAAAGGAGTGAACCGATGGTGATGAAATTTGGTTTAGCTTTACCCTACAATGAGGCCCGTCTCGTTGCGCAATTATCGAAATTGGCAGAAGAAGCCGGCTGGGACGGCGTCTTTTTGGGAGATTACATCTGGTGGTAAAAACACTTGTCGTGCTGGTGTTGTTGTGTGCGCTGCTCTGTCCTGCCGCAGTGCAAGCGCAGACGTCCATCGTCCACGTGGTGCAGCCCGGCGAGAACCTCTTCCGCATCTCGCTGCGCTACGGTACGACGGTGGATGATATTATGGCGGCGAATGGGCTGACCAGCATCTACATCTACGTCGGGCAGGAGCTGGTCATCCCCGGCGCATCTGGCGAACCGGCCCCGCAGCCAGCGCCGACGCCATCTACGGATGCCTACGTTGTGCAGCCGGGCGATACGTTGAGCAGCATCGCCTTGCGCCATGGCGTCACCGTGTGGGCTTTGGTACACGCCAACAATTTGACAGACCAACACACGATCTATGCCGGGCAATCTTTGCTCATCCCCGGTCGCGCTGCCGAGACGACGCCTGACCTGGAAACGAGCAATCTCGATACCTACATGGTGCGTCCCGGCGACACGCTGATCCAGATCGCGCTGCGCTTCAATACCACCCCGGCGGCGTTGGCGGCTTTGAACGGGATTGCCAACCCGTCAAGCATCTACGCCGGGCAGGTGCTGCGTCTGACGGGAACGGCGCCTGCCCCTTCTGGCGGCGGAAAATACATCGTGGTCAATCTCTCCGAGCAGCATCTCTACGCTTATCAGGGGGATCAACTGATCTATTCCTTCGTCGCTTCCAGTGGGGCCGCGCCGTATTACACGCGCGTCGGCGAGTTCCGCGTGCAAAGCAAGATTCCCAACGCCTACGGCTCCACCTGGGACATTTGGATGCCGTCGTGGCTCGGTATCTACTGGGCCGGTTCGACGGAAAACGGTATCCACGCCCTGCCGGTGATGCAGAATGGCGCGACGCTCTGGGCGGGCTATCTGGGTTCGCCGATCTCCTACGGCTGCATTGTCCTGGGAACGTATGAGGCCAGCCTGCTCTACGCCTGGGCCGAAATCGGCACGCCGGTGTCCATTCACTATTGAGTGTGGTACATCACGTCTGAATGAACCGCAAGTATTCTTTTCCTCGACTTACCCTCATTGTCGGTCTAAGCAGCCTCGTCTATCTGCTCGTTTTCACCCTGCGTTTCCCATTGATGCGTCTCTATGCCACCATCCCGCCGGTTGATTATGCTCAATTGACCGGGCGTTCTCTGTTTGGCGTGGTCATCTATGTGGGCGGGTTGCTCTTGTTGTTTGGATTGTATGGATGGGCTTTCCGCCTGGCAAGCCCTTCTGCGCGCGGCGGTCAGCTAACGACGATGGGGGGGCGCTTTGTCTTGATCAGCAGCGCCGTTCTGGCCGCTGTTTCCATTCCCTCTTATCCTGTTATGGCTATTGATCTATTCAGCTACGCCATTCACACCCGCGGATGGGCCTTGTACGGACTCAACCCCCTGGCGACGGCTCCTGCTGCGCTGCCGGCCTCCGATCCGTGGATAGGTTTGGCGGCGGAATGGATTGACGCGCCTTCGCCGTATGGGCCAATCTGGGAATGGCTGTCGCTGGCTGCCTTCCGCCTGAGCGGGGGAACCTTTCTGGCGCATCTGCTGGCGCTCAAGCTATTGACTGTCCTGGCTTATCTGGGCTGCGTCTGGTTGATTTACCAGATCATACGCCGGTTTCGGCCAGCATGGGCCATGGCCGGGACTATTGCCTTTGCCTGGAATCCGTTGGTACTGCTGGAAAGCGCGCAAAACGGCCATAATGACATCGTGATGGTCTTTTTTCTGCTGGCTGCGATCTGGGCGCTGACCCGGCCGCCAGATGCAGCGGCTCCCACAGCGTCCTCACTGGCTTGGGCTGCGCTTGGAAGTCTGTTGTTCGCTTTTTCCATCTCGACCAAATATGTTACCGGTCTGATCATTCCATTTTTCTGGTTGGCCTTGTCTGCGTCCCAACCGGATTGGCGTCGTCGAGTCGGTGTTGTAGGCTCTTCTGCTTTACTCATTGGGACCATCGTAGTCCTGTTGATGCTTCCACTTTGGCCGGGTTGGGAGAATTGGACTGTTTTGACGACTGGAAAGCAGGTTGGGCGCTCGTTGTTGACTCTTATGGTGCTCGTTCTGGGTGATCTGCTGGGACTCTCGCGGGCCTTTGCGCTCTCCCGCTATATTTGCCTGTCTATCTTTGTGTTGATTTACCTGTCTTACTTCTGGGCAAGCCTCCGTCAGGTGAAAAACTCTCCGGCTTACGTGTTGGTCTGTTTGCCGGCCTTTTATACTTTGTTCTGGTTCGTGCTGCTCACGTCGCCCGTATTTCATGCCTGGTATTTGCTCTGGTTTGTGCCTTTGATGTCGCTGTTATTGCCCGCCCGACGACCGTGGCGGGTCAGCATTGTTTTCTCGCTGACCGCGCTGCTCATCATCCCTTACTTTGAAACGGTCCGGGTCTGGTATCCGGCGCTGTTGGATAATCATCTTCTCAGTCATCTGATTGGGATACCTTTGCTCATCGTGCCGCCCCTTGTTGCGACATTCTGGCCTGTTGGCCGGGAACCTGATTTTGCAGACCGGGCGTGACGTATGGCCCGGAGCGAGCGGCGTAGATACATTCTCGCATTCTCGCGTGCATTTGACAAGTTCGACATTTCGACTAATATAAAACCATATTGAATCATTCGACGAAGTGATGGTATGACAACGCATAGCATGATCATAATTCCGGTTCGCCAGCAGCCTAAGCCTTACACCGTGTGGAGGGCCGGTTAGCGCTACCTGGAATTTAGCTAAAGCGAAAAAGAAGTCAGCCTACCGGTTCTCGGTAGGCTGACTTTTTTATTTGGGGCGTATTTCAGCAGGGGAGGAAAAGAGCGATGGAGATGAAAACGGGGTTCAGGGTGAAAAGTATGCTGGTCACGGATAACCGGCTGCCAACGCTGTTGGGCGATTATCCACCGGAGCAGCGCGTTTACGAGGGGCTTGAAGGGGTCCTGGCGGGGCGCACTGCGATCTGCGATATCGACGGGGACGTCGGCGCATTGCAGTTCCGCGGTGTCGACATTCGAGATCTGGCGAGACATTCGAGTTATGAAGAAGTCACGTATTTGCTGTGGACGAACGATCTGCCCACGCGCAACCAGTTGTGGGCGTTCAAGGCCGCCCTGGCCGCCGAGCGCGAGGTGGACGCCGGCATCTACGAGATTCTGCGGTTCCT
>DAOUAQ010000162.1:0-5813 GCA_034433375.1 Anaerolineae bacterium | reverse complement strand
ATCTCGGACATCAGCTTTTCCCACCCGTAGCCGCGTTCGGCCATCGCAGGGTAAGCGTCGGACTCTTTGAGCGCGCGCACGTTGGGGTCTTGCTGCAAGGTGACGTTGTAGGCGCACGCCGATGACGAGTAGAAATAGCGTTCCGTCCCCGCGCGGTATGCCGCCTCGATCATGTGTGTGTTGATGAGAATGCTGCGCAGACATTCCACACGGAATCGCTCGATGAACCCCATCCCGCCCATGTCCGCCGCCAGGTTGTAAACTTCCGTCGCCCCTTCGACCGCGCGGACGCAGTTGTCGTACTCGCTCAAGTCCATACACAGACTCTCCACGCCCTCCACCCGCTGGTACCATTTGGGCAGCGGCTTCTTGTCAATGGCGCGGATGCGGTTGAATCCCTGATCGTGAAAGTACCGGGTCAGCGCCCCGGCGATGAACCCGCCGGCCCCGGTGATGACGATCAAATCGTCCTTTTTCAGGACGTCCTTTGCTGTGCGATTTTCACTCATCGAACTCGTCCTCCTTGGAAAGTAAACCGCTAATCTCGCCAATCTACGCGAATCTTTCCTAGAAATTGGCGAAAATTGTAGTAGTCAAGATGATCTTGCAATCACGAATCGAAGAATCGTACACGGATTTCACGGATTCTACGGATTTTTAAGGAAAGAAATCCGTGTTTTCCGTGTTCATCCGCGTACCAAAATTGTAATATGCTTCTGCCCAGTACAGAAATTGGCGAAAATTCACGTGATTCAAGTCTGGTTACCTGGCAATTTTAACACAAAATCTTTTTGTAAAGATATACGGTTCGCCCGCAAAGCGCGAACCGTATATCTCAAAGTACTTGTCGTCAATAGGCGCGATCTGCGGAGATCAATAGAGTACGTTCTGCGCTTCTTCGCTATCGATGTTAGCTTTATCAACCATGATGAAACCGGTGTCCACAAAGTGTTCGACCGTCTTGCCCTCGATGGCGGCTTCGTAGGCGGTCTTGACGCCCAGGTACCCCATGTTGAAGGAGCTTTGCACAGCGATAGCCTGGAGCGTACCGTTCCTGACCATCTCCTGTAAAACCTGGTTGCCGTCGAACCCGATCGCCACAATCTTCCCCGCGAGTCCCGCCTGCTCGATCGCGCGGCCCATGCCGATGGCGGTCGGTTCGTTGGCGCCGAAGATGCCCACCAGGTCTGGATTGGCGGCGAGCACGTTCGTGGTCTGGTCGAGTGCGGTCGGCATGTCGGCGTTGGAGTACTGTTTCGTCACGACCTCCAAACTGGAGTTCTTCGCGATATAGTCCTCGAATCCGCCCACGCGCCCGATCTCGGAGCCGACGCCGGCCACGTAGGACATGATGGCGATCTTGCCGCTGGCGCCGCCGGTCTTGGCCTTGATTTCCTCGATCAATCGCGCGGCGCAGGCTCTACCGGCTGCATCGTTGTCGGTAGCCAGGAACGACACATAGTTGTCCTCAGGGCCGGCGAGCAGCGAGTCGATAATAACGACGGGGATGCCAGCCGCCTTCGCCTTCTGTATCGGCGCGATGAGGGCGTTCACATCTGAGGGCGCCAGCACGATCGCCTTGACGCCGCGGTCTATCGCGCTCTCGACGATGTTGATTTGCTCGTTGATGTGGCTCTCAGACTGAGCGCCCAGGAAGGTGACCGAGAGCTTGGGCGTCTTTTCCTTCAGCTCGGCCTGCGCGGCAAAGGCCCCGGTCTGCACATTCTGCCAGAAGCTGGAGTTGCTGGTCTTGACGATGACGGCAATCTCAATCGGGCCTTCCTTTTCGACTTCCTTGATGACTTCCTTGGTGACGACGATCGTCTGGGGTGTCGCCGTCGGGCCAGCGCAGCTAGCCAAGAGCGCCACGAAAATCACAGTTAACGCAATCCTAAAAAGCTTCATCTCCTATCTCTCCTTTCTGTTTTGTAGTCCAGTTTATGCGAATGAGAACCGGCATCTGCGCGTTCAGGCGTGAGCCTCGGCGTGCAGACATACAGGGGCCGCATATTTTACTTACGACCTCTAAGCTGATCCACCGTCACTGCGCCAATGACGACAAGTCCGATAACAATTTGCTGCATAAAGTAGTTCGCCCCTGACATCGTGAGACCCACCGTGAGAATGCCAATGATGAACGACCCGATCACAGTCCCGCCCACCGTGCCCACGCCTCCCATCAGGCTCGTGCCGCCAATGACGGCGGAGGCAATTGCGTTCATCTCGTAGCCCGCTGCGCTGTTCGGCTGCGAAGTAGCCATCCGCGAGGCGAGGATAATGCCGACCAGAGCCGCAAGCAGGCCGCAAAAGACGTAGTTGATCATCTTGACCTGGTCGACCTTGATCCCCGAAAGCCGCGCCGCCTCCTGATTCGAGCCAATGGCGTAAGTGTACCGCCCCAACCGCGTTCTACGCAGGATGAAGCCAAAGATCAGGGCCGCCGCGATCATGATCAGCACTGGATAGGGTATGCCGGGGAATTGCGGCCCCAGCCCAAAGAGGGCGCCGTTGCCCAGCGTGCCAAAGCCTTGCGGGGCCGGCCACGCGTTGGCGTTCGTAATGGTGAGGGCCACGCCCCGGGTAACCATCATCGTGCCCAACGTCGCGATGAACGGCGGGAGCTTCAATCTCGTGATCATCAGCCCGTTGAGCAGACCGGTAACGACGCCGACCAATAGACCGATGAGCATACTGAGCCAAATCGGGATCCCGGCCCGCGCTGCGATCACCGCAATCGTGCCAGAAAAGGCCACAACGGATCCAATGGAAAGGTCGATGCCGCCCGTGATAATGGCAAAAGTCACACCGATGCCCATCAGCGTGATTGTGCTGGTCTGCAAGGCCAGGCTGAGGATGCTGCGCATGGTAAAGAAGTTCCGCGCCGTTAACGAAAAGAACGTAAACAGCGCGATCACGGCTGCGAACGTGATAAACCTGTCCAGGCCCAGACCGGATTTCTCCGGCTTTTCTTTGATCTCAGGGAATTCTTTTTTGGTTTGTTCCGACGTCATCTCACTCATAACTGCTCTCCCGTTCGAGTTGATTTTCGGCCAGACATACGTGCGCCTCCTTCCAGCGACTACGCGACGCCCGCTGCGTAGTTGAGTATCTCTTCCTGCGTCGTTTGCGGGGTGGTGAGCGTCGCCGCGAGTCGCCCCTCGTGGAGCACCAGCACGCGGTCCGTCAAGCCGAGTATCTCCGGCAGATCGGAGGAGATCATGATGACCCCCCGGCCCTCACGCGCCAACGCGCCGATCAGTTCATAGATCGCGTACTTGGTGCCGACATCGATGCCCCGCGTCGGTTCGTCGAAGATCAGAATCTTCGAATCGCAGAACAACCACTTTGCCACGACCACCTTTTGCTGGTTGCCGCCAGAAAGATTGTTCACAATCTGGGAGAGGTTGGGCGTTCTGATCGTGAGATCCTTGACGTAGCGCTGCGTGACCGCCATCTCCTGGCTGCGCGAGAGCACGCCCAAACGGTGGCAAATCTCCAGCACGTTGGCCATGGTGACGTTCTCGGCGAGCGTCATTTTCACCGCCAACCCCTCCTCCTTGCGGTTCTCCGAAAGGTAAGCAATGCCGGCTCTAATGGCGTCGGCAGGCGACCGCAGCGCAAGCTTGCGGTCGTTCATGACCACATCGCCCGCATCAATCGGATCAGCGCCAAAGATCGCTCTCCCCAACTCTGAGCGCCCCGCGCCCATGAGGCCGGCTATACCGAGAATCTCGCCTCGGTAGAGGCCGAAGGAAATATCATGCAGAATCCCCGCCCGCACGATATGGCGCACCTCGAGTATCTTCTCCGTGGTCGGGACGTTTTGTTTCGGTGGAAATTTGTTCTCCAGTTTGCGGCCCACCATGCGATTCACGATTTCACCCATGCCGATAGCGGTGTAATCGTCGGTGCTGACCGAGCGCCCGTCGCGCAAAATCGAGATGCGGTCCACGATGTGCCGCAGTTCGTCGAGGCGATGCGAAATGTAGATGATCGCCACCCCGTGATCGCGCAATGCATGGATGATTCGGAAAAGCTCGTTGATCTCGGATTCCGTCAGCGCGCTCGTCGGCTCATCCATGATGAGCACTTCCGAGTCGAAAGAAATGGCTTTGGCGATCTCCACCATCTGCTGCTTGGAGACGGGCAACTGATTCAGTTTGATCGTCGGATCCAAAGAAACATTGAGACGGGCAAGCGTCGCCACCGCGTCGGCGTTCATCTTTTTCTCATCGAGCGCCCCAAAGCGGGTCAGCGGCTCCCGGCCGATAAAGATGTTGGCCGCCACCGATAAATGGGGAATCAGATTGAGTTCCTGATAGATAATCGCAATGCCGGCCTCACGCGCCTGGGTCACATCGCTGAAAGCAACCTGTTTCTCCTTATACCGGATCACGCCCTCGTCAGGCTGGTAGACCCCGCTCAAGATTTTCATGAGCGTCGACTTGCCCGCTCCATTTTCACCAACCAAAGCGTGGACTTCCCCCCTCCGCAGGTCGAATGAGACGCTATCGAGCGCCTTCACACCTGGAAAGCTCTTGGAAACGTTTTCGACCTCAAGAATGACCTCTTGTGCGGGTGATGAGCTTTTTACTTCCATAAGTACAGACTCCAGTGCAACGACATTGTGGAAAAATCCTGTATGGTATCGTTACCATACAAAGCCAACAGAAAAAATGACTACAAAAGCGCCACTTGGATTGACGGTTAGCCGTCCTGCTATTCCAGAGCTTGGCCGCTCGATCTCCGGACGACGATCGTGGTTGGCAGAACGATCTCTTGATAGACTGCTGGCGCTTCTTCAGACAGCCGCGCCAACAACAATTCGGTCGCTTGCCGCCCCATCTCGTAAGCCGGCTGAGCGGCGACCGTAAGGAATGGATCCACAACCAGGTCTGCGGGCAAGTCATCGAAACCCACCAAGGCTATGTCCTCCGGCACACGCAGACCGGCATCCCGCAAGGCTCGCAAAGCGCCGATGGCGATAAAGTTATTGCCGGCAAATAAGGCGCTTGGACGCGGCGTCCGCGCCAGCATTTGCCCTGTCATGGCGTACCCGCTTTCCAGCGAGAACTCGCCATAATAAACCAGCGCGGTATCGACCTCCACTCCCGCTTCCAGCAACGCGCGCCGGTAGCCGGCTACGCGATCCTCAGCCGTGGAGACCCCTCGCGGGCCGCTCAACATGGCAATCCGGCGATGCCCCAACGACAGAAGCAGGCGTGTCAGTTGATAGGCGCCATCTTCGGAGTCACAGCGCACCGCATCGGTTTGGGAATTGGGAATCCGGCGGTCCAGCACCACCACGGGCGTATTCTGGCTCTGGACAAACTTGACCGGTTCGACCGCACTGCGAGCAGGCACCAACAGCACACCATCCACCTGCTTTTGCACCAGCACGTGCAAATACTTGTCTTGCTCAACCACCGACTCATCGGTGTTGCACAAGATCACGTTGAAACCGGCATCGCTGGCGGCATCCTCGACCCCACGCGCAACCGTGGTCCAGAACGGGTTGGAGATGTCGGTCAAAATCAACCCCAGCGTGTTGGTGCGCCGCGAACGCAAACTGCGGGCCAACACGTTGGGAAGATAACCCAGGTCAGCAATAGCGGCCTCCACGCGGGCACGGGTCTGCTCATTCACGTAACCGGAGTTGTTGATCACGCGGGAAACCGTTATGGGGGCAACGCCTGCCCGTTTTGCGACATCACGTATGGTGGCCATGGATTGGATCACAGAAAAGGAGTATGGTATCGTTTTCCTGGTACGCTTACCATATTACAATAAAATCATGCGAATGTCAAGAGGCT
>DAOUAQ010000161.1:0-24247 GCA_034433375.1 Anaerolineae bacterium | reverse complement strand
GTCATCGTCTACGCTGCCAGTTCCGACGTGGGGCAGGGGACGCGCACCGTCATCTGCCAGATGGCGGCGGAGGCGTTGGCGCTGCCCTTCGAGAAGGTGCGCCTGGAAGCGATGGACACGGCGATCACCGGCAGCGCTGGATCGTGCTCGGCCTCGCGGATGACGTTTATGATTGGCAACGCGGTGCGTGGCGCAGCGGCGGGCGCGCTGGATAAATGGCGTGGGGAGGAACGCCCGGCGAAGATGGAATACACCTACCTCGCGCCAAAAACCACGCAAATTGACGCGCAAACCGGCTCTGGCGACCCCAACTTCGCTTACGGCTACGTTGCCATCGCCGCCGAAGTGGCCGTGGACGCGCTGACCGGTGAGTACACTTATCCGCTGATCGCCTGCGCTAACGATGTTGGTCAGGCGATCAACCCACGCTTGCTGGAAGGGCAGATTGAGGGCGGGGTGATTCAAGGTCTTGGCTGGGCCACCACCGAGCACTTCATCGAGCGCGACGGTTATCCACTAACCAGCACGCTCAGCACGTATCTCATTCCCACGGTTGAGGATATTCCTCAGCGCGTCATCCCGCTCATCATCGAGAACCCCGCGCCGCATGGCCCGTGGGGCGCGCGCGGTATGGCCGAAATGCCCTTTATCGCCGTCGCTTCCGCCGTCCACCACGCCCTGCGCAACGCAACCGGCGTGTGGTACAACCGCTTCCCGTTCACGGTGGAGCGTGTCTTGCGCGGATTGAAAGGTAAGGAGTAAGGAGTAAGGAGTAAGGAGTAAGGAGTAAGGAGTAAGGAGTAAGAAGTATGGAGTAAGGTGCTGTTCTTTCCTACTCCCTACTCCCTACTCCCTACTTCCTACTCCCTACTCCCTACTCCCTATTCCATACTCCCAATGAACACATCACGCTTCGGCATCCTCGGCGGTTCCTTCGACCCGCCGCACTACGGGCACCTGGCCCTGGCGGAGACGGCGCGCGCGCAACTGGGGTTGTCGCGCGTCCTTTTCGTCCCGGCCGGCGCGCCGCCGCACAAGCGCAACCGGCCGATGTCGTCTGCCGCAGATCGCGCCGCGATGACCGCCGCCGCCATTGCCGATAACCCCGCCTTTGCGCTTTCCCGCGTGGATTTGGACCGTCCCGGCCCGCATTACACCGTGGACATGTTGGCGCTGTTGCGCGCGAAATACCCAGATACTACCGAATGGTTCTTCCTGATGGGTGAAGATTCGCTCCACGACTTGCCTGCCTGGTACGATCCACAGGGCATCCTTGAGCAAGCGCATCTGGCCGTGATGCCGCGTGTGGGCCAACGCGTTGATATGGCGGAGCTGACTGCGGCGTTGCCGCTATTGACGCACAAACTGGTGTGGCTGGATATACCGCCATTCCACTTCTCGTCCACCGACCTGCGCCGTCGTGTGCGCGAAGGTCTATCGCTGCGTTATTTCGTTCCCCCCGCAGTCGAAGCCTATATCAATGAGCACGCTCTGTATCGCTAAATAGCGAATGGTAAATGGCAAATGGCAAATCGGCGAAATCACGAGAGCTTCCTCACCCCCTCCCTTACTCCCCACTCCCTCCCCATTTCCCATACCGTGCCTTTGTGGTACATTTGAGGCGTTAGAGGCATCCTGGCTTTTACTTTATGGTTGGAGGCACTCACCCTATGCGTCGTTTATGGTTTTTGTTATTGGTCGTTGCGTTTCTAAGCGGATGCTCGGAAGCGGAAGACTTGCTTGGGCTGTTGGTCAAGCCGGAGGAAGATAGCGCCATCCCCTCGGCCTACGTCGCCCCCACGTCTGAAGCGGCATATCCGGCTGAGATGGCGACGATGGCGCGCATCCTGGCGCGCGGCGAGA
Source organism: Anaerolineae bacterium (assembly GCA_034433375.1). Taxonomy (GTDB): domain Bacteria; phylum Chloroflexota; class Anaerolineae; order B4-G1; family SLSP01; genus DSWT01. The sequence goes on along the minus strand of DAOUAQ010000161.1, from coordinate 22,384 downwards.
TGGTCGTGGGCGTGCGCTACGACCTGGAACCGTTCTCTTACATCACCGCCAACAGCGAATTGGCCGGCCTGGAAATTGACCTGGCCCGCGAGCTGGCCCGGCGCTGGCTTGGCGACCCCAACGCGGTGCGCTTCCGCCAGGTGCGCTCCGATTCGGCCTTTCAGCACCTTACCAACGGCACGGTAGACATCGTGCTGGCTGGTGTTGTCCACACGCAGGAGTTGGAGGCGCAAGCGGATTTCAGTCCGGCGTATTTCATGGATGGCATGGCCTTCCTCACTTTCCCGGATGTGGGCATCCAGGATGTAGCGGGATTGAACAATCGCAAGATTGGTGTGGTGACATGGACTGGCAGCCGCGCGACCATTGACGCGACAATCCCGGTCTCCAAAACCTTCGTCGCCTACGATAATTTCTTCAACGCCATCGAGGCGCTGCGCACCCGGCAGATTGACGTCTATGGCGACATGCGCCACCGTTTGGAGCGCGCCCGGCGACTGGTTGCCGGGTCGGTCGTGGCGCTGCAGACCACATCTGAACCGGTCGCGTTAGTCTATCGCCAGGATGATCCGTTCTTCGCCAATCTGGTGAATCTGACATTTGAAGACATAACCGTGGATGGCACGCTTGCCGCCCTTTACGCTCGCTGGCTGCCGGGCGTCTCGCCGCCGCGCGTCGTTCCACTGCCGGGCAACGCGCTGACGCCGTCCCCTTCCGCGACGCCGCAACAGCTTTCCGCGCTGGATGTGCTCGCGCGCATCCGTGGACGGGGGACATTGGCGCTAGGCTACTTTGTGGATCGCTGGCCCTACAGCGGCAACCGCGCTGACGGCGTCCCTACCGGCTTCGAGGTGCGGTTGGTCGAGCGCATTGCCGAGCGTTGGCTTGGCAGCCGGCAAGCTGTCACCTTCGTCCCGGTGACGGAGGCTGACGGATTCTCGCGGTTACTGCAAGGCGAAGTGGATATGCTCATCGGCAACTGGGTGCCAACGCGGGAAATCGAATTGCAGGCAGATTTCTCCATCGCGGTTCTGGATGACGGCGTTGGCATCTTTTCGCTCGCCGCAGCGCCGGTCGTGGATGTAGCGGGTTTGAATGGGCGTTCCGCCGGTGTTTTGGTTAACTCCGAAGGTGAACGCGCGCTGCCCGGTATGGCGCAAGCGGCCGGCGTGGGAGTCTCCACAGTGCGTTATCCAGATCTGGCCGCGGCGCTGGCAGGATTAGGGCAAGGCGAAGTCGCTGCGATTGTCGGCGAACGGCGCGCCCTGCTGGAGATCCAATTCACCAAGCCAGGGTACGTGATGACCAACCAGCGTTACACATACCGCCCGGTAGCGCTCCTCTTGCCCCAAGGCGATTCCGCCTATCGTGACCTGGTGAACCTTACGTTAGCGGCGTTCCAGGCCGATGGCACCTATCAAGAAGTGTACAGCGTGTGGTTCGATGATCCGGTCCCGACCCTGATGGTTTGGCCTGGTCATCCGGCCGTCCCCCTGGTCGTCACCCACACGCAATGATGACCCGTTCGCAATAGGAAATTGCTCACTACGAAAACTTGCCTATAATAGTAGGTAAGAATTTATCACGGCCAGGAGAAATCTATGATGAAGGGGACCGCCTCGGAAGCAGGCGTGGAACAGGATGTCATGGCGTCATTGCTGGATCAGTACATGGAGACCAACGAGTGTCACCGTGGCGACGTGGTTGAAGGTGTCATTGCGTCCATTAACGACAAAACCATTCTCATTGACATCGGGGGCAAAGCAGACGCCATCGTCCATCCCCGCGAAGTAGAACGGATGATGCCCAGAGAATTGCACGCGCTCAGGCCGGGGCAGGGGGTCAGCGTTTACATCGTTGAACAAGGAGACGACGACGGCGCCATGCTGGTATCACTGGCCCGCGCCGCGCAGCAGAACGACTGGGATCGCGCGCGCAAGCTGTTGCGGACTGAGGAACCGGTTCCCCTGCCCGTCGTTGATACCAACAAGGGCGGCGTGATTGTGCGCCTGGGCCGGCTGCGCGGATTTGTCCCCGGTTCTCAATTGTTGCCGACCTGGCGTCCTCAGCACAATACGAACGAAACGGAAAATCGTTGGGACACGCTGCTTGGCGAGACCTTGACCTTGCGGGTGATCGAGGTCACGCCGGAACGCAACCGGCTCATCCTTTCGGAGCGCCGCGCCACCGACAGCAAGGCCATCAAGCGGAGGATTTTGGAGAAGCTGCAACCCGGTTCTGTCGCGCGCGGAACTGTCAACAACGTCGTCCCCTTTGGCGCATTTGTGAATGTCAACGGCGTGGATGGATTGCTGCACATCTCCGAACTTTCCTGGAAGCGCGTCACCCGGCCGCAAGAGTTTGTCCAGGTGGGGCAGGAGATTGACGTTTACATCCTGGACATTGATCTGGAGCAGGAGCGCCTGGGGTTGAGCTTGAAACGGCTTGTGTCTGACCCGTGGGAAAGCGTGCGTGACACGTATCAGGAAGGGCAGTTGGTCGAGGCAACCATCGTCAACCTGACGGCGTTCGGCGCTTTTGCTGCGCTGGTTGACAAACCGGAAATTGAGGGGCTGATCCACATCTCGGAGTTAGCCGATCATCAAATCGCGCGCCCACAAGAGGTCGTCAAGCTTGCTGAACAACATACGCTGAAGATCATCTCGTTGCAGCCTGAGGAACGGCGCATCGCCTTTAGTCTCAAGCAGGCCAGGATCGGATTGCCAAACGCGCCACAGCCATCCGAAGGTGAAGCCTTCCGCGAAACTCCTGACGAAACTGGACAAAACGAAGCTTGATTTCACACGTCACAATGGAACGAGTCCTTTGCTGATCGGTGTTTGGCAAGCGAGACAGCAAAGATGGAGCCGGCCCCGGTCATATTGCCGGGGCCTTTCTTGTAGAAGTGTTTGAGTACGCGACGCGACGACGCGAGAACAAAAGAGAATGAACGATCACTTGTTGCAGAGAATTGCCTGTCCCAGTTGCAACGCGCCGATTGACCTGCGCGGTCAGAGCACCGAAGGCGCTTACGTGCATTGCGCGGCGTGTGGCAGCGAATTTGTGCTCAAAGGCCACGTCTGCCCTTATTGCGGAACCTATCACGAGCAAGAGGCCGGATTTTGCCGCAAATGCGGCGCGGGACTCACCCGTCGCTGCCCGAAATGCAACACTATCAACTGGATCGGTGATGAGTATTGCGCGAACTGCGGCGCGCCGCTCGACATCCTGGAGTTGATCGTTCAACGACATAACCAGGGCACAGCGGGACGTCTCTATCAACAGATGGATGAGGCACAGCAGATCAAAGAGCTGGAGATGGCGGCTTCACAGACGCGGATGAACCGGATGTTAGCCGAAGAACGCGAACATCAAGCCGCTGTCCGCCAGCGACTTCTGGAACAGCGACGCCGCGAGAAGAAGGCCCTCACGCTTGTCCTGAGCGTCACTGCCGCCCTTGTCATCATCATCATTGTGGTCACACTCCTGGCTTGAGTGCTGTAGTTTTTAACGATTCGCGCCAATCTGCAACATCAGCGACTCTCTCAAGACCTTTGACTTTTGACTTTCAACTTTGGACTCAGGACTCTAAGCGAAGGAGTTTTGCTATGTTCAAAGAAGCCGAATTAGTACGCATCCTTAAAGACCAGGCCGCGCAATGCCGCGTCTGCGAACATTACTGCACGCTGCGTCCTGGGGAGTGGGGGAAATGCGGCGTCCGCGTCAACCGCGACGGGAAAATCTACCTGGCTGTCTACGGCAGCGCCGTCGCCGCCCACGTTGACCCAATTGAAAAGAAGCCGCTGTTTCACTTCCTCCCCGGCAGCAATGCATTCTCCATCGGCACTTACGGCTGCAACATGCGCTGCCGTTGGTGTCAAAACTGGCAGATTTCGCAGGTCAGGCGGGTGGATGAAGGCCACACGCCGGGTCGGGAAGCGCTGTCGCCCGAAGACGTGGTGAACATCGCGCGCCGCCAACACAGCGAATCCATCGCCTACACCTACAACGAGCCGACGGTTTTCTTCGAGTACACCTACGACACGGCCAAATTAGCCCACGTCCACGGCATCAAGAACGTCTACGTGTCCAACGGCTTTATGTCGCCGGAGACGCTCGAACGCCTCGCGCCGCATCTGGACGCCATCAACGTTGATCTCAAAGGCTTCACCGACGCGCTGTACGTGCAGTACTCCGGCGCGCGCCTCGAACCGGTCAAGCGCAACATTGCTGCAATCGCCCGGCAGACCAACATCTGGATTGAGGTCACCACGCTGATCATCCCCGGCTTGAACGATTCCGACGAAGAGCTGCGGGCGGCGGCGGAGTGGCTGGCCTCGGTGAACCCGGAGATGCCCTGGCACCTCAGCGCCTTCCATCCCGACTACCAGATGCTCGACCGGCCGCGCACCGGCACAGCCATGCTCGAACGCGCTTACGCCATCGGAAAATCTGCCGGCCTCAAGTTTATCTACCTGGGCAACGTTCTCGATCCCGAACGCGAGAATACGCTCTGCCCGACCTGCGGCGAAGTATTGATTCAACGCTATGGTTACAACGTCCGTCCGCGTTGGGCGACGCCGGGCGTGTGCCACAAATGTAACGCGCAGATCCCTGGCATCTGGCATTAAGAGGAACATTCCATTTCAGATGAGGTGTGCATCTTACTAAAACATAAAACGTAAAGCGCTACTTACGTTTTACACCAGACGCGCATCCAATCAAAGAAGGAGGTTATGATGACGAAAACAGTACGACCTGCTGCCGTGGCAGGCATGTTCTACCCCGATGCGCCCAACGTCTTGCGCAGAGACATCAGCGAGTACATAAACCAGGCTACCCCGCCGGCGTTGACCCACGTGCGGGCCGTAATCGCGCCGCACGCGGGTTACGTATACTCCGGGCCGGTCGCCGCGTTTGCCTACAAAGTGCTGGCCGCGCAGCCCACGCCTCCCAAACGCATCTACCTGATGGGGCCATCCCATCGCGTGTGGTTTTCCGGCGTCGCGTTGGCGGACTATGCCGCCTTCAGCACACCCCTGGGCAATCACCCGCTGGACGGTGAGAAGATCGAGGTTTTGGCGGCGTCCGGCGCCCCCTTTGCTGCACGCAATGCGCCGCACGCGCCGGAGCACTGCCTCGAAGTTCATATCCCCTTCCTGCAAGTCGTTTTGCCCGAAACTCCCGTTATCCCGATGCTCTTTGGTGATGTAGATGCGGCGTTCGTTGGGCAGCGGCTGAATGAAGCGCTGGAGCCTGAGGATGTGATTATCGTCAGTTCCGATTTGAGCCATTATCACGACAACCGGACGGCGCACATGCTCGACCGACAGTTCATCAACGCGGTTTTGGAGGGCAAGCAACGCGAGGCGGCGCGCGGCGAGGCGTGCGGTCAGGCCCCCGCCGTCGCGCTGATGACGATTGCGGAAAAGCGTGGCTGGCAGCCTCATCTGCTGGATTATCGTACTTCTGGGGATATTCGAGGCGACACTTCACAAGTCGTAGGCTATGCGGCTATCGCTTTTGTGGAGGACACTCTATGACAACCGAACCTTTGAACGCTGAAGAACGCGCGTACCTGCTGACCCTGGCCCGCGAAACCATCGCCGAGGCGACCGGGCGCAAGGCAACCGCCGCATCCCATCCGCCGGCGCCGCCCCGGTTGAACGCGCCCGGCGCTACGTTTGTTACCCTGCACACGCGGGATGGCGAGCTGCGCGGCTGCATCGGCTCGCTGATGGCGCACCGGCCCCTGGTCGAGGACGTGCGCGAGAACGCCCTTGCCGCTGCGTTCCGCGATCCCCGTTTCCCCCAGATGAAGGCCGCTGAACTGCCGAACATCGTCATCGAAGTCTCGGTGCTCACCGCGCCGCAGCCGTTGGATTACGATGGGGCGGATGACCTCATCCGCAAGCTGCGGCCTCACATTGACGGCGTGATCATCGAACGCGGCTGGAATCGGGCGACGTTCCTACCGCAAGTGTGGGAACAATTGCCAGCGCCCGAAGAATTCTTGACCCACCTGTGTTACAAAGCCGGACTGCCGGGCAATGCCTGGCGCTGGCCTGACCTCGAAGTTTCCATCTACCAGGTGGAGGAATTTGCCGAAAAGGTCTAGCCTGCGCCGCGCAACCTTCCATCTACGACTGCGTAATACAAATAGCATCATCAATCCAATGACAAAGATGGAGGGACAATGAATACTGAAAATGAAGTCGTAAACGTCTTACCCGAAGCTGCCAACGCGCAGCCCGGATCGAATCCTGTGCCGGCGGCGGGCGCGCCGCAGCCGCTTTCGCCTGCTGACGAGCGCACCTGGGCGATGTTGGCGCACCTGAGCGTCTTGCTCAACCTGGTGACCGGTTTTCTGGGCGTCGGCGCAGCGCTGTTGATCTACCTGATCTACAAAGACCGCTCGCGCTACGTGGCCTACCAGGCGATGCAGGCTTTCTTGTTCCAGTTGCTCTTCTGGGCAGGCGGCGGCGTGTTGATCGGCATCATGTGGGCCGTTGTTGGCGCGTTGAGCGCGATTCTGGTGGGCATCCTGTTGATCCCCATCGCAGCCATTCTGACGCCGGTTTTGCTGGTCTTTCCCATCATCGCCCTGGTCTACGGGATCATCGGCAGCATCGAGACATCGAACGGCAAGGATTTCCGCTATTGGCTGATCGGCGACTGGGCCTTGAACCTGCTGTAGTCACCCTCATGGGGGTGCCGGTTCACGACGTCACGACGGACGAAACGTTGGCGTTCGTCGCGCAGTGGATTGCAGAAGGAGGCGCGCACCAAATCGCCACCGTCAACCCGGAATTCTTGATGAAAGCGCGCAGCGATGCACCGTTCAGGGCGACCCTGCAAAGGGCCGCCCTTTGTATTCCTGACGGGATCGGCGTGTTGTGGGCTGCGCGGCTGCGTGGCAAACGTCTGCGCGAACGGGTTGCCGGGTCAGACCTGGTGCCGCAACTTTCGGCGGAAGCGGCGCGACAGGGCTGGCGCATCTTCTATCTGGGCGCCGCGCCTGGTGTGGCGGAAAAGGCGGCGGCGATTCTGGCGGCGCGGTATCCAGGGCTGATCGTGGTGGGCTGTTACGCCGGTTCGCCCGCGCCCGAAGAGGAAGACGACATCGTCGCACGGGTGCGCGCTTCGCAAGCAGACGTCCTGTTTGTGGCTTATGGCGCGCCGAAGCAAGACCTGTGGCTGGAACGCAATCTGGCGCGCACCGGGGCTGCGGTGGGCGTCGGGGTGGGCGGATCGTTCGACTTCATTGCCGGCGTCGCGCGCCGCGCGCCGCGGTGGATACAGCGCATCGGTCTGGAGTGGCTCTACCGGCTCGCGCGCGAGCCGTGGCGCTGGCGGCGTCAACTGGCGCTGCCGCAGTTCGCGTGGCTGGTGCTCACGGGCCGCGACGCTCCTAAACCCGTCCCAAAAACCGCCTGAGCCAGGAAAGCTGTTTTTTCGTCGGCTCAGGGCACGCCTCAGCCTCCACCGGCGTTTTCCTTTTGTTTTGTTCACAATTGTGCAGCGCGCGTGTTGCCGCAAACGCCACGTGTCCCACTTGATCCTGCGACAATTTCCGTAATGCGAGCTGCACCGCGGGGGTATTGCCGTCCAGGGAACTGAGCGTGTACGCCAACGCCGCGCGCAGATAAGCGTTGGAGTCGTCAACCAGAGGCAGCAATTGCGGGATCAACCGCTTGTCTCCTAGCAATCCCACCGCCTCGATGGCCGCCGGGCGCACGAGAGGACTGGGATCGTTGTGAACCAGTGCAAGCAGCGTGGGAATGGACGCCGCATCGCCCAGATTGCCGGCTGTTAACGCGGCGACACGGCGCAGGCGCGGGTCGGGCGATGTCAGAAATTCGCGCACGGCCGGCAGCGCCTCACGGTACTTGATCCGCCCCAGGCTCTTGAGCGCGGCCAATTGCAGGTTAATGCTCTTGTCGGATAGCGACTCCAGCAACACCGGCCCGCCTTCTGCCCCACCGATCTGTCCGATTGCGCCGGCCGCCAGTGAGCGCGCGCCCACATAGCCGCGCACCACGTCGGCCAAAATCGGGATCGCGGCTTTGGACTGCAAATCCCCCAGGGCGACAACCAGCGTTTTTACGACGGGCAAATCGCGTTGGCTCGGCGCGACCAGGTAGGCCTGGAGCATATCAATCATGCGTGGGACGGCTTCTTCGGTGCGCAGACGCCGCAGCGCGATGAGCACCGTGCGGCGAATCCGCAGATCAGACGTCGCCAAGAGGGGCAGCAATACCGCGCCCATGTCGGGGATGTCGAGTTTGCCGATGGCGTTGATCGCCGCGCGGCGGACGTAGAAATTGCCGTCGTTCAGCGCGTTGAGGAGCGCGCCCTGCGCCTCTTTCGCCTGCATCTGCCCCAGGGCAATTGCGGCGGCGCGGCGCACGAACGAACAGGGGTCATGAAGCGCGTCCATCAACGGAAAGATGGCGGCGTTGTCACCGATGTGACCCAAAGCCTCCGCGCTCGCGCTGCGCACGTAGGTATTCACATCTTCTTTCAGAAGTGTGATAAGATGGGACACAGCGCAGTCGGTTTTGAGTTTTCCTAACTCCTGGACTGCCTGTGAACGCTGGCGTGGATTTGGGCTTTTAAGGTTATCAATACATCGCTGTTCAGAAAAATTCACAGGTGGGAGATTATCATTATCACTCAAGGTACTCACCTTTTTCTTTTATAGGCCAGGTTCTCAACCAAGCGAATCCAGTATAGCACAATGAGGGAAAAAGAACAATATCTTGCCGGACAAATACACAAAACAGTTATCCACAACCTCAGACTGTATTCTAACCTCGTCTGGCGGGATGCAAAAAATTCCCCACTCACCCTCTGCGAGCAAGACCAACAGAGGTGTAGCGTGTTACAAACTGCGATATTTTATCCCATAAGTGCGTCTTTTCCCCCACCGCGCCGCCACATCCTCACCGCGCCTTTTATCTTGTGGATAACTGGTATATAACTGTGGAGAGCAATCAAATTTGCACAAGGGTCATTCAGGACCCAGGAGTGACTCTACTGAAAAAAGCCTATCTCAACCGCCAAGACGCCAAGTTCGCCAAGAGAACAAAAAATACATAAGTAATTTTAATAAATTTGCGCATTTTTACAAATTTTATTTATTTGCTCATTAAAAAACTTGGCGTTCTTGGCGACTTGGCGGTTTTTTCAGGGGAGTCAGGAGTGGAAAAAGCGGAACCAATCGCGCAAAATCGGCGTCTTATAAAGACGGACTGGTTTATCGTTCTAGAGGAGGTATACAGATGAAAAAGCCATTGTGGATGACGCTGTTCGTTTTGTTGACGATGTTGGCGAGCATCTTCGGGTCACGCCCGGTGTTGGGCGCCGGCGAATGGTACGCCGAGTACTACAACAACATCGCCTTGTCCGGCAGCCCGACCCTCACCCGTTACGAGACTGGCTTGCAGTTCGAGTGGGGAACCGGCAGCCCGGGCACGGGTATCCCCGCCGACAATTTTTCCGCCCGGTTCACCCACGACGAATGGTTCGAGGGCGGCACGTACCGCTTCTCGTACCGCTCGGATGACGGGATGCGTCTGTGGATTGACGATGCGCTCATCATTGATGACTGGCGCGACCGCGAGGCCACCTGGAGCACCGTCAATCAGTACGTGGCGCCGGGCACGCATCGCGTGCGGGTGGAGTATTACGAACGCGGCGGCGGCGCGGCGCTGCAAGCTGCTTGGGAAAAGGTGAGCGGCGGCGCAACCTGGCGGGCGGATTACTATAACAACCGGACGCTTTCCGGTTCGCCCATGTTGACCCGTTACGACGCCGCGATTGATTTCGATTGGAACACCGGCAGTCCCGATGCCAAAGTGCCGGTGGATAACTTCTCCGTGCGCTGGACGCGCACGCTCGGTTTCGAGGCCGGGATGTATCGCTTCTACGCCAGTTGTGATGACGGCGTCCGCGTCTATGTGGATGGGCGCAGGGTCGTGGATTACTGGCAGAACCAAAAGCTGCCGAACACGCGCTCCGGGGACATCGCCCTTGGCGCCGGTCAGCACACCGTCACCGTCGAATACTACGAGGAAGGCGGCGACGCGAGCGCTCACGTCTGGTGGAACCGGCTGGATACGTTGAAAGGATGGGAAGGCCGCTACTTCGACAACCGCGAGTTGCGTGGCGGCCCGGCAATGATCCGCGATGACGCTGAGATCAACTTCGATTGGGGCCAGGGCGCGCCCGCCAACTGGATCCCCAGCGATAACTTTTCCGTGCAGTGGATCCGCCAGATCAACTTTGCGCCGGGGCTGTATCGCTTCAACGTGCGCTCCGACGACGGGATGCGCCTGTGGATTGACGACACCAATCTGCACATGAATTACTGGCAATCCCAGGATTACGTCTGGCGTTACCAGGATTGGCATTATCTGGAAGGCGCGCACACACTGCGTCTGGAATACTTCGAGGCCGCCGGCAATGCCCGCATCCAGTTCTGGTGGGACTACGCGGCGACCATTGAGGCCGCGCAGGCCATGGCGCCCGCGCCCAACTACGGCTTCGCCAAAGCGCCGACGCCGGTTTCCGGTGCGCCCGCGCAACCATCGCCAGCGCAGCCGAGCGCGCCGCTCTCCGGCCCCTGGCAAGGGGAATACTTCGCCGGGCGCGACTTGGCGAAGACGCCGGCGTTGGTGCGCACCGACGCAACCATTGACTTCGACTGGGGGTGGGAATCGCCCGCGCCGGAGATCCCGGCGAACCAGTTTGCCGTGCGGTGGACGGGCACATTCACCTTCGACGCCGGGCGCTATCGCTTCACGACCACCACCGACGACGGCGTCCGCGTCTATGTGGATGACCGCCTGGTTCTCGATAGCTGGCGTCCGATGCGCGGGACACGCTACGCCACCGTCAATCTCACCGCCGGACAGCACACCGTGCGCGTTGAATACTTCGAGGCGACGCAGGCCGCGAAAGCCCGCGTGACGTGGAAGAAACTATGATCCGTAAGCTACAATCTTTCGCGCTCCTGCTGTTGATCGTCGCTGTGACGGCGTGTGCCATGCCGGCAGCGACGCCGCGCGCCCAAACCGAGGCGCAAGACGTCGCTGCCACGCCGCTGGCGACTGCCATTCCGGCGGCGACGGTCACGCCGCAGGCGACGGTTGTTTCCGTGGCGACGGTCACGCCGCTGCCGCCGCCGACGTTCACCCCGGCGCCTACGCCGACGCAGTCGCCGCGTGATGTCGTGGTCGCGCAGCTCATGCCATCCATCCCGGTGACGCCGCCGCCCGCGAACTGGACGCCTGCCCGTTTGCCCGCCTACGATGTGGCTAAAGATACCCTGGAATCATGGGTGCAGCAATATATTCAACTCGTCACCGCGATGCTCAATGTGAGCGGCAACGTGGATGCGGTGTTGGATCAATTGAGCGCCTGGTTGCCCGCCGACAGCGCCTACGAGGGGCTGCGCCCACCCAATGCCTGGGCGACCGCCCGCGATCTGAACGCCGACGGCGCGGATGAGTGGCTCATCAGCGTCCCCGCCCGCGACCTGGCCTGCGGGATGGCGTTCTGTCCTGGGTACCTGCTGGTCTTCCACAAGCGCGCTGGCCTGTTTGTACCGGCCTCCATCATCATTGCCGATGAGAACGTGTGGGAAGTTTCCTATCCGACCTTGCTGACGGTCGCTGACATCAACGCGGACGGACGGCTCGAAGTGGTGATCGAATCCCACGAGTGCGGCGCGCACACGTGCTTCACGTCGCTGCTCATCGGGCAATGGGACGGGCAACGCTGGTATGATCTGGCCGCCGCTCCCATCACGCAGGCTTATAGCGATTATACGTTGGCGGATGATGATGGCGACGGCATCCTGGAAGTGGTCATGCACGGCGGGATGTTTGGGTCGGTAGGGGCGGGATTGCAACGCCAGCGCACTTTGCGTTTTGACTGGCGTGATGGCGCGTATCGTCTCGTCGCAGACACGCCCGATCCTGACCCGCATCCCTATTTCCAGATGTTCGACGCCAACACCGCGCTGGCGAATGAGGATTGGGACGCGGCGCTCGACCTGGCGCTGTCCGTGGTCAATCAACCTGGCGTTTATCAGGATGAGGGCTGGTTGACCGCCGAAGCCTGGGCGCGCATCGTCGGGTACGCGACAGTTGAGGCGATGCTCGTCTACGCGGAGCGCGGCGACGTGGCGGCGATGCGTCAAGTTCACGCTGCCCTGCTGGCGCGGATGGATGGCGCGCCCAACAATCCCTATTTTGACGCTGCCGGATATGTGCTGGAAGTCTACGCGGCCACCGGTGACGCGCTGGCGGCCTGTCTGGCGGTGGAGAGGTTCATCGGCGACCGCGTTGATACCGCCGCGTTCTTCGAGTGGTATGGGTATGGCACCGAACGTTTCACGTTGGATCGCATCTGTCCGCTGGATCAGGCGGCCGAGATAGGACCTGAGCTTTAGACTTTACGCAATCCGCCAACATTGGATGCAGGTTCACGCTGATTTTCGCAGATCATGTACTCGTCAGGACGATATTGAACAACCGCCAAGTCGCCAAGTCCGCCAAGAAACCTTAAAAACTTGGCGCTCTTGGCGTCTTGGTGGTAGAAAAAGCGCATTGCTGATGTGTTCAACATCCTCTTGACCACTACAGATTTTCGCCGATCACGAAGAAAATCGGCGCGAATCTGCGAAAATCGGTGTTCGACGGCATCTTACGGCTCACAACTCAGGCGATGGGCAAGGTGAAATGGAACGCGGTTCCCCGGTTGACGCCGCTCTCGAACCAGATTCGCCCGCCGTGTTGTTCGATGAGCATTTGCGTAATCGCCAGCCCCAATCCCGCGCCGGATGCGCCCGTTTCGCCGGCATTGGCCGCGCGGAAGAACGTGCCGAATACTTTCGCCTGATCTTCATCCGGGATGCCGATGCCGTCGTCGGCGACGGTGATTTGGAGATACCCCTTTTCCGCAGCCGCCTGCACGGTGACGGCGATATGCCCCTCTTCAGACGAGTATTTGCTCGCGTTGCTGAACAGGTTGGTGAGGACCTGGCGGACACGCTCTTGATCGCACAAAACTGGCGGGATGGTCAATGGCGTGTGCGTTTGAAGCATCTGTTTTTTTGCTGTAAACATGGGGCTGTATTGTGTGGACACCGCTTCAATCAAAGCGCCAATATCACATGGCGATAAGACGAGTTCGATATGTCCAGTTTGCAGGCGCGTTAGATCGAGCAGGTTGTTCGCTGAGTCCAACATCCGATCCACGCTGGATTTCACGATCCCCATAAACTTGCGTTGCAGTTCGTTGAGCGGCCCGACTTCGTCGCTCAACAACATTTCCAGGAAACCTAGCATAGGCGTGAGCGGCGTGCGCAGTTCGTGCGCAGCGACAGACACAAACTGCATCTTCATTTCGTTAAGATGCTGCAACTCGGCGTTTGCCTGAAGCAATGCCTCGTTGTGTCTGGTTAATTGAGAACGCAGCAACAGGGATTCGTTGCGTTGCTGGATCAGCTCTTGTTGCAGAATACTGGCCTCGGTCACGTCTTTGATAACGCACAGGACGCCCGCGCCCAGTCCCGTCGAATCGGGGTAGGGTAACAGCAGCAGTTCTACATAATCCACACGATGACCGGAACGCTCGCGATTGAGCATAGGCAATGCGTGCTGTGAAGTCGTTCCGGCCAAAATATCTTCAACGATTTTTTCGCTGCCGATCAATTCCGGGACAATATCGTAGAACGTAGCATTGGCTTCGTCCTGGGGTATGCGCAACATTCCCAGGGGATCGTACATTTCGACAAGCCGCAACGCTCTGTCGGTGATGACGTAGGCGTAACGAAGCGCCTCGGCGATCAATCGTTCGGCCTGACGATTAACATATTCGACGCAGAGGTTCATAGCTTTCCCAGAGACTTAGACCTGCGCTGTTTGTTGGAGGAGCAGCGTACACAGGTGTTCAAAGAGCGTTGTCACGGCTGTTCCATCTTTGGCGCTGGTCAAATAGAAGGGCGCGGCCAGATTTGTCGCAAAGTTCTCGATTTCGTGCCGGGGAAGCTGCTGTTGATCTTCAAGATCGCATTTGTTGGCGGCAATGGCGAGCGCGACCTGCGAATTGATGTCGCGCAGCGCATTCACATACACGTTGAGTGCGGGGAGTGTTTCAGGACGGGTGAGATCGCAGACCAGTACCGCGCCGGCAGCCCCGCGCAGGTAACTGGTGCGCATCCGGGTGAATTCCTCACTGCCCGCCAGGTCCCAGAGCATCAGGTTCATCTCCACTGCGCCATGCTCGTCGGACAAGGTCATAGATTTGCGGCTCACTTTCACGCCGATGGTCGCCAGGTATTTGTCTTCGAAGATGCTATGGACCAAACGCCGCACGAGACTGGTCTTGCCCACGGCAAAGTCGCCCAACAAACAGACTTTTTTGCTCACCGTTATCAATGCTTGCCTCCTACGTTCTCCGTGCTCTTACACGTCCAGGTTCTGCACCTCGCGCGCGTGGCTCTGGATAAACCGGCGGCGCGGCGGAACTTCGCTGCCCATTAGCATCGAGAAGACCTGATCGGCTTCGGCGGCGTCCTCGATGGTCACCTGGACCAACGTGCGCTGCACAGGATCCATGGTGGTATCCCACAATTGCTGCGGGTTCATTTCGCCCAAGCCCTTGTAGCGTTGCAACGTCACCTTGCGCCCATCGAACGTCTTGAGCACCGTTTCGAGGTCGGCGTCGCTGTAGGCATATTGCGCATCCTTGCCCGCCTTGACCAGGTAAAGCGGCGGTTGCGCGATATAAAGATGGCCTTCATCAATGAGCGGCTGCATGTAGCGGAAGAAGAAGGTCAGCAGCAGCGTGGTGATGTGCGCGCCGTCCACATCCGCATCGGTCATAATAATGACGCGGTTATAACGCAGGTTGTTGACCTCGAACTGGTCACTCACGCCGCACCCAAGCGCCGAGATGAGCGCCTGCACCTCTTTATTGGCGAGGATTTTGTTCAGGCCGGCGCGCTCGGTGTTGAGGATTTTCCCACGCAACGGGAGGATGGCCTGGAAATGCCGGTCGCGGCCTTGCTTCGCGCTATTGTGGACAAACACACCACTCGCTAGAGCAAAGTTATGTGTGCCCGGAACTTCGATGTCATAGACATCCACCCGCTCTGTCATACGTTCAACAGCGACAATACGATGATTATACTGCGCCACAGCTTCATACGCTTTCGCTAAGTCATTTTCAAAATAACGCTCGCAAAATGTATCGAATCGCAACAAGGACTTGTCCCGCGTTTGTAAACGATAAGCCCGGTAAGTATCAAGATCAATTTCCCCTGGTCGAATCTCAAACTCTTTCAATGCAGCTATCGTTTTGCGGTAATAGGTTTGCTGTAAAGCAACACGACGTTTGACCCTGAATTCCGGTGTCCATTGTTGCCGCGTTCTTTCGCGCCGCCATTCCAGTAGATCTCCATTTTCCCACTGTTGTTTGGCGCGCTTGGAAAAGGCCTGACGAAGCTCAGGATGCTCCACAAAATACTGCTGCACACGGTCAGCCTGTATCTGACGATTCGTCGCATCGTTCCAGTATTCACGTTGAGCTTGATCGAGCTGTTGGCTATTCTCCTGACGATACTCCGCGTTTGTGTCGTAAAACTTACGCCACTTTTCAGCCATATAAGCCTTGTATGCTTCATCTTCCCATTGTTCGATGGCACGCTCGGAAAGAAGTTGTCGCGTTTCTGGATGCAACATCCGCTCACTCATCCTGGCGCGGAACTCTGCGCTCTGGTGAAGCCTACGGCATTTCTCAATAACCTCTGGGCGATGTAGTGTCTGACTCACATGCTCTCTGTGCAAGGCAAGGTGCTCTGCAGCAGGTAACCGCCGGATATTGTTAGGGTTGTTGTTGTGCTTATCGAAGTCAATGTGATGGCAATGGTCTCCATCGGTCTCTGCGTATACCCCCTGCCAACGGTTATACCAGTCGGCGAGTACGTGAGTGAAAAGCCAGGAGTCAGAACGGGGGTCCCATACCATCTCATAGCCATCAATGGTAATGCCTGGTTCGTTGATATCCGATACTTTACGATAGAGCGGCATCAATGAATCTTCAGGCGTTAATGCGCCGGCCAGCGTATAGCTGCCGTCGCGCAACATAAACAAGTGATCCGGTGTACAAGTGAGCGTTGCGCCTGTATCGAGCGTTATTCGTATAACTTCGGCCGCCGCCCGGGTCATGCGCGCGTTGAGAATACGCTCCAATCCGATCGTGCCGTCTTTGCGGATCGTGTAACAGAAATGCGTCCTCCCCTCAGCCTGTTCCTGCACCAGAGCTTCGAAGCTCAACGCTCTGCCATCTGCTAACGCGACTAAAGTGTCGCCAGCAAAACACCCACCCGCCGAGTCGCCCTCGACGATGAACAACTCACTGTTCGATGGGTCGCGGCTGGAGCAGTCGGCGAGTTTGCCGGGCAGGGTGAGGCTTTCCAACGCGCTCTTGCGGATGACCAGGTCACGCGCTTTGCGGGCGGCATCCCGCGCTTTGGAGGCAGTGAGGCCCTTGTCCACGATGCGGCGGGCGGCGCGTGGATCGGTCTCGAAGAATTCGGCCACGGCCTCGGCGGTGGCGGCCTCGACGGCAAAGCGTACCTCCGGGTTCATCAGTTTCACCTTCGTCTGGCTCTCGAACTGCGGGTCGGGCACTTTCACGCTGACGACGGCGGTGAGACCCTCGCGCACGTCGTCGCCGGTGAGGTTGGGATCGCTGTCTTTGAGCACCGATAGTTTGCGCCCTACGTCGTTGATCGTGCGGGTGAGCGCCGAGCGGAAGCCCGTCAGGTGCGAGCCGCCGTCAATCGTGTTGATGGTGTTGGCGAAGGCCAGCACCGTCTCGTTGAAACTGTCGGAGTATTGCAGCGCGACCTCAACAATAACGCCGTCAGTCTCTTTTTCGACGTAAATTGGATCGTGGAGCGCCTTACGGTTGCGGTCGAGGTACTTGACGAACGAGAGGATGCCGCCCTCAAAATGGAACGTCATCCGGCGGGGGAAGGGTTCCTCGCGCTTGTCAATCAGGTCAATGGTGACGCCGCGCGTGACAAACGCCATCTCCCGGAAACGCTGCGCCAAGGTCTCGAAGTTGTAACTTAAATCCGCATCTTTGAAAATCAGTGGATCAAAACGAAAAGTGATCGTCGTCCCTGTGTCCTGCGGATCACATTTGCCGATCGGGTCAACGCCGGTAACAGGGATCCCCCGCTCGTAACGCTGGCGGTAAGTCTTTCCGTCGTCGGATTTGACGACGGCTTCCATCCATTCCGAAAGCGCGTTCACCGCCGAGACACCGACGCCGTGCAAACCGCCGGAGACCTTGTAGCCGCCATTGCCAAATTTGCCGCCGGCGTGCAGCGTGGTCAATACCAACTGCAAAGCTGAAATACCCTTCTCAGGATGAATCCCCACCGGGATGCCGCGCCCGTTATCAATCACCGAGACGCTGGAATCCGGGTTGACGATGACGCGGATATGATCGCAGGCACCGGCCAGGGCTTCATCAATGGAGTTGTCCACCACTTCGTAGACCAGGTGATGCAGCGCGCGCACGTCCGTTCCACCCACGTACATCCCAGGGCGACGGCGCACGGCCTCCAACCCTTCCAAAACCTGGATAGTAGAGGCGTCGTACTTCAATGTCTCATTTTTCGCTTTTGGAACCATGGTATCTTTTCCTCTATCGCCTAACGATTTTATTCACCAATCAATGGATGCGCCGGCACTTCCTTGACCACCGGAGCAGGCTGCGGCTTCGGCAAGAAATTCAAGCGATCCTGATAAAAGACAAACAACGTCGCTGTCAACGCCGTGCTGACAAAAGCGTGTCCGGCAATGCCGATCAAGTTGTTCCAGGTCGCCGGGTCCGGCAGTGTCCACACTACAGTGAATCCCCGAGAGATCACCAGAATCAACAGGATCAGGAAAGTGACGTTGAAGAAATCCCCGCGTGTGAGCAAAATGCTTTCCTGGATGGCGTGGAATGGGGATCGCCGCAATTGCACCATTCCTGGAATGGCAAAAATCATGTGAAACACGGTGAACGTGAGCAGTGAAAGGAGCATCGTCACCACAAAAAAGGCCAATCCTGTGCTCAGCAGACCGATCAGCGCGGCAAACGAAAGCCCAATCATGGACATCGTCGCCACCGTCGTGATGACAATCAACGCAAACACGAGCAAGCGTCCCCATAGCGCCGCGAATGTCTGCGGCTTATCGAAGGGGACTTCCGTCTCGTCAATGACGCACCGTCCCACCGCCCGCAGATAGAGCGCGGCAAGCCCTACTCCCAAGACGGGCAATACCACCCCCAAAAACATCGCCACGAGCACTGAGCCAACCGCCATCTCCGGGCGCGCTCCCATTGGACGCTCCACCGTCAGCCGCGAGGCCATCAGCGAGGGCACACCCAAGAGCGGCGCCGGCGTCAACGCAGAAAAGAGGTTGAACCGCATCGTCAGCGTGTTGAACGCTTGGGTCAACAAAAGCGTCGCCTGTTGGGCATCTGGCGACGCGGCTACACTTTCAGTCCACAGCGCCCCCCTGAAGAACCGTTCCACGGCCCGGAACAAAGGCGTTAATGACAGGCGCGGCCCCAACCACAGAAATAGATCGAGCAACAAAGGCGCACTCAAAGTCAGCGGATGGCGCGCCACGATCTCAAAGCCTGTCGCAAGACATGCCAGAATGCCAAGCGGCTGGCGCGGTTCTTCTTTGGTTTTTCGTTCTTCGGTCACGGGTCTATTTTACCATATCCATGCTAAATGACGAATCATCAGAAAAATGCAGTAAAAAACATGCTTGACAGCTAAGTGCTTTATGTTACAATCCTTCGCGTGCGCCCTCATCGTCTAGTCAGGTCTAGGACACAGGCCTTTCAAGCCTGGTACATGGGTTCGAATCCCGTTGAGGGCACTTGTTACACGCAAAACCGCCTCAAGTCGCACGCTGAGGCGGTTTTCTTTGTGTGTGACGGTTATTTGCTCAAATAGCTGAACCGCCGCACGTACTCCGCGTTGATCGCTACCTGATCTTCATATTCGGGATACATCCCCACGATAACGGCATCATTCGACTTGATCTGCCGGAACGCCGCCTCGAATGCGGCCTCCACCCATTCGGGCTGGTCGCTCAAGCGCCCTGCCGCGAGGATTTTGAACGCCAGGCACGGTTTGTCTGTTCCGCGCATCGCGGCGTACATACGCGGCGGATCGCTTTCCAGGTAAACCTCTTTCGGCGGCAGCGGGACGTGACCGAGCAACGCCTTGAGTTCTTCCGGGCTGCGATGGCGCTCGTAGACGCAGCACATGAAGAAATCCACATCCCATCCGGCAGAAACGATATGCTCCACCACGTCGGGAATGTGGGTGGAAACGCCGACCAACACGCCGGCGTCGCGGATGCGTTTGCAGTATTCGCGCGCCTTGTTGATTTGTCCCGTCTTCCAGAACACGTCGGTCACTTCGCCGTGGTGCGCCACGCCGATGGCCCCGCCGGCGACGAGACGCTCAAGCATGTCGGGGTCCTGCTCGCTGTCACTCGCCAGGGCGATGTAGCGCATCGCGCCGCCGCCCGCGACGTAGGTCTGGTACGCTTCCAGGTTCACCGGGCCGGATTGCCAGGTGTTGATGCCGTGCGCTTCGCACTGGCGCAATGTCTCCTGGATGCGCTCCGCCGTGAAATAGCGCCGCATCTGCAGATTGACGAAGCGCGACAGATGTGAGCCGCCGTTGATGGGGTTCGAGCCGAGGATCAGGCGCGATACTGTATAGTCCCCAAAGACGATGTGGGGCATGGTAGATGATGATGTATCAAGCATAAAGCCCTCCTGAATCGTTCCTGCGTTATTTTCTGGGGTGCGATGTTCTGTCAGGCGCTCACGTGAAGATGAGCAGCTCATGATCCGTGATCGCGGGGAGTTCGACGGTTGCCTGACCGTCGGTCATGTGGACAGGCAGCTTGAGTGTACTCACCTGCAATGAGACGTGCTGCGGCTTAAAGCCGTCATTCAGTCGCAAGGTGACCCGTATCGGCCCGACGGGCAACGCCTCTTCAATGTAGCCGGGCCAGGCGCGGCAGGCGCTCAGGTTGACGATGTGGAGAATGAAGCGTCCTTCCTGGCGGTAGAGGTGGCAATCCAGGTAGCCAGGCCCCTCGACGGTGAGTGGGAGAGCATCGCGCGCCGCCCAACGGACAGCGTTTGCCAGCAGATCGCCATGATCTGGCAGGCGTTGGCGGCCATAACAACGGTCAATGTCGGCGGCCAAGTAGACGATGCGCCCGCCGGCGGGGTGCTCACGCACAACCATCGCCGGGATATCCGTCCGCGGTTCGTGCATCCAACTGAACTCCGGTGGGTAGATGGGGAACGCCGGGATGTAGGTCGCGATGACATTCACGCCTGCATCCAACGTGATACCTTCCAATGTGCCGCCAAAGGCGACGATGTCGGTCTCGTCGAATCCCGCCAGGATACGATGCCGGAGTGTATCCCCGGTGGCACTCGCCGCCTGGTTCAGCTCCGGCAGCAGACGCAGATAGGTGTGCGCCGCATAATTCTCCCAATTCGATGTGTGCTCGCCCGCCACACCGTATCGTTTGCCGGTACGGTCAATGCCGAGTAGATTATCCAACGCCGGTCTGGGGCGTGGATCCCCCCAGGCATCGAAGCTGCCGCTGCGTCCGGTGACGACGAGGCTGCCGCCATTAGCGACGAAGGCATGGAGCGCGTTGGCCTGCGCGACGGTCAGCGCGGCGACGTCTGGCAGGATCAGCACAGCGAAACGCCGGGCATCCCGCGCAACGTGATCGGCGTGGACGGGCAGGTAGGGGATGCGCGCCCGCGTCAGCGCCAGGGAGAAGCCCTGCCAGGGCAACTGCACTCTTTCCCGAACGTCATCGCGCCCGTAAAAGTCAATGTTTTCCTGCGACCACAGCATACCCACGTTGGCGACCGGTTCACGATCGTAGAGATAGGCTTCGTTGGCGGCGTGCCAACGCATCGGCGACTCGACCGTGGAGAACTGCCGCCGGTCGTCCTGGCGCGCGCCAATGTGGTGCCACCACGGCGAGATGCTGCCTGCAAAGCCATCGAGCATCCAGTAGCGCGTTTCGCGGGGCGGATTGGCTGCCTTGCGGAAGGTGTGCTCGCCCCGCACGTAGGTCGCCATACTCTCCGGGATCAATTTGTCCCACCCTAACACACCGTGCAGCAGCTTGCCGCTCAACCCGTTCTGCTCAAAACCGGTCAGTTCATCCCGTGATTGTTGGTCACTCATCATAATTTGCGACCGTGCTGCGACTTCCTTAAGATCGCAAAAAGCAAGATGCGTGCGCATAGGATTTCCGTTAACCATACCGAGCCAGAGACAGTCAGGGCCGCCACGTGCCCGGGTGGCGCGGTTGTTCAGTTCCCAGTTTGCCATCCGACAGCGATAGCTCCACGTGATCCATTGCCGATAAACCGGATTGTCCCAGTTGGCGACGGCCGGCAGCGCATGGCCAGTGTCGTCACGGAACTTCCGTTGGCACGACTCGCACTGGCAGATGCAATCGCGGCCCACGCCAGTCCAGCTATTGTCGGTGAACCCGTCGGGCTGATACAGGTCAATGATTTCGCGCAGGACGTTGGGCAGATAGACTTTGTAATAGTCGCTGTTAACACACGTGAGATAGTGATCGCCCACGCGATAGGGTTCTCCGGTGGCATCCACGACAAACCAGTCGGGATGCATCCGGTAGAAGCGCTCGTCAACGCGATTTGAGTCCATCCGCGCCAGCACGGTCAGCCCCTCAGCGCGGGCGAGGGCCACAATCTCGCCGAACAGGTCGCGGTCGCCCAGCGATGCGGCGCGATAGTGCAGCGCGAAACGGCTTGGATAAAAAGCAACGATGCCGCCGGCATTGACGATAACGCCTTGCACGGCGGTGCGCCGCCAATAGTCACGCCACCACGTCGCGTCATAGTCGAGCGGATCCAACTCGCTCAGATTTGTCTGCCCCCAGCGCCGGGTACGTGCATACCAGGGTATGTATTGTTGCGCGTTCATGATTTCCCCCTGAAAATTTACTTGGATTGGCTGTATAGTACTACAAATTCCCCCAGACGAAAATCGCCCTCTCATTATTGTAATTCCCTAAAAGCTCACTATACTTCACGCATAATTTATCATTTCCAATTCTCAGGAGGCAACTATGCAGCGACAGTGTTTTGATAAGCAATGGCGTTTTCACTTTGGCGATCCACACGAATGGTGGGGGCACGTTGGCGATGTCTGCACCTGGCGTGTGGTGGATCTGCCCCACGACTGGAGCATCGAACTGGAGCGCGC
>DAOUAQ010000160.1:0-6505 GCA_034433375.1 Anaerolineae bacterium | reverse complement strand
CGCTGTTTATAAATCATAGGGACACCTGGTTCCTATCAACATTCTGATATCACACAGGAATTGTACCCCAAAAGTTAAGTTTTCAAAGTTGAATTCATCCATATTTCCAGACGCATGTGAATCCCCTCTGGCTGGTCATGCTTCATGCCCCATCAATTCCTGTAACGTCGCCAGACAACGCTCGCACGTGAAGTAAATATTCACGACGATTTTTCCCTTTTGCCGCCGCTTTTTCCAAATTTTCCTTCACCCTGAACTCTACGATCCTACGTATCAGATCCAAAGGCATGGGCTTATCAAGCGGGAACTGGACCGAACCCTTTCCACACTCATAGGCGGATAGCTCTTCCTTGAAAGCTTCGATGCCGGTGGGTATAGGATAAAACCCGATATGCTTTTTGAAAGCCGCAAAGTGCACCAGATTGCCTTTCAGCGTGAAGGTTGGCATTTGGTAACTGATAGTTTCTGCTGCATCTGGCGCGGCCTCTCTGATGGTCGCCCGAATGTTTTCCAGAATCTCCTGGACATCCGAGGGAAAGCCTGCAATATAGGTGTCAATTCTCTCGCTTTTCTGAGTGGCGTTCATCATTGCTCCTTGACATCGCAATGTGTCCGGACAAAACGACGGAATTCCCGCAGTGATTGGATATGGAAGACATCCCTACCGGCGCGATAGTGCTCGATCGTCTCCAGTAGGCTCGGGCGTGACTGGCGGCGAACATCC
The DNA here is from genome assembly GCA_034433375.1 of Anaerolineae bacterium. Lineage (GTDB taxonomy): Bacteria > Chloroflexota > Anaerolineae > B4-G1 > SLSP01 > DSWT01. Next base: position 5,781 of record DAOUAQ010000160.1, on the reverse strand, counting down.
CATAACAGCTTAAACAATGGGTCCGTCGCCGACAACATCGAAGAGTCCTCCGGCCCATCCGGTCGAGGACGAAAAAGACGAGTGATTTTCCGTTTGATTGTCCACCAGTAATAGACATACAGCGGAAGGTCAACAAAAATGATCGTATCCGCCGCGGCGAAGCGCGCTTCCATCAAATCGGAAGGCCCCAAACCGTCAATGATCCACTGGTCTCCAGCCAGAATCTGGTCGTGTCGGCGTTTGCCTTCGATATAAGCGATTGGGGTCCAGCCGGGGTCCAATAGAATCTGGTCAATGGAGAAGAATGGCAACTGCCGCGCGAGACTTAACCTGCGCCCCACCATAGATTTTCCACTACCTGTATTTGCGATAATAGCGACACGGTTCATAGCACCTCCTTGCAAAGTTTTGCCGCGACGTTGTTCGCCCAGGCGCGGACACTTTTGTCCTTGCCTCGGTCACAACCCCTTTGCGAGCACACCGCGCGTAAACAATCCCAGAGGGACAAAACAGACCATTCCCATCACCAGGATCACCACGAAATCCTCCACAGGGAATGGTACACCCGCCAACCAGGGCTGCAAGAGGAAAAACACGAGCAGCCCAACGAACAGCATACTGGCCTGGAAAAGCAATCCCGCGCCGCTAACGTAGCCGAGCGCCTGTTTCCGCCAGAGCCAAATCCCGCCGACGATCCAGAGTGGCGTGCAGACGAGATCAGCAACCAACACCGCCATTTCTGTCCCAGCGACAGCCTGCTGGCCTGCCAGCGCGCCCCCGATCTGGGCGACCGTGCGCAGGCAGAACAAGCCGCCCAACCCCGCCAGCACACCTCCGGCGAATTTCTCCGGTACGGCGCTGGCAAGTTGCTGGCGCACGGCGACCGCGTCAATGCTGGTGAGCAGGCGGATGGTGGCATAGCCGCTCAGAACGACCTGCGCCACGTATCCGACGAACTGCACGGTCCACGGCATCGCCACAGCATAGGCAATCGCATTGTAGATCACGTAGAACAGCGCCCCCGGCCAGAACAACAGCCCGGCGAGTTTGTCGCGCCGCGCCAGCGCCATCGCGCCGAACAACAGCGGCAGCCCGATGAACAAGTTGACCACGTCATTGGCGACGAACGCCTGCCGCAATTCCGCAGTAGAATAGAGAGCCGCCGAGAAAAGCAGACCGGCCAGCGAGGCCACGATCATCAGCAGTGCGACAAGGTACGAGAGGACATAAGCCAAAGCGATCTCACGCTTCAAAAACGTGACAGACGCCTGGTTATGCATAACGCCACCTCTCATCCGAGTTTGCTGTAAAACGTCTCCGCCCAGGCGCGGATGGCGTCCCAATCGCGGTGATCCGGCGTGCTACTCGCCATCCCGCCGACTGGAATTTTCATCAGGGGGAAGAGCCGCTTGAATTCCGGGGTATCGTTCAACACCGCGCCGGCAAAGATGCCGACATCCACCGGCACGACTTCCGGCGCGACCTGGCGCAGCTTGCTGACGTATTCCTGCGTGGACTTGCGATTCTCTTCCGTGTCCTCGCACGCGGCCAGACAGACGATGAAATAAGCCACCGGCAGCTTCGACAACGCCTGACGATGCCGTTGAATGAAACGTGTGGCCTCGCCCGCCAGTTGCCCGGCGTGAACCGACACGCCCACCAATACCGCGCCATAGCCGCTCAGGTCACGCGCGGCTTTGGCGCGCAGCACGGCCACGTCGGCGCCTTGCGCGCGCAGCGTTTCTGCCATTGCTTCAGCCACCCCGCGTGTGGCCCCGGTCCAGGTGGCGTAAACGATCAAAGTTTTGTCAGTCATTTTGCCCTCCTTTGGCACAAATCATAGCATGATACGGTTTTGCGGTGCATAAAGTCTCATTTTTCGTCAGGATAGGGAAACTTTTCCGGGTTGTCAATCGTATAAATTTTGTCAGACAAATGAACACTAACCACGAATGGGAGGATAACACAATGGCTGAAGAAGAGCACAAGTCTAACGAGCAGGCAGAGGGGCAAACCCAAGAGCCGTGGGCCGAAGTCGGCCAGCAGTTCGCGCGCCTGGGCGAGAGCATCGCAGCGGCTTTCACGACCGCGTGGAAAGACGAGGCGACGCAAGGGTTTATGCATCAGATGCGCGAGGGACTGGAGAAAATGGCCGGAGCCGTCGCCGGGGCGGTGGACAACGCAGCCCACTCCCCCGAAGGCCAGAAGTTCCGCCAGGAAGCGGAAAAAGCCGTGGCCTCCGCAGCGACGACCGGCAGGCAGACTGTGGAGACCGTGCGCCCGCAACTGCTCTCGGCGCTGGAACAGCTCAATCTTAAGGTGCGCGAGCTGCTTGACCGGTTACGCGACACACAGCCCAAAACGCCACCGCAGCCAGCGCCAGAACCGGAGGCAGAGGCCACGAATACGCCATCGGACGAGTTGACCGACGTGATGCAGGTATGGTAGGAGCCGATAGCGAATACGATTTCGTGTAGTGGCGACTTCGGTCGCTCGTGCAAAGGGAAATGACTGAAGTCGTTACTACGCCGCTCGTTCAACGGGAGACGACTGAAGTCGTTACTACGTCCGCTCGTTCAACGGGAGACGACTGAAGTCGTTACTACGCCCGCTCGTTCAACGGAAAATGACTGAAGTCGTTACTACACCTGCTACACCTGTAGACGACGCGCGGCGTTGCGGCAGGCAGCTTCGAGGAAGGCCATATCGGCTTCGGTGTGCGCTGTAGAGGCCGCGCCGTGTCCGTGGGTGATGTGGACGTTTTCCAACAACAGCGCCAGTTGCAGCACGTCACCGTTCAATCCCACGTCGCACACCGCCGGATTGAAAACGTCGTCCGGCGCGTCCAGCGGGTGTCCTTCTTGATACGGGAAGTGCAGCATAAAGATTGAGCTGCCGGGCAGAGCATCGTTCCCCCACCCTGTACAGCGCGCGTACATCCCCTCGGCGATAAACGCAGCTTCAAGAATATGACGGATCCGATCCCCTAACGCCGCCAAACGCGGGTAGATGTCTGCCTCGTGCTCTACCAGGTGGCGCAGCATCATCTTGGCCGCCAGCATCGAGGCCGGGTGACCAGAATACGTCCCGCCGGAGAACTTCACCCGCCCGGCGCGGCTTGCCAGATTCAGGATGTCCGCGCGCCCGGCGACTGCCGCCACGGGCATCCCGCCGCCGATGATTTTGCCGAAGGTCGCCAGGTCAGGCTGAACGCCGTAAAGCGCGCCCGTGTCGCCCGCGCGGAAGCGGAATCCGGCGATGACCTCGTCGAAGATCAGCACCGCGCCATAGTGCGCCGCCAATTCGCGGGCAGCGCGCAGATACTCGCTCGTCGCCGGCATAAAGCCGCCCGCGCCCATAAACGGCTCGACGATGAAACAAGCCACGCGCTCCCCGTACTGCTTGAAGTGGTCGCGCAGCATCTCCGCGTCGTTAAAGCGCGTCACCACCACCTGCTCGCCCATCACAGCGGGCAATCCCGCCGTCTCAACGTGCTGGTAGCCTTCTTCACGGTGGAAGCCGATGCCCTTGAGCGCCCAGGGCTGCGCGCCGTGCCAGCCGCCGCCGACCTTCAGCACCACATCGCGCCCGGTGAACGCGCGCGCCAGCAGGATCGCGTACATCGTCGCCAGCGTGCCGCTGGTGGTGAAGCGGACGCGCTCCGCGCCCGTGCGCGCGCAGAGCAGCTCGGCGGCTTCGATTTGCCAGCGTTCGGTGAAACCGGTCTGCAAGCCACACCCTGCGGCGAAAGCCTGCGCCAGCGCCGACATGACAACCTCTGGGTTATGGCCCAGGATGTTGGCGAGGTGGCCCTGCCAGAAATCAAGAATGTTGTGCCCATCTTCGTCTGTCACCCACGCGCCGTGAGCAGCGGCGATGCGCGGCGGGAAGGGCTGCATCAAGCGCAGCGTGTGATTGCCGCCGTCCACCATCACCTGCTGCGCGCGCTCATTCCAGGCTGCCGATTTGGGCGAGCGCGCGGCGTAAGCAGCCCGCAGTTCGGCCAGCAGAGAAGTGTAGTCGCGTGTTTTCATCTGAGCGTCAGTTCGATCACTGGCACAACAACATCCGGTTGTTTGACGGGAAGTTCCAACACGAGCACATCGGCCTCAAGCTGCAATTGGTGCGCCGACCAGTCCTCAGGCTTCAACTTGATCTCGCTGCCATCGTGGAGGAAACGGGCGTAGCTCACCTTGCCGGCCAGTTCCGGGATAACCAGGTGCTTGAACGGCCAGGCGTAGACGTGGACGTACACCTTGTCCCCGTTCTGCGTGAGGCGGCAATCTTGCGGGGCGGGATACGCGCTTTGCGTGCAGCCGTAGATCGCCTCACCGTGCAGGGCCATCCAGTCGCGGTAGACCGCCAGGGCATTCAGCGCGCGCGGATCGAACGTCCCCAACGAGGTCGGGCCGACATTCATCAGCAGATTGCCGCCGCAAGCCACGGTATTGATCAACATGCGGATGAGCTGACCGCTATCTTTCCAGCTACTTTCATAATCTTGGACACAGTATCTCTTCTCCATTTACCCTCTCTACCAGACTTGTACTTGAGGAAAAAGGCTAGAGGTAAGTTTTACCTCAATTCGATTTCAATCACCGGCACAACCACATCCGGTTGTTTAACAGGCAGTTCCAGCACGAGGACGTCATTGCCGATCTGCAACTGGCTTGCCGACCATTCGGTGGGCTTCAGCGCCACCTCGCTGCCATCGTGGAGGAAACGGGCATAACTGACCCTACCCGCCAATCCTGGAAGGACTAGATGCTTGAACGGCCAAGCGTACACGTGAACATAGAGTTTGTTGCCATTCTGCGTCAGACGGCAGTCTTGCGGTTCCTGGTATTCACTTTGCGTGCAGCCGTAAATAGACGCACTATGTAGGGCCATCCAATCGCGGTAGACACCAAGTGCAGTCAAAGCACGTTGATCGAAAGTACCGTGTGAGGTTGGCCCTACATTCATTAGCAGGTTGCCGCCCCGTGCTACGGTATTGATCAACATACGAATCAGTTGCCCCTCATCCTTCCAGCTCAGTTCATCTCGGAAATATCCCCAGCTTCCGCTAAAGGTCTGGCAGGCCTCCCATACCACCGGCTCGCCGTCCACCTTCACCCATTCCAACGGCTGTACCTGCTCCGGCGTGTAGATGTCCGCCGCCACAGGCAAGTCCAGCCGATTGTTGAGGATGATGCTCGGCTTCAGCTCGCGGATCATTGCCAACAGCTTCTCGCTCTCCCACTCCTCGTGGCCCTTGCCCGGCAGACCGTGGTAATCGCGCCCCGGATAGGAGAAGTCGCACCACAGAACGTCCGGGGCAAACTGCGTGATCAGTTCACGCACCTGATTGCGCATATACTCGGCGTAACGCTTCATGTCGCGGCCCTCGTTCAGTTTGGCGACATCCGGGTGATTGCGCAACGGGTGAAAGATGTCAATCAAGAAATCCGGATGATGCCAGTCAATGAGCGAGTAATAGAAGCCCACGCCCAAGCCTTCAGCGCGGAACGCTTCCACGAAAGGTTTGAGCAGGTCTTTGCCGTAGGGTGTGTTGGTGACTTTGTAATCGGTGTAGGCCGAGTCCCACAGGCAGAAGCCCTCGTGGTGCTTGGTGGTAAGAACAACATATTTCATCCCCGCTTCGCGGGCGGCTTTCGCCCACTTTGTGGGATCGTACATTGTCGGGTTGAAACGCTCGAAGTAACGGCGGTAGTCATCCGGCGCGATCTGCTCGTGCGATTGCACCCACTCGTGGCGCGAGGGGAGCGCATACAGCCCCCA
>DAOUAQ010000159.1:0-20522 GCA_034433375.1 Anaerolineae bacterium | reverse complement strand
TGTTGGCGAATGACCTGACAATTCTCGGCGATGCGCGCGTCATTTGTGGTAATCATGCCGCCTTCCGCCGAGGTGATGTTCTTGGTGGGATACAGCGAGAAAGTGCCCGTGCCCCACGCGCCGGCGCGCTTGCCGTGCAGCGCCGCGCCGTGGGATTGACACGCATCCTCAATCACGATCAAACCGTGTTGAGCAGCGATAGCCTGAATCGCCTCCATATCGGCCATCAGCCCAAACAAATGCACCGGCAAAATCGCCTTCGTGCGCGGCGTGATGGCGGCCTAGATCTGCGCCGGGTCCAGGTTGAACGTCACAGGATCAATGTCCACGAACACCGGCCTGGCGCCGGTGAACAAGACGCTGTTCGCCGAAGCGATGAACGTAAACGGCGCGGTGATGACCTCATCCCCAGGTCCGATGCCGTGCGCCAGCAGCGCCACATGCAGCGCCGTCGTCCCGCTGCTCGTCGCAATTGCATACGGGACGCCGCACAACGCGGCAAAGGCTTCCTCAAAGGCTTTGACGCGCGGCCCTTGCGCCAGCATACCGGAATCCAAGACTTCAAGAACGGCTTGTTTTTCTTCATCCCCGATCAGGGGTTTCGCAATGGAAATCATTGTCCTTGCCTCCAGATTTTTAACGGCACAGAAAATGTTTCGTGACAATCGGGACACCGGGCGAACATAGTATCGCCTTCCTCGTGCCCGGCGATCAGCCGGCGCCCGCAAGCGCACACAAACCCAATCAGCCGCGCCGGATTGCCGACCACCAGCCCGTGCGCAGGCACATCTTTGGTGACGACGGCGCCCGCCCCCACCAGCGCCCATTCGCCGATGACGACTTTGGGTAGGATCGTGGCATTCGCGCCGAGCGCCGCCCCGCGCTTGACGACGATCCGCCCCAACACCCAATCGTCGGCAGCCTTCAGCGAACCATCAGGGTTCACCGCGCGCGGCAGATTGTCGTTGGTGAAGCACACGTGCGGGCCAACGAAGACGCCGTCCTCGATCTCGACGCCGTGGTAAAGCGAAACGTAGTTCTGCACCTTGACGTTGTCGCCGATCCGCACACCAAAATCCACATAGACGCCCTTGCCGAGAATGCAGTTTTGGCCGATCTGCGCATCCTCGCGCACCTGGCACTGATGCCAGATACTCGTGCCGGGGCCGATGCGCGCTTTGTCCGAAACGTCCGCCGTAGGGTGAATTCTCACATTGTCATGCATATTACGCCCGCTCTTCCAACAACCCCCGAATCCGCGCCGCCACCATCTCGATGGCCACCTCGTTAAACCCGCCTTCAGGGATGATGACATCGGCGTAGCGTTTGCTCGGTTCGACGAATTCCAGGTGCATCGGGCGCACCGTCGTCATATATTGCGAGATGACCGATTCGAACGTCCGCCCGCGTTCCTGCATGTCGCGTTGCAAGCGGCGGATCAGGCGAATGTCTGCATCGGTGTCAATGAACAGCTTGACGTCAAACAACGGGCGCAAATCCGGCTCGGCGAAAATGAGGATGCCTTCCACCAGCACAATAGGGGCCGGCGCTACGTGGATGGTCTCGTCGGTGCGCGCGTGCCGGGTGAAGTCGTAGACGGGGATTTCGGCGGGATAGCCGTTGCGTAGCAGCGTCAGGTGTTCGATCATCAGGCTGGTTTCCAGCGCATCCGGGTGATCGAAGTTCAGGTTGCGGCGCTCCTCCAACGTCAGGTGACGTAAATCCTTGTAATAAGCATCGTGCGGAATGCACGCGATGTGCTCTGCGCCGACGCGCTGCAAAATACTGTTCGCTACGGTGGTTTTACCGGAGCCTGTCCCGCCGGCTACCCCAATGATAATCGAACGCATAACAACCTCCCTCGAAAATAGTCCAAAGTCCGAAGTCTAAAGTCTAAAGTCGAAAGTCAAGAAAAAAACTTGGCGTTCTTGGAAGTGTAGCGGCGTTGGCGGCTTGGCAGTGAAATTTTTCGTCCAACCGCTGGTGAACGCCAGTTCTGGCGGAATCTCCCGACAACTCCTCTGCTCCTGGCTCTACCGCGGGTGGTTCGGGCGTTTTGCGATGCACAAGGTAATTGCCCAGGATCGCGACGCTCAACGCCAGCATCCCGATACCCTCGACCGGCGCGCCGGGATTGTACACCGCCTCAAATCGTGGCAGCGCATAGCGTGTGATTTGGAGCTGCACGTTATCGGCGGGCAACGCGCCATCCCCTTGCACAGTCGTTGCGGCGAGCAGCTCCCCATCGGAGCTGCGATAAACCTGGGCCAGAATGGGCGTGTCGCCTTGGCGGAGCAGACTGGTGCGGAAGACGAAACCGATCTGCGGGAGCGCAAAATATGCCTCCGGCGTCTCATCGGTCAGCGCGATGCGAAGTTCGGCCTGCGGTTCATCGCGCGCTGAAGGCGACAGCGGGAGAACCTGCCCTTGTTCGTTAACCGCTTGCACGACGAGACCGACACTTTTCCCTTTTGGGATAAAGTATAGTCCATAATGCGCTGTAAACAATGCCACCGCCCCATTCTGCGATGGCAGTGTCAACCCGGCATCCGATATGGTGATCGGTTCCCCCGGCCACACAATCACGTTTGACTGCTTCCAGCCCCACAGTGTTTGCGCGCCCCATCCGGCCATAATCAACACGCCGGCCACGCACGACAGCACATGCAGCCAGCGATGGGAATGTGCCAGCGCGCGCCATTGCTCGATTCCATCGCCTAGCCGGGTTGCCACAACCAATGCCAGCAGGATGAGGAGACCGCGCATCCAGACGGCGGTACGCAGTGTGAGAAAGCCCAGAGCTGAAAGCGGGGTAATCCACCCTTTGAGGATGGCGCGTTGTTCGGCGAGCCAGCGTGAATAGCCAGGACTGGTGACATTGGATATGGGCGCCTGGGGAAGAAGCACGACAAGGGCTTGGACGATGAGCAGGGCGACCAGGATTTGAGTTAGCCTTTTATCTGCGCCGAGCCACCGCCACACCTTATTGAGTAATTGCTGCGCCCGCATGTGTCCCTTCGTGATTGAGCTACAAAAAAGGCCCCGCTGACTCCGGGGCCGGAGAAGCCACCCTTGGGAATTGAACCCAAAACCTGGCGCTTACGAAGCGTCTGCTCTGCCGATTGAGCTAGGGTGGCGATCACAAGCGCCATTATACTCAGAACTGCATAGATGGCAAGCCGCAGCGTTGTCGCATTTCAAATTTCCGCCAGCCTTATCGCTGAATGTGATTACCCTGCCGCAGAGTTGACAAAAGTATCGTTTCTGCTACAATTTTGCTCGCTTGGCCCCATCGTCTAGTGGCCTAGGACGCTGGCCTCTCAAGCCGGAAACAGGGGTTCGAATTCCCTTGGGGCCATCCGGTGATCCCCCTCACAACGAGGGGGATTTTTGTTTTCTATGGGGCCGCCGAGGTCGCGGTGGACGGGGCGAACATGAGTTGGTAGAGATATGCTTTTTGCACACGCGCGATAGCGGCCAACTCGGCATCTCCCGCTTCATCGGCCAACCGCCAGGCCTCATCGTACTGCGTCTCCGCTTCCAAAAAGTTGCCTATCATCGTATTAGCTTGCGCCAGGTACAAATACCCACGCGCCGACTGTGGGTTGGCGGTGATGGCGGCCTGGGCATCGGCCAACACCGCATCAGCCATATTGAGCGTCAGATAGATTTGCGCCCGCGCGAGCAAGAAATCCTCGCGGCTCTTGGCGGCAGCTGCCGCCGCGGCGAACGTCGTCGCTGCTTCTGCCTCAAGCCCAAGTTGCGTTTGCGCGACGCCCTTGAGCGCCAGCAAACTGACGTCGTCCGGCGCAACCGCCAAGGCGGCGTTCACTTCCGTCAGTGCTGCTGCGTAATCCCCGGTGCGCGCCAATTCTTCGGCCATCTGTTGTCGCTGAAACCTTTCACGTGTCGCCGCGTCCGGGCGCAGAAAGAGCGCGTACACACCCGCGAGCACAACAAAGATCACCGCGCCGATCAACAGCGACTTCGTTTGGCGGCGGCGCTGTCCTCTGACCTGCTCAGCCACTTGTTGGTCGAGGAACCACCACCACTGCGCTGCTTCGGGTTGGCGCTCCTCGCGCAGTGTGATAAGGACATCAGTCCCCCCCACCTTGCGCAGAAATATCCTGGCCTTACGGCGGAAGGACGCGGAGATGGTGTCGAAACGGCTCAGTTCCGCCGACAAGGGCGCGCCAGCCTGCTGCAACTCGGCGATGACTGTATCTGCCGCGTCGAAAAGAGCCAGTATTTTGCGCGCCTCTTCTGTGCTGTCGTGCTCCAGCTTGCCGATGTGAACTTCCAGTTGTCCAAGCAACTCGCGCAACTGCGCGGCTGGGGTGGCGCGGAATTCTCTTTGCTGAAACATCGTGCTATTCGTCTAAATCAATGCTGCTAGGCAGGACGACGTTAACGACGTCCCCGTGGATGTTAATCACGATGCGCAATCCCATCAGCCCAAGCCATTGCCGGGCATCTTCGGGCAACCCGGTGTCGAGCAAGGTTTTGATGTTCTCCGGCATTTGCCCGATGGATGCATCAACGGCGGCCTTGGTGAAAAGATCGTCCTTCCCCAAGAACTGGAGCATCCCCTGCACGACGACTTCCCGATTTTCGAGCACCCCTTCCTGCATCACACCGAGAACGTGACGATCTATTTTTTCTGACGGGATGTGCCGCAAGAAGCCGGCATCATCAACCACATAATGCGGCACACCGCCGACGTAGGTGACTGCGACCGGATTATCCGCTTCATCAACAACAAGTCCTGCAAAAACTGCTATGCGCGCCATCGCGCCCTCCTGTTCGCTTGCCTTTATGTCTGAATCAGTATACACTGCGGGCGTTATTAACGAACGCGCGCAACCTGTTACCGACGGATTGATTACAGCACTATCTTACTAAAATTCAAGAGAAACGCCAGTCATCAGGAGGTCACGTTGAACACACAACCGAGTGTCGCCATTGTCACCGATACCGCCGCAAGTATTCCCGAAACGCTGCGCAGCCAATACCGCATCGAGGTGGTGCCTTTTTGGGTCAATATGGGTAAGGCTTCGTATCGTTCAGGCATTGATATGGACCCACAGACCTTTTATGCGCAGTTACGCGCCAATCCCGACATGCCTGTTTCGACCAGCGTGCCGGCTATTTCGGTCTTTCTTGAAGCCTATCAGAAGCAAGCGCAGTGGGCCAGGCATATCGTTGCCATTCATGTGGCGGGCAAACAGAGCAGCACGTGTGATACGGCGACCATCGCCGGCCGGGAAGGCCCTGTGCCGGTGACGGTGATTGATACACAGACGACGGCCATGGGGGAAGGATTCATCGCATTGGAGGCTGCGCGCGCGGCGGCTGAAGGGGCTGCGCTGGATGAAATTGCCGCGAAAGCGCGCGCTGCCGTCCCCAACGCCGGCGTGGTGGCGCTGCTGGAGACGGTCAGCTACGCTTTCAAAGGCGGGCGGTTATCCAGCGCGGCCAGCACAGTGGGGAGTCTGCTTAAAATCTGCCCGATGATCCGGGTGCAGAACAATAAGGTGAGTTTGATTGGGCAGGCGCGCCGGCGCAGCAAGGGCATCGCGTCGGTGATCGAAAAAGTCGTGGATGAGGTGCAGGATAACCCCGTCCATTTGGCCGTTCACTACGCCGAGGATGAAACCGAGGGTGTGTATGTCCTGGAAGAACTAAAAAAGCTGCTGCACTGCGTCGAGACATTCTTACTTCGCGTACCGATAGAATTGGGGGTTCATGCCGGGCCGGGCGCGCTGGGTGTGGCCTATTACGTCGAGCGAGAGCCTTCCGCCCTTTCGCAGCAGTTGGAAAAGCTCTCTGGCTATGCGCGCGGCGCGAAAGAAGCCATCCTCTCGCGGGTACCGTGGTCACAGAAAGGCGACGAGGAACAAAAGTAGGCAGGGCTTCGCCAGCGCCTTGCGCGTCTGATCTTGCCAGAGCCGCCGAGTATGATATGATCGTGGGACTTTCGACTGTTTTGGAGGCGTAGATGTCGCGTGATGTAGATATTGGTCGTATGGCGTTGATCGCCCTGATGGGGGCGCTAATCTTTGTGCTGACGGCGCTGGTGCGGATTCCGATCCCGGTGACGACCGGGTATGTCCATTTAGGTGATGCGGCCATCACATTCACGGCGTATGCCTTTGGCCCGTGGGTGGCGCTGTTCGCCGGCGGCATCGGGACGGCTATGGCGGACGTGCTCGGCTACCCGCAGTGGGCGGTATTCTCGCTGCTCATCCACGGCGCGCAAGGGCTGGCGATGGGGTGGATTGTGCAGAGGCGCATCAATACGTTGACGGTGCTCCTGTCTATCGGCATCGGCGCAGCTATCGTCGTCGCGGGTTATTTCGCCGCCGGGACGTTCCTGGTCGGCGTCGGCGCTGCCAGCGGGGAACTGCTCCCCAACACCTTGCAGGGCATCAGCGGCGGGGTGATCGGCGTCCCGCTGTACCTGGCTGTGCGTCGCGCTTATCCGCCTTTGGAATCCCGCTCGCGCCGCGCCGCATAAGCAACGTCGTACCGGTCACGGAGGAGGTCATTGTCGCCATCCTCCGTGCTTTTTTGTCAGTAACACGAGTTGGCGCCTTGCGGCAAAGACTTGCCGTGAGGCGCACAAAGATTTTGTGATTTGCCGATTTGCTGATTTGCCGATTTCCCAGGGAGAAATGATGCTTTTCGCCGAACATTTAAGTTTCGCTTATCCGCCGCCGGGGCCAGACCTGCCCGCAACCGAGGCGTTGCGGGATGTCTCCTTTTCCCTGGCGGCCGGGGAGTCTCTGGCGGTGATGGGGGCCAGCAGCAGCGGCAAAAGCACGTTATGTCACGTGTTGGCAGGATTGGCGCCGCGTTACACCGGCGGTTACATCTCCGGCGCTGCGTCTGCGGCGGGATATGACGTCCTTGCCCGGATGCCGCCAACCGGCGCCGTGGGCCTGCTCTTGCAAGACGCCGCCACGCAACTCTTCAATCCGACGGTCGAGGACGAGGTCGCCTGGGGACTGGAAGCGTTAGGGACGCCGTCACAGCGCATCGGCGCGCAGGTGGAAGAGGCGCTCGCCCGTTTCGGCCTGCTGCACGTGCGCGCGCGCTCACCGTGGGCGCTCTCCGGCGGACAGCAGAAACGGCTGGCGTTGGCCGCGGTGTGGGCTATGCGTCCGCGCGTTTTGCTGCTGGACGAGCCGCTTGGCGGCCTCGATCCGCAAGGGCGCGCTGAAGTGCTGGCAGCGCTTTCCACGCTGCAGCACAGCGGCGCGACGCTGTTGCTGACCACCTTCCGCCCGGAGGCAGCCGCGTTAGCGCCGGAGACGCTGGTGCTCACCGACGGCGCGGCAAGTTCGCCGGTCCCAACCGTTGAGGTATTACGGGACGAAGCACGGTTGGTGGAGGCCGGAATTCTTTACCCTCCCCACCTGTGGCCTTCTTTGGCAGCGCGCAGCGCGCCATCTTCTGCGTCGGCCATCACGGTGCAGGACTTGCATTTCGCGTATGCCGATGGCTACGCCGCACTCCACGGCGTCAATGTGGACATCCCACAAGGACAATTCGTCGCCGTCATCGGGCCGAACGGGGCCGGGAAGAGCACGCTGCTGCGGCACTTCAACGGGCTGCTGCGTCCCACGCGCGGCACAGTGTATGTCCAGGGCCAGAATGTTGCCGGGCGCACCACCGGCGACCTGGCCCGCGACGTAGGTTTCCTGTTCCAACGCCCGGAGCAGCAGCTTTTCGCCGCCACGGTGTATGAAGAGGTGGCTTTCGGCGTCCGCCGCCTGCACCTCGCGGATGTTGAAGGGCGTGTGGAGCAAGCCCTGGCGCGCTTCGGGCTGACCGCGCTGGTGCAGAAGCCGCCGACGATTTTGAGCTACGGCGCGCAGCGCGCGGTCACGCTTGCGTCGTTGGCGGCGCTCGAGACGCCCATTCTGGCGCTGGACGAGCCGGCCGTGGGCATTGACGGGCGCGAATGGGCGCGGCTGCTGACGTGGCTTGCCGAACGGCGAGCTGCCGGTGTGACGCTCATTATCGTCACCCACGAAATGGAGTTGGCGGCCCGCGCCGACCGCGTCGTTGCGCTGGCGGATGGGCGTGTCGTGGCGGATGGCGCGCCGGATGAGATCGTGGGTCGCGTCGGCGAGGCGAAACGATGAGCGTGGCGCTCGATTTCTACGTTTCCCGCGATTCCTGGCTGCACCGGCTCGATCCGCGCGTCAAGCTGTGGGGGATGCTGCTGGGATTCGTCGCGGCGTTTTTGCTGCCCTACCTGTGGGCGCAGGTGACCTTCCTGCTCGGCCTGCACCTGCTTCTGCTCACCAATCACATTCCCTGGGCCGCGCTGCGCCGACTCTGGCGGCAGATGGCGCTGCTGATGGTGTTGATTTTGGTGTTACAGCCGCTTTTCGTCCCTGCGGGCGACGCGCTCATAGCCGTAGGGCCGCTGCGCCTGACGGTCGGCGGTATCGTCGGGGCCGCGCTGCTCGCGGTGCGCGCGCTCGTCATCGCTTTCATTGTCGGCGCGCTGCTCTTCACCACCGACCAACGCGCGCTCGTCCAGGCCTGCGTCCGCCTGGGACTGCCGTATACGTGGGGGCTGACCTTTAGCCTGACCCTGCGCTTTCTTCCGGCGATCCAGCAGCTTTTTGTGACGGTGCGAGAGGCGCAGGCCGCGCGCGGTTGGGTAGCGGAAGGCAATCTCTTCCGGCGCTTCCGGGACTATTTGCCCGTGCTGGTCGCCGTCATCATTGGCACGCTGCGGATGAGCGACCGGCTGACGTTGGCGCTGGCGGCGCGCGGTCTGGCGTCCGCCGCCCCGCGCACCGTCTGGCGTGATCTGCGGATGCGCACCACGGATTGGGTGACATTCGCCGTCATCACCCTGGCGTTTTTAGCCATCAGCTTTTAGCGGTCAGCCTTCAGCCGCTGAAAGCTGAAAGCTGATCGCTGATTGCTTGCATTACGGCTTGTGCTATACTCCCCTCCATGAGTTACAACACGCTCCTGATTTATAATCCCACCGCCGGCCCGTGGGATATGACGCGCACGCTCAAGCGTCTGGCGGAGTACATGCGCAAATGCGGTTGGGCGATGGAGCTTGTGCAAACGCAGCAACCCGGCGACGCGAGCCGCTATGCTCAACAAGCCGCCCAGAATTCTGTGGACATCGTATTGGTGGCCGGCGGGGATGGCACCATTAACGAAGCTGTCAATGGCCTGGTCGGTTCCTCAACCGTACTTGGCATTGTTCCGGTGGGAACCGGCAATATCCTGGCGCATCAGTTGCGTATGCCCATCCTGACGTTGGCGGCGCCGCTCTACGTGCGTGATGTCGGAGAGGCGCTATACGCCAGCCGTGTGCAGCGGGTGGATGCCGGCGTCATCAACGACCGTTACTTTGTCTGCTGGGCCGGGTTAGGGCTTGATGCGGAAATCACAGCGCACATGGAGCCGCGACCGCGTTATGCCAAACGCCTGCGCACCTTGCCTTACATCGTCGCCGGTTTCGCCGTCGCTTCTGAATTTCGCGGGGTGCGCTCGCGCATTGTGATTGAGGGGCGCACTTTTCGCACGCGCGCGCTGATGGCGCTGGCGAGCAACATCCAGCTTTACGCGGCTTTCTTCAACATTGCGCCCCACGCGCGGATGGATGATGGGCTGCTGGATATTTTCGTCTTCAAGGGTTTGGGCTTTTCCTACATCCTGCGGCATCTGCTGCACCTCTTCAGTGGGCAGTATCGGCACGACCCCAAAGTGATGCACGCGCTGGCGCGGGCCATGCAGGTACAAACCTCGCCGTCGGTTGCCGTTCAACTCGATGGCGACCCCTTTGGGGATACCCCGGCTGCTATCGGCATTGAACCGGGAAAACTGCGTCTGTTAGTTCCACCCCAGGCGCCGGATAACCTGTTCAGCAAGCCGCCGGAACAAATGTTGGGATAATCCACGCTAATTTTTAGGAGGAATTGCAATGCAACCATTGATGGATTGGGGTATCGCGCTTATTCTGTGGCTTCAGCGGTTTCGCCCGACGCTCGATATACCTTTTCGGGCCATCACCTTTATGGGTGATGAATTATTCTTTTTGCTCTTCTTGCCGTTCGTTTACTGGTGTCTGGATCGTCGCACGGGCGCGCGGGTGACGCTTTTATTCCTTGTTTCCGCTTATGTGAATGCCGTGGCGAAGGAATTCTTCGACCAGCCGCGCCCGGTACAATACGATACGCGGGTGTGGGCCTACTCCGACGTCGGCGGCACCGGCGGCCTGCCAAGCGGTCACACGCAGAACACGCTGGCTGTGTGGGGCTATCTGGCGGCAAAGGTTCGTCGCGCCTGGATGTGGATTGTGGCAGGGATACTGATCGTGTGCGTGCCGCTGTCGCGGCTGTACCTCGGCGTTCACTTCCCACACGACCTGCTCGGCGGCTACATCATCGGCGCGGTCTTGCTCTTTGTCTATCTGCGGTGGGGTGAGCGCGTCGAACCGTGGTTGGCGGGACTGTCCCTGGGCGCGCAGTTGGCGCTCGTCGCGGCCTTCTCCATCCCCTTGATGCTGCTCTTCCCTTCTGAGGATGGCGTGACCGGCGGCGCGACCTTGTTGGGAATGGGCGTCGGGTTTGTGGCGCAGGCGCGCTGGATCGGCTTTGAGACGGATGGCGTCTTGTGGCGGCGCGCGGCGCGTTACGCCCTCGGCGCGGCGGTGATGATCGGGCTGTGGGCCGGATTGCGCGCGGCGTTTGCTGCGCTGGAACCGGCGCTCTTGTTCCGCTTCATCCGCTACACGTTGATGGGCTTCTGGGGTGGCGCGGGCGCGCCGTGGGTCTTCGTCCGTTTGGGATTAGCGCCCGGTCACACGCAACGTCAAGCGGCATAAAATGGCTTCCCACAACACAGATTTGCTCGCGCAGTGCCGTTGGCCTGACCTGCCCGCGCGTTACGCGACGGCGCTCCGTGAAGCGGTACAGTTCATCCTCGAACGCTGCCTGGATACGCGGGGCATCGTCGTCAGCGGCACAATTCTGCGCGGCAATCCCGCGCCTTCAAGTGACCTTGATATTTACGTGATCCGCCGTGAATTGCAACGGCAGCGCGTGCAGAAATGCTTCAATGGCGTCCCGGCGGAAATTTTCATCAATCCCGCCGAGAAAGTGCCGGATTACTTTGCGGACGAAGCGCGCGCGGCGCGCCCCATCACCGCCCACATGCTCGGAACCGGCTTCGTCATCCTGGACGGTGACGGTGTGATCGCCGATTTGCAGGCGCGCGCCCGCCACATTTTGCAGACGCCGCCCGATCCTGGCGTCGAAGCCCTGACCACGGCGCGCTATATGGCCGCCGCCCGCTATGAAGACGCGACGGACATTGCGGAAACGCGCCCGGAGACGGCGCGCATGATCCTCGGTCAAGCCGTGCATGAGATGGTCTGTTACCATTTCCTGGCCGACCACCGCTTTATCCCCCGCGATAAAGACCTGCTGGACGTTTTGGAAACCTGGGATGCTGCATTGGGCGCTTTAGTTTGCCGTTTTTACGGCGCGGCGACGATGGCCGAGGCGTTATCGTTAGCCGAACAAATCGCCGACCGGACGATTGCAGCGCGCGGCTTCTTCGCGTGGGAATCCACGCCGAATACTGTCATCGTATCATAACCGCGTGTAGTAACGACTTCAGCCGTTTCTTAATACAGAGCGACTGAAGTCGCCACTACGTGGATTACTTCCACACCAAGGCCCAACGGTGTAATCGCGCGTAGTAACGACTTCAGTCGTTTCTTATACAGAGCGACTGAAGTCGCCACTACGCGGATTACCTCCACACCAGGGCCAAACGGCTGCGGGTGTAGCCGTTGAGCGAGGTATACAAAAACGTCTGCCCCTGGATAACGACGACGTCCGCGTGCCCTAATCCGACGTTGCCGGGTAAATCGGCGAGGATGGGATTGCCGGGATATTTTTCCCACGGGCCATCAATGCTGTCCGTCAGGCTGCGCGCCAATCCCAGACCGAACTGCGTGTCGCCGCCATCACCGGGGCCGGGACCGCGCACGCCCTCGTAGAGCATGTAGAGACGGTCGTCCACGCGCTGCACCTCGGCGGAGCTGATCGTGCGGAAATCGAAGTGCGGGTTGGTCTGCGGTCCCTTCTCCTCCGGCGGGCCGTATTCCCCGGCGCCCACAAACAGCGGATTATGCTGGCAGCGGGTCAAGCGTTCGCCGGTCGTCGTGACGCTGCCGATGTAACACCCCATCGCCCCCGGATTCTGCCCCAGACCGACGAAGATATAGAGGCGCCCCCCTTCAACGAAAATCCCCGGCGGGCCGCCCGCCAGACACTCATACTCATACGGCACGAAAGGATGCGCCCGGATGCGCTCTTCCTGACGGCACGTGCGCAGCCACAGCTTCCACACGCCCGTGTCGGCGACCTTCTCCGGCGCGCTCCAGGTCAGCCCGTCCGTGGAACGCCGCAGCCGCACGCGCCCCCGATATTCATAGGTCAGGAACAGCGTCGCGCCGTTATAGGCCAGCCGCGGATACTGCTGCTGATCGGTGTGATCAATCTCCGAGACGCACGGGCATGTCTGGCACTCGAACTGGCAAACTACAGGCGTTTCAGCGTAAAAAGTGCGCCCGCCATCCATGCTGCGGTAGATGACGGTGCAGCCGGGGAAATCCACGGGATTGCCGCAGCGATCAACCGTTCCCGCTGAGACCGCGCTGGCGTGAAGGTAAGCCCACAATGCCCCGTCGCGCATCACGAGCGTGTCGGATTCCCCCATCGGCAGTCCCGTGTCAACGACATCAACGACAAATTCAGCCCGCCCATCCCAGAAATCGGCCAGCGTTGGATAGCCGTTCGCGCCGGGCGCTTCCGGGATGACCAGAACATGCTGCGCCGCGCTGCCAGATTCAGGCGCAGAAAGGGTGGGCGTTATGAGCGTCATTGTGGCGGTCACGTAAGGCGTCACGCGCGGGATAGGTGCGACTGGCGCAGCAGGATGCGCGGGACGCAGTGGCGCAAGCTGCGGCGTCGCGGCAGCGGTCGGCAGAGGCCGTGGTGCGCGCGCTGTGCGGGTTGGCGTCGCTGTCGGCGTTGCCGAGGGCAGGGCGGTTGGCGTCGCTGTCGGGCCAGGGGTGGGGCTGGGCGTGATGGTGGGGGCAGACGTTGCGGTTACTGCGCGCGTTGGCATCCCCACAAGCGCATCGTAGGCCAGCGTGAGCTCTTGCGGCGAGACCGGGGCACACGCCGGCAGCAGGAACGCAACCAGCAGCACGGCGCAGACTATCCGCACGCTCATCCCGCCGGCGTAGCTGTGGGTGAAGGCGCCGGCGGTTCTGTCGGCGGCGGTTGCAGCACTGGCGTTTCCGTCGGCGTTGGTATTTCGACGACCGGCGTTGCGGTAGGTGTGGGAACCGGGGTGTCCGTGGGCGTCTCGGTGGGAGGCGGCGCTGGCGTGTCCGTCGGGGGCGGCGTGACCGGTGTGGTCGGCTCGATGGTGGGGGTGAGGGATGGCGTCGGCGTGTCGGTCACTTCTGGCGTCGGCGTATCGGTGATCTCCGGTGTCGGCGTCAGGGTGGGGAAGAAGGTCGGCGTCAGCGTCGGGGGATGTGTGAAAGTCGGCGGCGCAACGATGCCCGGCGGTAAGTACAACGCTTGCCCGACGTAGATTTGGTCGGTCACCAGACAGTTGGCTTGAATGATGGCCTCAACACTTGTGCCGTGCCGGGTCGCCAGGCTGTAAAGCGTATCCCCGCGCCGCACGTAGTAGAGGAAACGCCAGCTTGGGGGCGGCCCACAGTGATAGACCGCCACCGGCGTGGGCGTCACAAAGGCCACCGGCGGCAGATAGATGATGTCGCCAGGATACAGCTCCGCTGAGTCCAGGCAGTTCGCCGTCATTAAAGCCGTGATGCTGCTGCCGGCGACCTCTACAAACTGCGCTAACGTCTCGCCCGGCTGCACTTCGTAGGCCAGCCAGCCCGGCGGATAGATACAGGGCGTGGGGGGTGGTTCAGGCGTTGGCGAATGGGTCGGCGCTTGCGGCGTGCCAGGCGCGCCAGGGGTGACGGGGGCGAGGGTAGGGTACAGCGTCGTCGTCGGCAACTGCTGCGCCACACGGGTTGGACGCTGCACCATCAGAGTGGCGTCTACTTGCGCCAGGAACACACTCCCCATCACCATAGCCAGGGTGAATGTGCCCGTTACGATGGCGCCCAAAAGGCGCGGGAGCGACCGACTTTCCAATTCTGACCTCGTTATTTTTTCGTCGTGTTGGTCGGCAAGATGAAGTTGAAGGTGCTGCCCACCTCGGGCTGGCTTTCCACCCAGATGCGCCCACCATTGGCTTCGACCAACGTCTTTGCCATGGCCATGCCGACTCCGGTTTCGCCCATCCCCTGGATGAGGGGCTGGCTCGCGCGATAAAAGCGGCGGAAGACGCGCGGGTAATCCTCCGACGCAATGCCGCCGCCGGTGTCCAGCACCGAGATGCGGATGAATTTCCCGCTCTTCGAGGATTCGTCTTCACGCGCGCTGATGACCACTTCTGTGCCCTGTTTGGAACACAGCGCCGCGTTGGAAACCAGGCGCAGCAAAATCTGGTAGAGGCTGTCGCGGTCGGCGCGCACTGCGGGGAGTTGCGGCGGCAGATCAAGGCGCACGGCCAATTTGCGCTCGCGGAAGCGCGCCGCCAGCCCCATCACCGCTTCTTCGATGATTTCGATGAGGTTGACCGCCTGGGGCGAAATCTCAATCGGGCGGCTATCCGGCGACGCAGTGCGCACGAGGTCGTTCAGCAGGTGGTTCATTTGCTCGATGTTGGCCTTGACCCGTTCGAGGAACTGCTGCTGCATCTCCGTCAGAATTCCGGCCTGTTCGCCCAACAAAAGATCGGTGTAGCCGGTAATGGAGGTCATGGGGGTGCGGAATTCGTTCGCCAGACCCACGATGGCCTCCTGGCGCTCGGCGTCGCTTTCGGAGGTGCGCAGCGTGATCGCCAGGCCGTCCGGCTGATTATCGCGCCCCAGCAGCGCCACCAGATCGGCCTCGATGGTGAGTTGCTCGACCGTCAGCGTGAGGTGCGCGCGTTTGATGCTGTTCGGGACGTTGCGCGCTAACAGCGCATCCACCGTCTGTGTCCAGCGTGGATCGGGGTACGCGCCGTTGATGGGCAGTCCGGTGACGTCGCCGTCGGGCAAGCGCAACATGTGGCGCGCGACAGCGTCCGCCATTGTGATCTGCCCATCCGCATTGACGACGACCAGGCCCACGGCCGCGCCGTTTGACGCCTTGTTGTTATGGTTGGTCAGTTCCTTCTCTGCTGCGACTAATTTCTCCTGCAAAGCCGCAATTTGTGTTTGCAGATGGCTGCGCGCCTCCGTGGTTGTCTCTAAATCGGTGTTGAGGTTGGCGAGTTTGTCGGCCAGATGACCCCGTTCGTGCAGAAGAACCTCTCGATCCCGTGACAACTCCTGGATTTTGCTCTGCAATACTTCCCGTTCTCTGACCAACTCCTGGACTTCTTCTTGCCAGAAGTTGATCTCTGTCTCGGCGGCTTCGCCCGCTTTAGCCGATAATTCCTGGTTGAGTTGGAGAATTTCCTTTTCCCGCGCCTGCATTTCCAGAGTCAGGGCCGCGACCTGGCTGCTGAGCGCCTGAACCTCGGCCTGGGCCTGTCCAAGCGCGCTATCCAGCCTCTGGCGCTCTGCATCCTGCCCGCGCAAGCGCGCCAAAAACGATTGGTCTTGCGTCTGCTTGCGCGCGCGGGTGATGGAAGCGGCGAATAGCGAGGCGACCAGTTTTTGGGTGTTGAGCGCCTCTTCCGACCAGGCGCGTCCGCTCTCTGGATTGGCGAGCAACAGCAAGCCGATGGCCTCATCTCGGTGCGCCAGGGGGACAATGCCCAGCGGCGCTACTTTCTGGATGCCCAGTTTGTTGTACAGCGCCGTCAGCCAGAAGGTTTGCGCCGCTGGTTGCACAAGCTGCGCGCGCCGTTGCGTGTAAGCCTCGGCCAGAATGGGATAATCCTCAAGGGACAATGTTGGCGCTTCGATCTGCGCGGCGTTCGGCGGGTGCAGCGCCACCACTTTGAGCGCCGGATGCTCGCCGTTGGAGCTTAACGTGATCGCGCAGACATCCACGTCCAGCAGGCGCGCCAGTTTCGACGAAGCCAGAATCAGCGAAGGTTCCAGGTCGCGGGCGGCTTCCACGCCTTGCAGGACGTCGTGCAGCGCCTCGCTATCCAGGGAGGGCTTCTTTTGCGGTTGGGGCGCTGCCGGAGCCGCCAGTTGCCGGTGTACCAGCACCGAGAGCAGTGGCAGCGTGACCAACGACGTGAGCCGCAGCCACCCTGAAAAGTGCATCTGTGTATCCGGCCAGCGCAATTGCGCGGTGTGCCCCACAAACCAGAAGATGCACATCCCCACTGCCCATTCCCATTCTGACGGTCGCGCGAGCAGCGTTAACAGAAGGTAGATGAGCAAGATGGCGAGGGTGAGGACTTCCCAGATTTGTTCGTACAGCCAGCCGTTGAACGCGCTATACGCGGCTTCCCAGGCCGGCCACAGTGCGGCGGTCACGCCGTAAAAGATCATGCTGGCGATGAAGACGATGGTCATGATGACCGTCTGCCAACGCGCCGGGCGCGCGCCCCACAGCGCGGCCCACAGCACCAGCAGCAGACCGACGAACTCCAGCCAGCGTTCCAGGGGGGGCAAGATTTGCGCGGGGTCGAGCAGCCCCGCCGTCCCCAACAGGCCGACGATGATCATGATCGCCCGTCCCGCCAACATACCGCCAACCGCCCACAGCCAACGGCGCGGTAGGGTCATCTGTGGCGCACGCCGCCGGGCGGTCAGCGCAGGGAAGAGCGCCTGTTGCAAGGCGAACAGCGTCACCAGGAAATAAACCAGATCTCCCGGCGGTTGGATGATCAACCGGATGGCCTCATTCAGGACATTCATTGTGCTTATTCTCCCTTTGGAGCCTGTGCGTCGGAAATGTAACCGGACAAACTATCCTTTAACACTTTGTCCTTCCTTGATTATAGAGCAAAGAGCCGCTGTTGCAAGATAGGCTATTGTCATTCATCTGCGACTTATAAAGTAGATTTTCATCAACTAAATCCAGAAGGGAACAAAATATGGTATAATGTCGTCGTTTATTTATGTCTGTTGCCCTTGCGCAGGTTTCTGAACCTGCGCAAGGGTGTCACTTTTGTTGATAGAGGAAGAACCATGTTGCGCTATTGGAAGGTCTTATTGCTAACGTTATTATGTTTGCTTTTTTCATCGGCGGCGCTGGCTGCGCCAGCGGCCAATCCTGGGCCAGACTTGTTCTTGACCAATACCTCCGGCGATTTTGTATGTTCGGTGCAGATGACGCAGCGTTACCCGTCACGCTGCCCGGCGTACAGTCCAGGCGCGCGTCAAGTGCGACTGGAATATCTGCGAGCTACGTTGCCTAATCCCCTGCCGGCGTTAGCCGTCGAGGACATCGAAGTCCCCGAAGACGCCATCACGCCGTACACCTTCGCCTACATCCGCCCGCTGCCGGCGGCTTCCTACCGCCATCCTGAAGAGGCGGCGGCCGGCTTGCCGCCTGTGCGCGAGTTCCTGGCTGGCGATAACTGGGTGAGTGTGCTTGGCGAGGTGGAATACAACGGCCAACGATGGTACGAGATCAACGAGGGCGAGTTCGTGCTCGCCGACCACGTAGCCGTGACCAATCCGTCGCGCTTCCACGGCGTGCTACTCGCGGAACAGCCGCAGTATCCCTTCGGCTGGATCAACCGCGCTGTCAATCCGTCGTCGGCGCCAGGCGGCGCGACGCGCAACGAGATTATCTTTCGGCGCTACGATGTCATCACCATCTTTGCCCAAGAACTGCTGGGCGACAAGTTGTGGTACATGGTCGGGCAAGATCAGTGGGTGGAGCAGTCTTTCACTTCGCGGGTGGACGTTGACCCGGCCCCGGAGGGCGTCGCGCCCGGCGAAAAATGGATCGAAGTGAACACCTACGAGCAGACGTTGGCCGCTTACGAGGGCGAGCGCATGGTGTTTGCGACGCTGGTCTCGTCGGGCCGCTCCAACACGTGGACGCCCAATGGCTTAAGCCGCATCTGGGGCAAGCTGCCCTCCACACCGATGATCAACCGCGACGTGGGGCCGGACGACCCCGGCTGGTATTATCTGGAAAACGTGGAATGGACGCAGTACTTCAAGGGCGCGTATGCGATCCACGCGGCCTATTGGCATAACTCGTTCGGCTTCACGCGCAGTCACGGGTGCGTCAATATGAGTATCCTGGACGCGAAATGGCTCTTCGAGTGGACGACGCCCTACACGCCGCCGGATGTAAAGATCGTCTACAGCAGCAGTGGTGATGCGGGGACGTGGGTGTGGGTACATAAAACTTCGCCGTTTCCTGGGGAGGAATAGCGGAGGCGCTCCCGCGATTGAGGGAAAAAACGCCGTGGCATTGACGCCACGGCGTTTTGTTGTGCGATACTCTACTGGGAAGTCTTCCCCAATTTGCGCAGACCAATTCCTACGACGATCAGAATCAAGCCTATGAAGGCCAGCAATGGGACAGGGAAAGCGCCCTCGTTCTCTGCCCCGGTTGCGGGCAACAGGGCTGCCACCGGCGCCGCCGCACACGCGGCGGGATCGCCGACGTTGGATGCGGCAGCCTGGTTAACCAGACGTTGCGCGTCCTCCGCCAAGAGGAACCGCTGATCCACGAGAGCTTGCGCCTGCGCCGTGAACGCGCTCACGTAGGCGGCGTGACTCGCAAAACGCGGGCTGCCGTCGGCGAGGGGTTCGCACTGCTTGTCGAGGAATGCCCCGAACAACGCCATCCCGAAGAAGCTGGCGGGATCGGCGGCAATGTACACGCCGCGCCCCAACGCCACATCCGGCAGCCGGATGCCGCCCATGGCGTTGCCCATTGCGTCGCGGTTGATGCCCGTCACCAAATTCAATCCGTACACGTCTTTGTACGTGGGGTCGATTTGCCCGAAGGGCGCGTCCCACAGGTGCGTGCTGGGCGGCGGCTCGATGCCCTCCGTCACCCATTTGTGCCCGGCGATGAAGAGCGCGCGCATCACGGGCGCCCAGTCGAGGGGCGTCGTCCCTTCCGGCGTAACGCCGTACATCAGGGATAACTCACGTATCCGGGGGCCATCCGGGATATGCGGCGCACCGGCGACTTCGTAGCTGCGATAGGTCACGGTGTTCTGCTGCAAAGCCTTGGAATTTCCACCGGTCAACGCCGATGTGACCCGATCCGACTCCACGTTGAGTACCATCACGCGGGTCGCGCCTGCCGGCGGCGTGAAGTCCGCATACGGCCAGCCCGGGACCATCAACAGGGCGAAGTCCACCAAACTCTGGGCCGGCGACGCCAGCATCGTGAGCATCGGTTCGCACGTCTTGGACACGCCGATGCCGTAGAGCTTTTGCAGCGTCCCCACCATCTTCTGCATCGCGGGGTCCTGGCGGAGCGCGAGCGCGAAGTTGTGAAGAATCTGGTTGGCTTCCTCGGCGGAATAGCCCGCGAAAGGATCGACGTTCGCCGGATGCCACCAGATGCCCGCGTAGCTGAAGCCCCGATCGAAGAGAAATTTGGGCGTGAAATAGGCATCGCGGCCCGCCGTCCCGCCCATCACGTGCATCGGCTCCAACACGAGGATACCGTTGCCCTTCACGGGATTGCTTGGCGCGACGATCTCGAACGCCACCGAGTAATCCCCGGCGGTCGTCCCCACAAACTTTCCGGTGTACTTGGTGTAGGCCACACCGTTGAATGTGCCGAAGTGGGATGAAACTACACTCCCTTCGACAATGCCCCCTTCGGCGGCGGCGACCTGCGACGGCAGCGCGAGCGCCGCGCACAGCATCGCCACAACAACCACAAATACAAGCCAACGTCTCGACATCATCTTACCCTCCTAGAACGGAATAAACGGATTCTTCTCAGACCTGTCAGGTCTGTCGATGCCAGCTAATATGGCTGTCTGCTCGTGCAGGAACACACACAGCGCGTCCACATCGGCGAAGCCCCAGCGCTCACCGGTATGCGAACTCTCAAGCGACGCCCGCCAGGCTGTGTGCTCGTTTTCCTTGACCTGCCACAGGCGCAGCAAAAATGAGTGGTAACGTTGTTTTTCTTCGCTCATCGGACACCCCCGGAGATCACCACGGATAGTGGAAATGAACGATGTAGATATAGCCGCGGAATCCCTTCCGCGTTCTGCCTACGGTACTGTAGGCTCATAGCCCAATTCCCGGTGAACGTCGGCGATGACCTGCGCCCCAAGTTTGCTGGGGTGCATATTAAGGAGGTATCCTTTGTCTGCGGCATTTTCATTCCCTGCCGGTCCATTGAACGCCACATCCACCCGCGCCAGAGGGATATGGTGTTCGGCAGCCGACTGGATGATTTGCTCATTCAAGGTAACGAAAAAAGAGCTCATATCTCCATCGTAGCCATATTTTTTGATGCTGGTGCAGTAGTTGGTCGCGGCGCGGA
>DAOUAQ010000158.1:0-25041 GCA_034433375.1 Anaerolineae bacterium | reverse complement strand
ACGGGCAAATCGGTCAGCGTGGCGACGTGCGCGGCCAGGTCGCCCTCGCCGAAGCCGGTGTCGATGAGCAGCGCGCGCTCCGTCCCGGCGACGAGGTACATCACCCCGCCGCGCTCGTCTTTGATGTGCCAAACGCCGTCGGTGACGGGTTGGGTGATAAATGCTGTAGCCATAATGCCTCCTTTTGTGTTCGAGGATTCAAACAGGATTGATGATACAACGTATTGAGGGGATCGTCAATCACGCATTGACAAATCCTCTTGGCGGACTATAATGCTTGTCGTTTGTGACACTGGAAGGCCGCCTGAGGGCCTTCATTTTTTGCAGGAGCGATTATGGAGAGGCGAACAATCACCAGTTTTGTGCTCATTCTTCTGTTGACGACCGTGGCGATTTACGGC
Source organism: Anaerolineae bacterium (assembly GCA_034433375.1). GTDB lineage: Bacteria > Chloroflexota > Anaerolineae > B4-G1 > SLSP01 > DSWT01. The sequence continues at coordinate 24,640 of DAOUAQ010000158.1, read as the reverse complement.
GTCGTCTCGCAGCAACACCCCGCATGGCTGACCAATCTGCTTTTCTGGCAGCCAGAGGCATCGCGGAACCTCGATTTTCAACTGGGCCTGGATTTGCAGGGCGGCTTGCAGGTGTTGATGGTCGCCGATTTGCCTGCGGGACAGACGTTGGATTCGCAAGCGATGGAGACTGCGCGCCGCATCGTCGAAAAGCGCGTGAATGCGCTAGGGCTGACCGAGCCGGTGGTGCAGATTCAGGGGGCGGAGCGCATCGTCGTGGAAATCCCCGGCATCGAGAACCCGGCCCAGGCTGTGGATACCATCCGCGAAACGGCATTGCTTGAATTTGCCGAGCCGCCCGCTAACGTGTCGCTTGAGATGATCTACATGCTTCAGACGACGCAGACGCCCATCAGCACAACGTATGGCTTGACGGCGGAAGAATTGCAGACGCAAAGCGCGCTGACCCAGACGCTGCTCTTCAAAACCGTGATGACCGGCGCCGATCTGGCGAATGCGTTTGTCACACGCGACGATCAAACCTCACAGCCGGTTGTCGCTATCGAATTTCAGTCGAAAGCCACAGATCTATTTTCGGAATACACGTCGGCGCATCTGGGGCAAAACCTGTGTATTGTGCTCGACAAACAAATCATCTCCTGCCCGCGGATTGATTCGGCTATCCCTAATGGCAAAGCGACCATTCAGGGGAGTTTCACCTACGATACAGCCAATCAGTTAGCCGTGCAGTTGCAGTACGGCGCGCTGCCCATCCCGCTGAAAATCGAAAGCTACAAAGCCATTGGCCCAAGCCTGGGCGCAATCTCGGTGGAGAAGAGCGTGCGCGCCGGCATTGTGGGGTTAGCGGTGGTCTTCCTGTTTATGTTGATCTATTACCGCCTTAACGGCCTGGCGGCAGACCTTGCGTTAGGGTTGTACGTGTTGTTGAACCTGTTGCTGTACAAACTCGTCCCGGTGACGCTGACGCTGCCGGGTATCGCCGGTTTCTTGCTGTCGGTTGGTATGGCGGTGGATGCGAATATCCTCGTTTTCGAGCGTATGAAGGAAGAACTGCGGCACGGGCGCTCATTGCTGCGCGCAGCGGAAGCCGGTTTCTCCCGCGCGTGGACGTCGGTGCGCGACTCCAACATAGCGACGCTGATCACGTGCGCCATTCTGTTCATTTTCGGCGACGCCTTTGCCGCCAGTCTGGTGAAGGGTTTTGCCATCACACTGGCTGTGGGTACGATCATCAACCTGTTTACGGCGCTGGTGGTGACGCGCACGCTGATTCGCGTCGCTTTTGGTTCCTTCGGGAACTGGGTTCAGAAGCATAACTGGGTGTTGGGGCTGTAGGAGGGCGCTATGCTTAACTTCGTACAAAATCGTCGTTTATTCTTCACGATTGCCGGCCTCTTGATCGCGCTTAGCCTCGTAGCCCTGGTGGTTTCGGCTATTCTGTTCGAGGGACAGGCGTTGCGTATCAGCATTGACTTCAAAGGCGGGACGCTTTTTATCCTGCACTTCAGCGAGTCGGTGGAAGAATCGGCCATACGTGATGTTTTTGTTGAGAACGGTCATACCAGCCCTATCGTCCAGCGGCTTGGCGGGGCAGATGATAACTCGTGGCAAGTGCGCACGCGCTTTGCCGATACCGAGGAAGTCCAACATATCCTGGATGGCCTCGATGCGCAGGTGGGGGCGGTGGATCGCGCGCTCTCGAACTGGAACACCGTTGAGCCGACCGTGGGCGCAGAAGTCGCGCAGCAGGCCGCGTTAGCCGTATTCGTCGCCGCGTTGGCGGTCTTGACGTTCATCTGGTACTCGTTCCGCAAAGTCCCACACCCCTTCCGCTACGGCGTCGTTTCCATTGTGGCAATGCTGGTGAACGTGACCATCACGTTGGGTTTTTACGCGCTGATGGGCATCTTGCAGGGTTGGGAGGCCGACGCGCTCTTCCTGACGGCGGTGTTGACCGTGATCGGTTTCTCTGTGCAGGACGTGATTGTCGTGTTCGACCGCATCCGCGAAAACATCCCCCGTCACCGTGGTGAGTCGTTTGAGATGATTGTGAACCGCAGTGTGCTGGAGACTGTCCATCGCTCGTTGGCGACGCAGCTCAACGCAATGTTTGTGATGATTGCGATTTTGCTCTTCGGCGGGACCACCATCAAGCCTTTCATCGCGGTGATGCTGGTCGGGATGCTCAGCGAGACGTTCACCTCGCTTTGTGTCGCTGTGCCATTGCTCGTCGTGTGGGAAGAGCGCGACCATCGCCACTCGCTCGCGCGCGCTGCGGCGTAAGCTGCGTGTTTTGTCGGAATTCAAGACGGCCTGCGGGCCGTCTTTTTTTATCGGGCTTGCTCTTCCTGCTGCCGACAGTACAATGAAGTCGCTTCGCTTTTTTTTGTCCGTTTGTTCCATTCAATTCGTGCGCTACTTTTGAGGGGGTACGTTATGACACAAGAACCAGAAACGCCACAATCGCAAGAACAGTCGCCGCTGCGGGTGACGCAGGGGTGGGGACAGCAGATCGTCGGAGCCTTGCTTGGGTTGCTGGTGATGGGCGTGGCGATGCAGATTGGTCCATCGTTCGGGTGGACGCCGGGCGACCGGACGCTGCTCTTCTTGATCGGGGGAACCGTAGGCGCCACCCTCTTCAACCTTGACCGTTTTGCGCAAGCTGGCTCACGCCTTACCCAACGCACAGAAGGCCGCGGGGTTCGTCTCACCAACATCCTCATTGCCCTGGCGGGAATGGCGCTGGTGACAGGTATTGTCATTGCCTTGGCTGCTTTTGTGGGTTGGCTTATCAGCTTATTTGCGTAGTTCCAGTGGGTGACGGGGATGCGTTTCCTGAACCCGGCAGGATTTGTGGGCTTACTCCTGGTTGCGCCGATTGTGCTGCTGTACATGCTACGGCTGCACCGCCAGACTGCGCCTGTGCCAAGCCTCCTGCTGTGGGAAGCCGTCCTGGCCGACCGTCACGCTAACCGTCCCTGGCAGAAACTCCGTCGTAACTGGCTGCTTGTCCTGCAACTGTTGATCTTGGTGGCGTTGATCCTGGGCATAGCGCGTCCTGCGCTGCCCGCGCCGATGGCGTTTCACGGTCAAACCATCGTGCTTCTGGATACCTCTGCCAGTATGCGAGCCTACATCGCCGACAGCGACGAGACCCGCTTCGTGGCCGCGCAGCGTGAACTGCGCCGCCTCGCCGCCGCGCTTGCGCCTGGCGATCGTGTGTCCCTGATTGCGGTGGGGCCAACGCCTGATCTACTGCTGCAGAGCGGCGATGCGGCAGCTTTCCGGCGTGCGCTCGAAGCCGCCGCCCCCGTAGATGGTCCCGCAAACTGGCGCGCGGCGGCGGCGCTGGCGTCGGGGTTGGCAACGGGCGAGAATGTCAACACGCTGCTCGTCACCGACGCAGCCATTGACGAAACGTTGCCGGCGTTGCCCGGCGCGATTCACCTGATCACCGTGCCGCAGAGTGCGGCGAACGCCGGCATTGTCGCTTTCGCGCTGCGCCGCGCCGGCGAGGGATTGACAGCCTTCGTGCGGGTGTACAACGACGGCCCCGCGACTTCACGAGCGCTGACGCTAACCATTGATGGCGTGCTACTGGAGCGCCGTCCCGTGGATTTACCCGCGCAGGGCGCTGCGTCGGTCACATTCACCGGCGTTCCCGCTTTGACGTGGGCCGAAGTTCGTCTTGAGGGGGCGGATGCCCTGGCCGTTGATGATCGCGCCTGGATCGCGCCTTCCATAGTCGCTGATGCGCGCGTTCTGCTGGTGACGGCCGGTAACCGCTTCCTGGCGCAAGCCCTGCGCGCTTTGCCCAATCTGGCTCTAGCGCAATCGGCAGACAGCAATCTCGTGGAAGATGCCCCGGACGACTACGCCGTGATCGTCGTTGATGGCCCGGTGACGACGACACTGCCCGACGCCAACCTGTGGCTTATCGCGCCGGGTGTGGGGGCGCTCTGCGGTGAACCGGGCGCTGTCGTGACGCCGACGCTCGGCGTGCGCGGACAGTGGTCGCATCCGGTGCTGCAATACGTTGAATGGTCCGACGTCCACGTGGCGCGCGCCCGCTTTTATACCGTCCCCGCCGACGCGGATGTACTCCTGGAAACCTCCGCCGGGCCATTATTGTGGATTGTCGAACGCCCCGGCCAGCGCATCGCCTGCACCGCGTTCGATCTGCACGATTCGGACCTGCCGCTGCGTCTGGCGTTCCCGATCCTCACGGCCAACGTGGTGGGGTGGCTGATGCCGCAGCTTTCGACCGAACCCGTGCTGCCGTTGCCGTCCGGGTTGGCGTGGGAACCGGCGGTGCCCGCTGCGGCGACGTCCGCGACGTTGGTTACACCCGATGGAAGACGCTTCCCGCTGGCGCTCGATGCGCCGCGCGCGGCGGAATCGGCTGCTGGACTGTATCGTATCGAGGCACAAACGCCTACCGGTATGGTTATACGCTACACGGCACTGTCGCTGCTCAGCGAGAGCGAAAGCAATCTGCGCCCTCGTGATGTCAAAATTGGCGCGCGCGTACTGCCGAAAGCGGAGGCCGCTCCCGGCTGGCGCGACCTGAGCCGTTGGTTTATCGCCGCAGCGTTGGCCCTGGTGTTGATCGAGGCGGCTTTGTGGTGGGGCGCGTCTGTGCAACGGTGGCTTCGGTCAGTCAAAGGCCGTCTGTCGTACCAACCAGGCATCCGTCTTTCGACGCCCCTGTTTTTGCGGATGCTGTTGTTGGCTTTGCTGCTATGTGCGTTTTTCAACGCTTATTGGTCTCGCCGCACCAGGGATTTAGCCGTCGTCTTTCTGCTTGATCGTTCGGCCAGCACGAAAAGCGCATGGGACGCGCAACTGGACTTCGTCGAAGCGGCGCTGGCGCGCAAAGCGCCCCAGGATCGCGCGGCGCTGGTCGTGTTTGCCGGCGACGCGTGGGTTGATCGCGCCTTGTCCCCGCTGTCCGCGCTTCCCGGTATTGCAACATTGCCCCGTATTGACGCAACCGACATCGAGTCTGCCGTCCGGCTGGGGCTGGCTTTGATCCCTGAAGGCGCGCCAGGGCGTCTCGTGCTCCTCACCGATGGCTTGGAGACGGCGGGCCGCGCGGCGTGGGCGCTGCGCGAAGCGCACGCGCGCGGTGTGGACGTACAGCTTGTCCAGGTTGGCTCTGGGGCGCCGGCGGCAGAAGTCTGGGTGGCGGACTTGCGCTTGCCTGCGCGCGTTTATCCCGGCGACCGCGTGCCGGTGACGGTCGAAATTGGCAGTACGGCGCAGCAAAACGTCCGTATGACATGGACGGCCAGCGGGCAGACCGGGCAGGATGGAGTGCGGGTGCTTGGAACTGCCGACACGCTGGCGTTCACCTTTGTGGCGGATGAACCGGGCTTTGTCGCGCTGCGCGTGTGCCTCGAACCGGAGTACGACACCTTCGCCCAAAACAACTGCGCCGATGGCTGGGTGCTGGTCCAGGGCGCGCCGCGTGTCCTGGTCGTTGGTCCGCCCGAAGAGTGCGCGGCGCTTGTCCGGGCGCTCGAACAGGCCGGTTTGCCGGTCGAGGTTGCCGCCGCCGATACACTGCCTTTGACCGCGCAAGCGTTGGTTGACTACGCCGGGATCGTGATTGTCAACACACCGGCGCGGAGTTTTGCGCCGCAATCGTTGACGGCGCTGCGCGCGTTTGTGCGCGACCTGGGCGGCGGGCTGATTGCCGTCGGTGGGCCGCAGAGCTACGGCGTTGGCGGGTGGTTGGGGACGCCGTTGGAAGAGGCGCTGCCGGTGCAGATGCAAGTGCAGGACCCGCAGCGGTTTCCGCCCCTGGCGATGGCCGTAGTGATTGATAAATCCGGCAGTATGGGGGTGGAGGAGGCCGGTGTCACCAAAATCCGTCTGGCAGCAGAAGCGGCGATTCGCGTGGCGGAGACGTTGAACGATACGGATACGCTGGCGGTGGTCGCCTACGATGACCGGCCGGCAGACACCTTCGGCCCGGCGACGATGGATGCGCGCGAGGCGCTGATCGCGCAACTGCGCCGTTTGCAGCCCGGCGGTGGGGGCATCTACGTGCGCGAGAGTCTGGATTACGCCGCCGGGCTGCTGCGGAACGTGGCCGTTGCGCCTGATACACAGCGGCACATATTGCTTTTGGCCGACGGCGCCGATGCTGAACACCAGGAGCAAGTCCCCGCTTTGGTGCAAGGCCTGGTTGGCGAGGGGATGACCGTCAGCGTGGTAGCGATTGGCTTGGGGAGCGATGTCCCTTTCTTGACGCAGGTTGCCGAAACCGGCAATGGCCGCTTCTACCTCACGCAGCGTGCCGCCGATCTGCCTGCGATTTTTGCGGAGGAAACGGCGCGTGTAAAACGTTCTTACATCGTCGAGAAAACGTTTTATCCCGACACGGTGACGCCGTGGTTGCCGGTCGCTGACATCGTGGCAACACCGCCGCTGCGTGGCTACGTCGCGGCGACGCCGAAGAGCGCCGCGCAAGTCGTTTGGAATGCGACAGAAGGCGATCCGCTGCTGGCGGTGTGGCAGTATGGTTTGGGGCGCTCGGTAGCCTGGACCTCAGACTCAACAGGGCGCTGGGCGTCGGAGTGGGCGGCGTGGGAGGCGTTCTCCGGCTTTTGGGGCGGCGTGGTACGCGCCGTCTTGCCATCCCCCGACGACAGTGGCCTGGCCTTGCGCATCCTATCTGAGGGCGACCAGGCGCGGGCGGTTGTGGACGTCGTAGCGCCGGATGCAAGCGTTTCCGCGTCAGGCTATGTGGATGGATTGGATTTACAGCTTTCTGTGACACCCATCAACTCTGGACAGGGGCAGCCGCAGACTGTCGCTCTCGTGCAGCGGGCGCCAGGCCGGTACGAAGGCTATTTTTCGCCGGCAGGGCGCAGCACTTTGTTGCTGCGGCTTCATGGGGACCGCGATCTGGTAGCCGGGTGGGCGTCGCCGGCGCCGCTGGAATACGTTCCCGGCGACGCGCTGGCGGCGGTGGCGCGCCTCGCCGCGCAGGGTGGGGGGGCGAGTGTGGATGAACCGGCGCAGGTCTTTGTCCACGATCTGCGCGGGCGCACAGCAGAGCAACCCTTGGCGCCGCTTCTAATCGTGTTGGCGGCGATATTGTGGCCGTTTGATATTGCGTGGCGACGTCTGGCCCTGACGCGGGCAGACATCGCGCGATTGTTTGCCGTTCTACGGGAAAGGGCGCGGCATCTTCTGCGCCGAACATCGCCACCGATGGCGCCAGAGACGCCGCCAACCCTCGCCTCTACGCTGCGTCAACGGCAGAGACGGGCATACCGTGTCGAACCGCTGGTTGCGCCGTCCCCGCCAGAAGCAGCGCCCCCTCCGCACTATGCGGGAGTGGAGAAGGTTGCGCCTGCCACAGAGCCAGCTCCACGATCTCCCGCGCCTGGAGACCGTTTGCCGCCAGCCGCCGATGCTGAAGAGAGTACGCTGGCGGCGCGTCTGAAGCGCCGGATCCGGGAGTAGATGCCTGTCCTGATTTTAGCGCACTTCAAAGGAAGGTGTTTCAGCCCTGAGGGTACGCAAGGCACTGATGTTGTCGAAAGCCTGGATCACGGTCTGCGCCGATTGTTCTGGGCGCAGGGTGCTGAGGGCTTCCCAGATAAAGCTGGTTAGCAGCATCGGGATGGCGAAACTGGGCACACCTAGCGGGGTTTTGGTGGATGGCACGAGTGCGATCTCCGCTTCGCGCGCCGGGAGCATCGTCCCATAGCTGGTGAGGCAGATTGTCGTTAATCCTCTTTGCCGGGCCAGTTTAACGACGTACCCCGTGTCCAAACCAACCCCCACTACCGCGAAGGCAAACAGCACATCGTTTGATTGCATCTGCTCAAGCATAGCCGCCGCTTCCGTTAGTGTGGGTTTAAATGCTGTGGCCGGGATGCCGATGTAGTTCAACTCCTCGGCGAAAATCTGCGCCAGATTGTGACTGATGGCTTCCCCGACAACCCACACGTGCGGCGCCTGGTGTAGCGTTCTGATGGCTTGTGCCACCAGCGGTGTATCGGTTGCGAAATAATGCTGCAAGTTCTGGTTTAGACTTTGATAAAGCGTGCGGATAATCCCTTCTTCCCGGTGATTCTCTTCACTGCGCCGGTAAGTGATCGTGATTTGATCTTGCACATATTGCTTAATTTCCCGTGACAGTTCCCGGTATCCTGGATAACCGATCTCTTGGGCAAAGCGGACAACTGTGGCTTGATCCACATCAACGCGCCGCGCCAGCTCAACGGCGGTAAGAAAAGCAGCTTCCACGGTGCTGTTGACGATAAAATCAGCGAGTCTACGAAAGCCGGGCGTCAAACTGTCATAAGCTTCCCGGATCTGCGTCTGAAACATGGTTAATCTCCTCTTCACAGTTGGCAAAATTGGCTTGAGTTGGCAGACGGCGCCTTGCTATAAGGCGCCGTCTGCGCAAAGTGTTCAAGGGGTGTCTTACTTCAAAAGACTGTCGTCCCAGAGGTCCTGGGGTGATGTGACTTCATACTCCGGCGTTTCGGCCCTGAGTTTGAGGAGCTGCTCCATATTGGCGCTGAATCCTTCGAGTTTTTCCTGGATCTCGGAGACGCGCTCTTTCATCACCGCTTCCCAGATCAGGGCGACGACCTGCATCAGCGCGCCGAAAGTAGGAACGCCGACGGGGGTCTTGCTCGGTACGATGATCGTCAGTGCGGCTTCGCGCGCCGGCAACGCCACACCGGTGCTGGTGATGGCGATCGTCTGCACGCCCTTTTCGCGCGCCATGTGAACGGCGTATCCGGTGTCGAGGCTTGGTTCGGTTCCCACCAGGGCCACCAGCACATCGTCGGCGTTCATCTGTGGGATAACGCTTGCGGTTTCACCCATGCCCGGGTGGAAAGCGTTGGCGGGAAGACCGTAGGTCTTGAATTTCTTCGCCATAAAGACGGCCAGATCGTAGCTGGTGAATTCACCGGTGAACCAAATCTGCGGTGCGGCCTTCAGAATTTCCACGGCCTTGACAACGTTGGGCAGGTCCGTCGTGACAAAGTGTTGCATATTCTGGCTGGCATTTTCCACGAGAGACTGTAGCAAGTCCTCGGTTGTTTCAGCTTCGCTGGCTTTGCGGTAGGTGGATGTCACCTGATCGCGCACGTAATGCTTGATCTCGCGGGACAACTCACGATAACCGGAATAGTTAAGTTCCTGCGCGAAACGCACCACGGTAGCCGGATCAACACCCACGCGCCGCGAAAGCTCGGTCGCCGTCAAGAATGCGGCGTCCAGCGTGCTGTTCATGATAAAATCTGCCAGTTTTCTAAACCCAGGCGTTAGATTTTCGTAATTTTCACGAATTCGATCATGGAACATAATTTTTCTCCTTTTCTTTCAGATGTATTCAGCTTGGATTTGACAAATCGTCGTTTTTGTGCCCTAATGCAGTGTGTGCGTTACACTATGTGTGCGTCATGCTGATAGGGAGGGTACTTTTACGCCAACTGGTCTATACCAGTTGGCTGCACCACTTTTTGTATGAAGTTATTATAACATGTGAAAAAGGAAAGGTCAAGTATTCGGTAAAAATCAACACAAAAGAATGAAAATATGTTATGGTGAAATTGGAGAAAAGTCTATGCGTCGTCTGTTCATATTAGTCAATCTGGTTATTTGTGCTGCTGTGTGCGTGGCTTGTGATGCAGAAGCCACGGTAGTGGTTGGAATGACCCCAACGCCGCAAACCTTTTCACAGTGGGCGGCGGCGGCTGAGGCCAGTTCGCAGTTCGGCTTTCCCGATTGGGCGGTGAACCGGGCGACCGGCGCGCCGGAAATCCAGGCGTGCAAGGACGATTCGCGGGCGTGGTCTTCGGCGCTCGGTCACGGGGTGGAATGGCTGCGTTTGACCTACACCCGGCCTGTTTATGCGACTGAAGTTCGCGTCTATCAGAGCTTTGGGCGCGGCGCAGTTGCGCGCGTCTCGCTCATTGACGAAACTGGGGCACTGCAACGGATTTGGGAAGGGATGGATACGGCTGCACCCTGTCCGGGAGCGCTCGTTATCTCTGTGCCCCAAACTTCTGTGCGCATCGTCGGCGTGCTGGTTGACCTTGACGAGTCGCGCACGGGGTTTTGGAATCAGATTGACGCTGTGGAGTTGATCGGCGTGCGCTAACCCCCGAAGAGCCGCTTCTTGAGGGCTTCGGGGACGCGCCCGCCTTTCTCGAGAACGCGCAACGCTTCCGCCGGGGTGGTAGGAGGATCGGTGGGCGGGTCCGCAGTCAGGTCGAACGCCGGCGTTGGTGTCGTCGCTGGCGTTGGGGTCGCCGCATTGACCGGTGCGGGCGGCAGTTCTGTCAGCCAGAGCGCGGCCTCGGCGGCATTGGCGACAACCCGCAAGTATTGCGATGCGCGCGTTGTGGGCGCGGCGGTGAGCAGGAGCGCGTTTACGGCGGGTTCTGTCTTCTCCGGGGCGCTACTGTAGATGGTGTGCATCGCTGCGCCGGCGGCGACCTGCTGCAAAACATCATCTATGGCGGGGTTAGCGGCGGCGGTGGGTGGCAAGGGGCTGAGGATGAGCAACCGCCCGTCTTTCAATAGCATCTGTTCCCGCTCCGGCAGCGTGAGTTGCGCGAGGCCCTGTTTCGCAAAGAGCAACACTTCACCTTCACTTGCGACCATTTCATCCAGCAACACAGTCGCCTGCAAGCTGTCGCGGAACGCGGCAAGCAGCAGATTCTCCCCCAAAAGGATGCTCACCGTTTCTTGCAGTAGCTCTTGCGTTTCAGCGTCGAGTGTCCCGGGCGCGAGATAGATGATGGGACGCATCAACAGACCCGGTTCCCCGGCGTAAAAAAGCAGCGCCGGGCGTAGTTTGAGCGGCAGTTGACGCAGGCCGAGCGGGTAAAGTGGTTCATTCCACCGCAGGGCTGCGCTGTCGGGCAGGTCACGTGGGGGACGCAGTTTTGCGGCTTCGTCAGGCGTTAAGCCGAACGCGGCGGCCTGGGCCGGCAAAGCTTCCAGAACGGCGCGCAACGTCAAGTCGCGCTGATCCCAACTATCCAGCAAGGTCTTGGCGCGCTGCGGCGCAAATCCGGCGTGGAACAGGAACCACGCCCAGAGTGAGGTTTCGTCAGCCATTGGGGTCTCCGGGTTCCTTGTCGAGGATGATCGTCACCGGGCCGTCGTTGACCAGGCTGACGTGCATGTGGGCGCGGAACACGCCGGTCGCGGTGGGTACGTCCGCCGCGCGCAGCGCCTCCACGAAGACGTTGACGAGCGCCTCGGCGATTTGTGGCGGCGCGGCCTTGACGAACGAGGGCCGGAAGCCGCGCCGGATGTCACCGTAGAGCGTGAATTGCGAAATCACCAGCGCGCTGCCGCCAACAGCCTGCACCGAGAGGTTCATCTTGCCGTCGGCGTCGCTGAAGATGCGCAGATTGGCGGTCTTGTGGGCTAACCAGCGGGCCTCGGCCTCGGTGTCGCCGTCGCCGGCTGCGAGCAGTACCAGCAGTCCCGACCCGATTTCACCGACGACAGCGCCGTCCACGGTGACGGAGGCGGAGGATACCCGTTGGACAACTGCGCGCATAGGCCCCGCTACAGCGAGGTCTCCTTATCAAATAAGTCTTTGATGACTTTCTGATCTTCTTTGGCGAGTTTTTCGTCGGTTTGCCATTTAGCGATGTCTTCAGGTTTGGCGAGGCCGCGATGCGCCAGGCTCAACGCCCCGCCCACGCTACCGCCCGCCAATGTGTTGTAGATGCGCAGGTTTTCTTTCTGGACTTCAGGGTCGCTGCTTTGCATACCTTTGAGGAGGTGTTCGACTCGGCGTTCCCCGCTGGTCGTGACCAATCGTCGGGCGGTGACGGCTTTCTCCGGCGTCATCGCCATTGCCTTGCCCGTTGTCCCGTGCGCTAATGCCTGGCGGAATCCTTTTGTCTTTCCGGTTACTGTTCCCGGTGTGAGATATTGCCGTAACTTCCATCCCAAGCCGCGCTTGGTCTCGTCGCCGTATCCGGCCTTGTTTTTCTCTTCAGCCAATGCGCCGATCCGCGCCCAGCGACTTTGCTGTCGGCCTTGCGTATCAACGCCTCTTTCGAGTCGGCTTGCAAGCTGCCGCCGCCTGAGGCCGCGCATCGGCTTATACGGGCTGCCGTATGCTTCTTTAATTTTCTTGCCCGGCGCGTAGAATTGATTGCCGATCTTGGTCGGCTCGTCTATGCCTGTTTGCAGTTTCTCGCGTTGTTTGTCCACGTTGCCGAAGAGGAATTGTTTTATCCCCCAGCCGATGCCGCGGTCGCTCTTGCCGCCATAGGCGAGTAGATTCTTGGCTTTGCGTAGGCCATGCACTTTTTGGGCGCGCCTGCCGAGTGTGCGCAGACCTTTGTAGGCGCTTGCCCCGAACTTCAGGAATTTCCCCGTGGCTTTGGTTGCGCCGAAATCCCCCGCCGCCGTGAAGGTGCCGGTGGCATCGAGGGCGTAACCAGTTGCTTCAATGCCTTTGACGGTGGCGCTTTCCGCTTTGCGCCGGCCGATGAATTTGGCCGTTTTCTGGGCTTCGCGGTAACCTTCGTAGCTCCTGTATTTGTCCTTGAACGCACCGATCTTCGCTTGTTCCGTCCGGCTGAGGTTTTGCCCCATCTTAGCCTTTTGTTCAAGGACTGATACGTCTTGTCGCGCCTGCTTGTAGTTTTGTTTGAGCTGCTCGCGCGCTTTTCCCTCTGCTTTCTTCCTGAAGTACTGAGATGATTTTGAGGTCAGTAATCCGGGATGAGAGAGCGCATATTTCAACTTCTGCGTCCGCGAACCGCCTTGCTGGACCCGCCGGTAGGCTTGTTTGGCGTTCCATTCTTCCATAAACCGAAGCCGATTGAACTCTGGCAGGTTGTGCAGCGCGCCCCGTTTTTTCTTCTCCAACTGGCGAGAGTGGACGCCCATCGCGGTTGCCGTGGCTGTGTTTTCGATGGCCTCTTTGCCTTTCAGACCCGCGAGTGTGTAGTTGTACACTACATCGAGAATGGGCACATTCTCCATCAATTCGGCCCCCAATCCCTCAATGCCGCTGCCCATGCTTGTCCCGCCGCCGAGGATGTCTGACACTCCCCTTTCGATCTTCTTTGCCCCTGTGTGCTGTTGGAATCGGCTGCCGCTGAATTGTTGCTTGATTCCCCTGCCGACGCCCATCATCCCTGATAACGCCTGCCCGGCGCCCTGCGCGACATAGGTGGCGTTCATTAGCCCTTTGGGTGCATCCTTGTCCAGGAACTCGCTGAACTTGCCCATTGGGTAAAGGGGCTTTTCCTCTAGCCCACTAGAGGTGCCGGCATACAACCCGGCCATGCCAATTTCCTCGCGTTGATCGCCCTGCAACCCACCCGTGAAGGCATCCACCACTGAGCCAATGCCGCCCATGACCGCGCCGCCTTTCCCTTTTTTGGTCTTGGCTTCCTTGTATTCTTTCTTGGCCTCCAGGATACCTTTCTTGGCTTCTTTGCCCTGTTGCCACCATTCGAGTGGATTCAGGACGCGCTGGACGTGATTGGCGGATGGCGCGTTCGGTTGCGCGCTTGCTGAATGTGCTGACTTTCCTCGCGGCGTCTTGGCCGGTTTAGCTGCGCCTTGTTGGATGACGTGGGTTAACTCGTGGGCCAACAAACGCTGCCCTTCTGTAGAAGCCGCGTCGTACTTCCCGGCGCCGAGATAAATATCCTGACCGTGGGTAAACGCCTGGGCGCTCAAGGCACGATTCAAGTGGGCGGCGTCGCCATCAGTGTGGAGGCGCACGCCGCTGAGGTCGGCGCCGAAGCGGGCCTCCATAAAGGCTCGCGCATCGCCGGGGAGCGGGCTACCCCTCCCTTTGCCAGCGGCCAAGCGGCGCTCGGTTTCAATGTCAACGGCGAAGCCGCTGCCGGCCTGGGATCGTTCGGTCTGAATTTCTTCCTCTTCCGGCTGGCGCTGCAGCGGTTTAGTCTGGAGATCCTCTTCTTCGGGTTGGCGTTGAATCGCTTTGGTCTGGAGCTCCGCTTCTTCCGGTTGACGCTGCACCAGTGGGGTGATCGTCGCCGCCAACGGTTTGGCCTGGAGTTCTTCATCCTCTGCGCGTTGGACGTTATGGTTTTGGCTTCCCGGCAGCGCCGTCACCTGCGCGGCGACGCGATCTGCTTCCTGCTCGTAGCGATCATGCGCGGCGCCGACCGTGAGCTTGGCCTGGATCAATCCCGTCACGGCGCGATTGCCGGCCGTGCGCTGGAGGGCGATGGCGTCTTCCGGTTGCATCAGCGTTGGGTCGGCTAACGCGCGCGCTGACTGTGTGACTTGCGCTACTGTCACCGGCGCGATGTTCAACGCCGGTTTGCTGCTGCGCCCCCGCGCCGGTTGCTTGTTCCCATGCTCGCGGTGATTGTGTGTTTGGGTTGCCATTTCTACTCCCTAAGCCGCTGCTCTTTCTGCGTTAAGCGTATTCCTGGACGAATTCGGGTGATTCTATGGGTCGTAATTCGGCTAAAAGGGTATCCGGGGCGATATCTTGCGAATTAGGCCAGGTCACTGCGCCAAAGACGATGCCAACTTGATTAAAGTAGAGTGTATCTTGAAGTTCACGTAAAGCGCCTCGGTTCAGATAGGGCTTGAGATCAAATATCCCCTTGCATCCATTCTCGAGTTCGACATAAATCCGATACTCAGATAACGGTTTAACCAATTTGACATCCCAATACATATACGTACCTCATAAGGGCGTAATTTTGTAAGGAGTCTCACCTTGGTTGGTCAGCTCCCAATTTGCCCGTAACTCGTCGCGGTGAAGTTCTATCCAAGCTTGTGTTAACCGTAATTGCTTTCGCGGCAATTGGCCTGCCAAGATTTCTCCATCTTCGATACTGATGGATGCCTCAAATTCGCCGTATTTGGCGTGGATATGAGGCAGATGATGGTGTTGATTGTCGATAAGGTACAAGCGGATGATGATTCCGTAGAACATAGAAATGATAGGCATATCCTATTTCCCTGTGTACTTATGCTACACTAAAATTATACCCCTTCTCTATACGTTAGTCAATGTCCTATGGCCACGCCATTGCCACCACAAAAGCAATGGCGATCCCTTTGTCGTGACTGAGGCTGATTGACCATTCGTACAGTCCTTGCGCCTCAGCGAGCGCCTGCGCGCGCCCGTGGAGGATGACGTAGGGTTTGCCGCTGGCCTCGTTCAGCGTTTCGACGTCAAGCCAGCCGATGCCGGCCGGGGAAAGGACACGCATCCCCACACCCAGGGCCTTGGCGACGGCCTCTTTCGCGGCGAAACGCGCTGCCAGTTCTGCCGGACGGCCATGGCTGTAGCGGACTTCGTCGGGCGTGAAGACACGCGCCAGAAATCGCTCGCCGAAGCGGGCCAGGGCGCGCTCGATGCGCGGAATATCCACGAGATCAACACCGGTCGTTAGCATCGCTATTCTGCGGCAGGACCGGCAATGACCAGGGCGTAGTATTCGGGATCGAGCCAGCGCTGGGCGACGTCCTGGATGTGCTGCGGCGTGACCGCCATAATCATCTCGGTGTATCGCTGAAGATAGTCTAGCCCCAAAGCATACCGCTCGATGTTGAGCAGCGCGTGGGCGACGCCCTCGTTGGTCTCTAATTGCAGCGGAAGGCTGCCGGTAAGGAAGGATTGGCTGTCGTTCAACTCGTCTTTGGGAACGCGCGCGTCGCGGAAGCGGTGTAGCTCTTCGACGATGAGCGCCACGGTCTTATCCACGTTCGCCGGATTGACGCCGGCGATGACGCGCCACGGGCCGGGCGCTTTGCCCCCTTCGATGTTGCTGTAGACATAGTAGGCTAAGCCGTTGGCCTCGCGGATGATCTTTCCCAGTCGCCCATACATCCCGAAAACGCCAAAGACGGTGTTGGCGACAAAGCACGGGACGAAATCAGGATCCAGTCGCGCCGGGCCGGGCCACCCCAAGATGAGATCGCTCTGCGTCTTGTCGTCAAGGGCGAGGCGCTGCTCGCGGCGCGCGGTTAGTTTGGGGACGGGCGGTAGGGCAGGGCGCGTGGGACGGCTGCCTTGCCAGCCCCCGAAAGCGTCGGCGACAGCTTGCGCGGCGACCGCAGCCTTGACCGCGCCGACAACCACGATCACCGCCCCCGCCGGGGCGAAAAATTGCACGTGGAACTGCGCTAGATCGTCGCGGGTGATGCGCTGAATCGTCTCCGGGTAGCCGGTCTGGCTCCAATGCAGGGGGTGCGCTTCCGGGTAGGCCAGCCCGCGAAAGGTCAACGCTGCCATACGCTGCGTATCGTTTTCCCGTTCCTGAATGTCGGTGAGGATTTCGGCGCGGGCCTTCTCCACCTGGTCTTTCTCGAAGGCGGGATTGCGGACGACGTCACTGAGGATGTCCAGGAGCAGTGGCAGATGCTCGGCCAGCCCCTTCGCGCCGAATGACGTGGTGTGGATGCCGGCATTCACGCCAAAACTGGCCGCGATAGACTCGACCTCTTCGTAAAGCTGCGCGAAGCTGCGTTTGTGGGTGCCGCGTTCCAACACATCGGCAGTGAAACCGGCCAGTCCGATTTTATCCAGTGAACCATCCGCCGTACCCGCATCCAGGTATCCGCTGACAACCACAGTGGGGCTGGCAAAATTCTCACGCGCCAGGACCGTGATGCCATTGGGCAGCGTTTGACGCAGCACGTCGCTGGGGCCGGGCAGGGAAAGTGTAGATTTTCGTTTGTACATGCTATCTCTCCAGGTAAGACCCACGGGTTGCGGAACCTTTAGGATCTGTTGTTCTTTGATAGATACCAGCCGGTAGTCCGGTTCTGGGGACGCAGGTAGGTCTGCGCGACGCGCTGCACGTCTGCGGCGGTGACGGTGGCGAGTTTATCCAGGTAGCGCGTAAACCAGCCGTAGTCGGCGAAAATCTCGCTGTAACCGAGCCAGAATGCCTGCTGGGTGGTGCTTTCGCTGGCGTAGGCGAAGAGTGCGCGCGCCTGGCGTTGCGCTTTCTCTAATTCCGCCGGCGTGACCAGCGCGTCTTGCAGGCGCTCGATTTCTATCCACAACGCGGTTTCTACGTTGGCGAGCGGACGACCGGGCCAGGCGGTGGCATTCAGTTGGTAAAGGCCGGGGTCCACGGTCGTCATCAGGCTGCCGCTGATGTCTACGGCGAATTCTTTCTCCACCAGCGCCTGGTAGAGGCGGCTCGTATGGTTGGTGATGGCGCCGCCGCCCACCATAAACCCCGATCCCCCGGACAATATGGCGTTGAGCACCGTGAGCGCGAAGTAGTCCTCGTGGCGCGCCTCCGGGATGTGAAACGCGATGTTCAAATAATCGGTCTGCCCTGCACCCTCGACGATGACGCGCCGTTCGCCGCGCTGCGGCGGCTCGATTGCGCCGGTTGGCGGGGCCGGTGGTCCGGCTTCGATGCCGCCGAAGTATCGCTCGGTGATGCGCTCGATCTCCCCGGCGTTGAAATCCCCGGCGATGGCGAGGATCGCGTTGCTGGGCGTGTAATGGGTCTGGTAGTACCCGTAGAGCGTGTCGCGGGTCATCGTTTGCAGATCGCAGAGATGGCCCAGCGTCTCGTGCCCGTAGGGATGGACACGGTAGGCCGCCGCCGAGACTTCCTCGCCGAGCAGGAAGAGCGGCGAGTTCTCGTTGCCCTGGCGCTCGCTGATGATGACGGTGCGCTCGGATTCGACCTCTTCCGGCGCGAAGATGATGTTGCGCATCCGGTCGGCTTCGATGTCGAGCGCCAGCGAGATTTTGTGCGCCGGAAGGGTTTCGTAGTACGTCGTGAAGTCGTACCACGTCATCCCGTTATAAACGCCGCCTTCACGGGAAACAGCCTGGTCTGCCGCGCCTTCCGGCCAGCGTTCCGAACCTTTGAACGTCATGTGTTCGACCCAGTGTGAGACGCCCGTTATACCCAGGTGTTCGTTGCGGACGCCGGCCCGGTACCACACCCACACGCTGACGACAGGGGCCGCGTGGCTTTCGCGGATGAGGACTTTAAGGCCGTTGTCCAATGTTGTACGCAGTAAATTCATAATACCTCCATATCGAGCGCCGGGCCGCTCAAAACGACGAGCGGGCCATCATGCAAGGTTTTCGATGCCTTCGCCGTTGTAGCCGCGCCCGATCGCCATGTAGGTGAATCCTAGCTCGCGCACGGCGAGCGGATCGTAGATGTTGCGACCGTCAATCAGGATGGGTTGGTTCATTGTGTCGCGGATGCGCGCCAGGTCCAGGTTTTTGAACTCATTCCACTCTGTCACCAGGATGAGCGCGTCGGCGCCTTCCGCCAGGGTGTATGGGTTGTCGGCCATTTCGACTTCCGGCAACATGCGCCGCGCGTTGTTCATAGCGACGGGGTCGTAGGCGCGGACTTTGGCGCGCTCGCGGAGCAAATCCCAGGCGATGTCCACAGAGGGCGCTTCGCGCATATCGTCCGTATTGGGCTTGAAGGCCAATCCGAGCAGGCCGATGACTTTGCCTTCCAGGCTGCCGCCGAGCAGCTTCTTGACCTTGCGGATGGGCGCTTTGCGTTGATCGGTGTTGATGTCCATAACGGCGTGAATCAAATGCGGGTGCCGCCCGGCGATCTCGGCCATGTGCGCCAGCGCCTTGACGTCCTTTGGAAAACACGACCCGCCCCAACCAATGCCGGCATCGAGAAATGATCTGCCAATGCGTTTATCCAGTCCCATCCCGGAGGCCACCTCTTTGACATCAGCCCCTAACGCCTCGCAGATGTTGGCAATCTCGTTGATAAAAGAGATTTTAGCGGCCAGGAAGGCGTTGGAGGCGTACTTGATCATTTCCGCCGTGCGCAGGTCGGTGATCATGATCGTGGTGCGCAGCGGCAGGTGCAGTTGGGCGACCTTTTCGGCGGCTTCGCGGTTGGTCGAGCCGAGGATCACGCGGTCGGGGTTCATAAAGTCGGTGATGGCCGAGCCTTCGCGCAAAAACTCCGGGCAGGAGACCACGGCGAATTCTGGCGCGTCGGGTCGCCGGTTGCGGACGATATCCGCCACCCAGTCGCCTGTCCCGACCGGCACAGTGGATTTGTTGATGATAATGATGGGGTGATCCATCACGTCGGCGATGGATTCCGCTGCCATTCGCACGTAGCGCAAATCGGCCTGTCCATCCACATCGGACGGTGTACCCACGGCGATGAAGGCGTACTCTGCCTCCTTGAGCGCCTCAGCGTAGGAGGTGGTGAAGGATAGTCGTCCCGCCTTTACATTGCGTTCCACCACTTCTTCCAGCCCCGGCTCGTAGATGGGCATAATGCCTTTTTTGAGATTCTCGATGCGTGTCTCGTTGATGTCCAGACAGCGGACCCGGTTTCCTAAGTCCGCAAAACTGGCCCCGCTCACCAACCCGACGTAACCTACTCCAATCACGGCGATATTTTTCATTTGGTTAGTCTCCTTGCGGTATGATGCAGTGCATTGTCTGAAAGTTAGAGAATGATACCACAATCGCGACGTTTTCCAAGCATTGGAGCATACTGACCGTGGCGGTGACGGTGGATGTGTTGAGAGAAGGTAAAAAAACCTGACAGGTTTTCTGAAACCTGTCAGGTTTGGAGGTTCTACTTCGTCGCAAACGTATCAATCATCAACCGCACGTCGCCCAGCGGATACAGAATCGGGCACGTTGCGCCGCGCTTGATGTACTCTTGCACTTTGGCGCGGGCCTCTTCCGGCGTGCCGGTGGCGGTGATCTTTAGCACCAACTCATCGGGGACGTAGACCATCGCTTTTTCGATCTGCTCCTTGGTGGCGGGCCAGCCCAGGATAGCCTGAATTTTCTCGACCACATCCTTCGTCACGCCGCTGGCCTTGGCGATGTGCGGCTGCTGCGCGAGATATTGCGTCAGCAGCATCTTCGCGCCACGGATGGCCTCCGCCTGATTCTCATGCACCGAACAGACGACGAGTTGCGGACGGTCGAGGTCGTAGACGGTGCGTCCGGCCTTGCGCGCGCCTTTATCCAGCAGTTCCATCGCCTCGTCGTTGTACTCTGGCGGGACGCAGTAGTTGAGCACCGCGCCGTCGGCGATCTCGCCCGTCATTTCCATCATCTGCGGCCCGGTCGCACCGATCATGATCGGCACGTGGCGCGGTTCGCGCCGCCCGTGGACAACGTCCAGCTCGATGTTGTTCACGTAGTGGAATTCGCCGTGGTACGTCACCCGTTCCAGCGCCAGCAGCTTGCGCATCACCTCCACGGTCTCGCGCATCGCAGCGAGCGGTTTGCGGCGGTCAATGCCGACGTTCTTCGCCAGCGGGTCCCACCACGCGCCGATGCCGCAGATGATGCGATCCGGCGCGAGGTCATCCAGCGTGAGAAACGTCGCCGCCAGCAGCCCGATGTTGCGCGTCCAGTTGTTGATGACGCCGGAACCGATTTTGATGCGCTGCGTCACCGCCGCGAAGGCCGCCATCGGCACAATCGCGTCGCGGACGAGACGGCTCTCCGCCTGCCAGACCGCCTCGAAGCCGCGCTCCTCGGCGTACTGCGCGTAAGCCATCCCGTCACGGATGGGGTGCGCATCCTGCAAATACATCCCGACTCGTGGAATATCGTTTTGTGGCATAATTAACCTCCTGGAAAGAACGTTTGAACGTTCCAACGTCCAGACGTTGGAACGTTGTTTTTATCTGAACAAGTCTTTCTCCGGCGGGCGCTGCATATCGGTGGCGCGACCGTCGCCGTGCGGGTAGTCGGCGCCGCGGATGAGGACGACGGGCAGCCCTTCCGCCGCCTGCCCGGTGACGAGGCCCGCCGCGGCGGCCAACTCGTCGGCGCGGGCGACGGTGGTGACGCGCAGCGTGTAGCCGACCATGTCCGTTTGTCCGCGCAAATCGGCAACGGGCAACATCCCGGCGACGCCAATAGCGACGTTAACCGTCCCCAGTCGCCAGGCCCGCCCGTGCGTGTCGCTGATGATGACGGCAACGTCCGCGCCGGTCGCCGCCATCAGCCTGTTGCGGATGTGCTGCGCCGAGGCGTCGGGATCCTCCGGCAGGGTGAGCGCGATGTCGCCTTCTGGGCCGGCCACATTCGAGCGGTCCACACCGGCGTTGGCGCAAATCCAGCCATGGCGCGTCTCCATAATGAGTGTGCCTTCGCGCTGGCGCACGACGCCGCGCGACCCGCGCAAGATCACCTCGACCAGGCGCGGGTCTTTGTCTGTGGCGGCGGCGAGGACTTGCGCTTCCGGCGACGGTTCCACGTCGGCCAGCTTCACGGCGCAGCCCTCGGCCTTGGAGACGATTTTATGTGTGATAACTACCACGTCTCCATCGGTGAGTGTCAGTTCCGCCTGCTCAAGCGCGGCGAGGATGATACGCACCAGATCATCCCCGGCTTTGATGCGGGGGATATCTGGCAAACCGTACAGTGCGAGCTGTGGCGTCGTCATTGTGCGAGTTAAGTGATAAGAGTTAAGAGTTGCGGGTATCGCATCCTGCATCCTGCATCTTGCATCTTGCATCTTGCATCTTGCCTCATGACAATCCTGTGATACGGATGCCTGACCCCGGCACTTTGTAGCGGATGTTGATGCCGATGAGGATCGAGGTCAGCCCCTCGACGACTTTGGCGTTGAGCAATGGCCCGGCGTCAATGCCGCGCGTGCCGATGTCCTCGGCGAGTTGGATGGCGACGGCTTTGGCCGCTTTCTTGTCGCCGCAGACGAGCACGTCGCAGGCGATAGGATGCTCCGGGTCTTCCAGCGTGTGCGCGCCGACGTTTTGGAACGCGGCGACGACATCTACGCCGGGGCCGAGGATGGCTTGCGCCTGCTCAGAGGCCGAGCCTTCCGGCGGAATGTAGACCTGGGCGACTTTTGGCGGCTTCATCGCCACGTTGACGTTGATCAGTGTTTTGCCTTGCAGCGCATCCTTGAGCGTTTCCAGGAGCGCGTTCTGCGCGGCGTAGGGCACGGTCAGCACGGCAACGTCGCAGGTGTGCGCGGCGTCACTGTTCGCCTGTCCGCTGACAAGGGGCGCGCCGAGCTTCGCGTTGATCTCGTCGGCGACGCGCTGCGCCTTCTCTGCCTCCCGCGAGCCGATGATGACCGTATGCCCGGCTTTCGCCCAGCGCATAGCCAGACCGGGACCTTCGTTGCCTGTCCCGCCGAGGATGGCGATGGTGTACTGTTGCATGATGATCTCCTTTCAGGTCGAGATAAACGTTGGAACGTTGCTGACGGATTCGTATAGTTCGTATAGATGGATTGTACTTGATTTATGCCATTGTGAACAGTGAGGATTAAGGCCATCGGCAGCGATAAACCGCCATATTGTCCTCGCCGTGTTCGCGGGTGAGGGCGTTCTGAGTCTGGTAGACGAGTTTCAGCCGGGGATCGGCGACCATTGCCGGATACCACGAGGGGAAGGTGATCAGGTATTCCGCCTGCCGGGCTTGCATCCACGCCAACAGTTGCGCTTCGTCGCGGATGAAGGGGATTACTTCCGGGCTGACCAATCCGGCGAGGTCGAGAAGCGGCCTTTGGGCGAAGTAGCCGAGTGCGCCGATGTCGTGCGCGGCGATGCGCGCGTCGGGCGCGGTGTGCGCGTTGATCCACTGCGCCACATCCACCATCTCGCCGTTGATGATGGCAACGTCGGTGGCAAATATGCCGGCGCCAAGCCACAGGAAGCTGACGCCCACCAACACGGCTGACGCCGCCCACGCGCGGGCGACGATCCACCGCCAGCCGCCGTGCGCCGCGCGCCAAAACCTGCGCAGTCCACCCGTCCCATATATCAGCAATGGCGGGATGATGGGGATGAGATAGCGTCCGTGCTGGTATGTCACCGGCAGCCGCCACGCATAGAGCACCCACGTCCCCACGACCCACACAAGTGGCAGCCATTTCTCAGGGACGCGGCGCGGATTAGCCAGCGCCCACGGCAGGGCCAGGATCAACAGCACCAGCGGGCCGGCGAGCAGGGTGGGCCACAGGCGGAGGAGCCGCGTCCAAATGGGCAGGGTGTAGAGGATGCCGTATTCTTGTTGCTTGGCGTAAAACGTGTTAGGGAAGGGCGCGCCGCTCAGTTGCAGGTTGAGCAAGACGTAGGGCGTCACAATCAACAGCAGTCCCGCGCCAACGCCAAGCCCGTTCTTGATGAGTGTCTTCCAATCGCGCCGATGGTGGATCAGCAACGCCAACCCCAGGATGCCGCTGAGCAAGACGCCTTCTGGGCGCACCAGGGTGAGTGCGCCGATGCCGATGCCGCCGAGGAAAGCACCGCGTGGTGTAGGGGGCCGGTTTGCCCAGCGCACAGCGACGCCGAGGAGCGCTAACACGCCAGCGGCGAAGAGCGCCGTCTCCATGCCCGAAGCCGCGCTCCACACCAGGTGCCACTCTCCGGCGATGATGAGCGCCGCGAGTACAGGAATCGTCGGGCGTTCTTCTTCGGGGAAGAGTCCCCGCGCCAGGTATGCCGCTGCCAGCGCTGCGCCGATGAGCGAGAGCGCGCCCATCGCCCACGTCCAGAGGAAGGGCGCCAGCCCAAGCCAATATCCCGGCGCGAGGAGCAACGTCCACAAGGGAGCCGTTGACCCTGCGCTCGGCTGGCCCAACACGAACGAGAATTCGCCGTGCAGCGCCAAGTTGCGGGCGTAGGTCTGGTGAATCCAGGCGTCATCCAGGGGGAATCCTGCTGCGCCGGCGCGCCAGCGCATAACGATCAAGAACACGCCTGTTGTCACAAGCGACACCAAAACCGGAAGTGCGAAGATACGCCACTTGCGCGATCCGTGGTTTATCATGGTTGCCCTCCGCTATTCAGAAACGGCTTATAACGATTCTACCACGGATAACCATTGTTGGGCAGCTTTTTCCCACGTAAACGCCGCCGCGCGGACCAATCCGGCCTGACGCAGGCGGGTACGCAATGGCGCATCGTCGAGAGCTTGTGTGAGCGTTGCCGTCCACGCGGGAACGTCCAACGGATCTACCAATAGCCCGGCCTCACCGACGACTTCCGGCACACTGGAGGCCGTGGAGGCGACGACGGGTGTACCACACGCCATCGCTTCCAGCGGCGGGAAGCCGAAGCCTTCGTAGACGCTTGGGAAGGCCAGGATCGCCGCCTGGCGGTACAACGCGGGGAGGTCTGCGTCGTCGCAGAAGCCCATCAGGTGGACGTAAGGTCGCTGTTCTGCCGCCGCCACGATCGGCTCCGCGAGCCACGCCGGGCGACCGACGATGACCAGATCGAGGTCGCGTTGCGCGGCGATAGAATCGCAGGCTTCCATCAGCCGGATGTAGTTCTTGCGCGGTTGGACGGTGCCGACGGAGAGGATATAGGGCCGCGCGCCGACGCCGTACTGGACCTGTAACCGCGCGCGTTCGCCGTCTGTCGCGTGTGGACTGAAGCGCGGGGAAACACCGCTGTACAGCGTAGTTACTTTGACGGGTGGGACGCGCAGTAACTCGACGAGATCGCTGCGGGTTGCTTCGGAGTCGGCCAGGATGAGGTCGGCGCGGGCGACACTGCGCGGCACGGCTCTCGCCAGGTAAGCGCCGAGTTTGGGCGGGAAGGTTTCGGGATGGCGCAAAAACGACAGATCGTGGACGGTCAAGATTGCGCGGGTTGCGCGTTTGAGCGGCGGCAGGACGAAATCCGGCGAGTAGAAGGTGTC
>DAOUAQ010000157.1:0-4288 GCA_034433375.1 Anaerolineae bacterium | reverse complement strand
TCCGGCACGCGCAGCCAGATCGAACCGGTCGCCGTCACGGCGGCGGCCTCGGTGCGCCCGATGCCGGCCGCGAACGCGCCGAACGCGCCGTGCGTCGGCGTGTGCGAGTCGCTGCCAACGATCACCGCGCCGGGCCAGGCGTGCCCCTTCTCCGGCAAAACCTGGTGGCAGATACCCTCGCCGATGTCGTAGAACGCTTCGATGCCTTGCTCCGCCACAAACGCGCGCGTGGCCTTGTGGCTGATGGCGTACGTCTCGTTCGCCGCCGGTGTCACGTGGTCGAACACGATGACGTGCATCGCGGGGTTAGCGACTTTGTCCACGCCAATCTCGCGGAATTTGCGCGCAATGTCCGACGTGTTGTCGTGGGTGAGCAGCTTGTCGGGCCGCACTGTCACGATCTGCCCCGGCACGACGCTTTCCAGCCCGGCTTTATGGGCGAGCACTTTTTCGGCAAAGGTATGTCCCATCGTTATACTCCGGTTACAAGTTTCGGGTTGAAAGTTGCAAGTTGCCGTAGGCAAACAAATCCCCCGCCTGGTAAATGTCCATCTGCACCTGCGAGAACGGCTGTGCGACGAAGGTCTGCGCGCCGTTGAGGATCAGCGCCCCGGCCTCGAAATCTACGCTGACGGTGTCGCCGTTATGGAAAGCGGCAGAATTTTCGGTCAGGCCGGGCAGGCTTACAATGGGCAGGCCGCTGTTGATCGCGTTGCGCTTGTAGATCGCGCCGAAGCTCTCCGCAATAATGGCCGCGATGCCGAGCGCGCGAAAGCAATCCACCGCCTGCTGCCGCGACGATCCCGCCCCGAAGTTGCGGCCGGCCATCACGACGTCGCCGGGCTGCGCGCGTTTGGCGAAATCCTCCCACCCGCGCAGGTTGTCGAGCGCGTACTGCCCCATCTGCGCCACGTCGGTGATGTGCAGGTAGCGGTTGTGGAAGATCATGTCGGTGTCAATGTCGTCGTAGAGCGCGCTTTCTGGTGTGCGCAATACCCAAAGCCGGCCTTGAATCTGCGTTGGTTTCACGCTGTCCCTCCTACACCGGCGGCTTCGAAAGCAGCAGCGACGATGGCCTGCGCTTCTTCCTGGATCGTGCGCAAGTGGGTCGCGCTCTTGAAGCTCTCGGCGTAGATTTTGTAGAGATTTTCCGTTCCCGATGGCCGCGCCGCGAACCAGCCGTGCTCCGTGAGCACTTTTAGCCCGCCGATGGGGGCGTCGTTGCCCGGCGCGCGGGTGAGTTTGGCGATGATGGGGTCCCCGGCTAAAGTCCGCGCTGTGACCATATCCGGCGAGAGGTCCTTGAGCACGGTTTTCTGCGCCGGGGTGGCGGGCGCATCCAGCCGTTCGTAGACGGGGTTGCCGAACTGTTCGGTTATGGCTTGGTAGTGTTCGCCAGGGTCACGTCCCGTCACGGCGGTGATTTCCGCCGCCAGCAAATCGAGGATGAAGCCATCTTTGTCGGTCGTCCACACGGCGCCATCCCGCCGCAGGAACGACGCGCCGGCGCTTTCTTCGCCGCCAAAGCCAAATGAGCCATCCAGCAGGCCATCCACAAACCACTTGAAGCCAACCGGCACTTCACATAAAGGACGTCCCAGGTGCGCGGCGACGCGGTCAATCATTGAGCTGGAGACGAGGGTTTTGCCAACTGCTGCGTCTGCGCGCCAGCCCGGACGATGCTGGAACAGGTACCAGATGGCGACGGCCAAGTAGTGGTTGGGATTCATCAGCCCCGCACCGGGCGTGACGATACCGTGGCGGTCGTAGTCTGTGTCGTTGCCGAAGGCGATGTCGAAACGATCTTTCAGGCGGATCAGGCTCGCCATCGCATCCGGCGAGGAGCAATCCATGCGGATTTTGCCGTCCCAATCCAGTGTCATAAACGCGAAAGTGGGATCCACAGCGGGATTGACGACGTCCAGGTTGAATTTGTACATTTCGGCAATCGGTCCCCAGTAGGCCACGCCCGCGCCGCCCATTGGATCTACACCGATTTTCAGGCCGGATGCAGCGATCGCCTCGACATCCACGACATGGCGCAAGTCTGTTACGTAGGGGGTGATGTAGTCGTAAGGGTGCGTTGTATCGGCTTTGAGCGCGCGCGCTAAGGGAACGTGCTGCACGCCATCCAGGCTGTTCGCCAGGAGGACGTTGGCGCGTTGTTGGATGATGCCGGTGATTTCCGGCCCGGCCGGCCCGCCCGTCGGCGGGTTGTATTTGAAGCCGCCGTCGGTGGGGGGATTGTGCGATGGTGTGATAACGACGCCATCCGCCAGGCCGGTCGCGCGACCCCGGTTGTAGGTCAGAATGGCGTGGGAGATAACGGGGGTGGGCGTATAGCCGCGCGCGGCGTCAATCATCACAACCACGCCGTTGGCGGCGAAGACTTGCAAGGCCGTCATCCACGCCGGTTCTGAGAGCGCGTGGGTATCCATCCCCATAAACAAGGGGCCGTTCGTCCCCTGCGCCCGGCGATATTCGCAAATTGCCTGGGCTGTTGCCAGGATGTGTGCCTCGTTAAAACTGCCGTCCAGTGACGAACCGCGATGCCCTGAGGTGCCGAACGTGACACGCTGCGCCGGGTTCGTCACGTCCGGGCTGTGTGTGTAATATGCCGCCACCAGACGGGGGATGTTCGCCAATACGTCCCGTGGAGCGGGTTTACCGGCCATTGCTTGAGTAGCCATAGAACCTCCTTAATCGGTAGACGGTAGACAGTAGACAGGAAAATACTGTTAGATTTTAGCCAACTTCAAAGCCTGTATCTTGATAATACTGCGATAAGGACGCCGGGAGATGCGCGCGGATGATTTCTGCGCGAGCGAGCACGCGGCGCAGCCATTGGGTGCTGAGATCAGAGGCCGTGAGCAGCGCGTTTGCTTCCTGGAATGTCACCCAGCGGTACTCTGAGTGTTCGGCGCTGAGTTGGATTGTTGCGGCATCGTCCACTGTGCATCCATAGACGACGCCGAGCAGTTCATTCTCCGGTTCAGCCGCGCCGCGATAGAAGTGCGTCGTCCCGATGATGAACGCGAGGGTCACATCCGTGTTCAATTCCTCGCGGACTTCACGGCGCACCGCCTCCTCAAAGCCTTCACCTTGATCCACGCGCCCGGTCACACATTCCCATACACCCGGCGCGAAATCCTTGCTCGCTGCCCGGCGCAGCAACAGGTAATGCTGCTTTTCCGGTGACCAGATGACGGCGCCAATGCCGCCGTAAAAACGTCCGATAGTCGTCATTCGGTTTCTGACGATACCAGGCTTGAGACGATGCCCTGTACTTCTTCGACCAAGAGCAATGCTTCGAGCAAGGCCGCTCTTTCGGGCCAAAACTCAATATCGTACCGCGCTGCGACCGCGTAATCGGTGATCTGTGTTAAGTCCAGGGCAGCTAATTCTGGAATGGGGCAGACTTCCAAACATAAGCGTTGAAGCTCTTCCAAATCGTGTGTGCGTGGAACCGGTGCATCATAAAGAAACAAGACGCTCTTGAGGAATTTTTCAATGGCTTGTTGGGCGTGGAAGCACGCTGTATCGTAAGGGCCTGGAGTATCCAAGATTTGATGCACAACAAAAAGATCGCTCTCGGCCTTGGCGACCCAACCGCGAACGAGATCAGACTTGTCTTTCATACAGCACAATCCCTTCACTTACAGCGGTTGTAATGAATGCACTGGGAACGTTTTGCCACTCAGCAACCTCTTCAGGCGTCCACACTACGATGTCTTTGGCTGCACATACACCGGTGAGCACTTTGCGATACTTAGCGGCGCGCCGATAACGAGGCAAGTCAGAGGGTTCGATGACCAGAAGATCATAATCGCTGCCCGGTTTGGCTTCGTCGCGCGCGCGGGAGCCAAAAAGAATCACCTTATACGGCCCGCCGACGGATAAAACCCGTTGTAGGATTTCTTGCAGTGTCTGATCTTGTATTTCCATTTCACATAACCTCGGCCCCAATTATACAACTATCGTCTGACACCTGGAGCTTTGATTGGCGGCGCTGTTCATTGAAACGCTCAAGCAAATCATCTTTTGTTTGCGCAACCGCTGTTTTGCCGCCCAATCATAAATTTCAATGCGCCGGCGCGAGATACAACAACACGGCGAAATAATGACACGCACTGCCGAGCAGCACGAAGAGATGCCAGACGCCGTGCATATACGGGATTTTCTTCAGCGCGTAGAAGATGACGCCCATCGTGTACGCCGCGCCGCCGACCGCCAGCCAGACCAACCCGCCCACAGAGATGTTGACCAACAAGGTCTGGATCACCAACAC
>DAOUAQ010000156.1:0-27607 GCA_034433375.1 Anaerolineae bacterium | reverse complement strand
GCCGGTTCGTCCATGAGGATGATGTCCGGCTTGACGGCGATGGCGCGGGCGATGCAGAGCCGCTGCTGCTGTCCGCCCGAAAGCGACAAGCCGCTTTGCGTGAGCTTGTCCTTCACCTCGTCCCACAGCGCCGCCTGCCGCAACGCCGCGAAGACCAGTTCGTCCATATTGCCTTTGTAGCCGTTGATGCGCGCGCCCCAGGCCACATTCTCGTAGATACTCTTGGGGAAGGGGTTCGGCTTCTGGAACACCATGCCGATGCGCCGCCGCACTTCCACCGCGTCGATGTCGGGATCGTAGATGTTGACGGCGTCGTACAGGATTTCGCCTTCGGTGCGCGCGGTGGGCACGAGTTCGTTCATGCGGTTGAAGGCGCGCAGCATCGTGCTCTTGCCGCAGCCCGAAGGGCCGATCAACGCGGTGATCTTTTGCCGCGGGATATTCAGGTTGACATCCTTGACAGCAAGAAAGTTGCCGTAGTACACGCGCAGATTGCGCGCTTCGATGGCATAGTTGCCATTGGAAGGGGAAGTGGACGCGGTCATCAATCTAACCTCCGGCTGAAACGATTGCGCAGGAGCACGGCGCTCGCGTTGAGCGAAAGCAGCAGCAACACCAACACGATGATGGCAGCCGCCGCGATGTTGCGAAAGACATCCTGCGGGCGGGATGTCCACTGATAAATCTGAATCGGTAGGGTCGTGAACTTGGAAAACGGCCCGTTGGGATCGATGTTGATGAAGGTCGAGGCCCCGATCACCACCAGGGGCGCGGTCTCGCCCATGGCGCGGGAGATGGCGAGGATCGTGCCGGTGAGGATGCCGGGCAGGGCGTTGGGCAGCACGTGATACCACACCGTCTGCCAGCGCGTGGCCCCGATCCCATAACTGGCCTGCCGCAGCGAGGAGGGCACGGCGCGGATGGCTTCGCGGGCGTTGATGATGATCATCGGCAAAACCAGCAACCCCAGCGTGAGACCGGCGGAGAGGATGGTGCGCCCGTTGGCCGTGGTCGGATCGGCGACGCCCCACAATGCGCCGCTGGTCAGCGGTTCGAGCGCGCGCACGAAAATCGCCAGGCCCAGAATCCCGTAGATGATCGAGGGCACGCCGGCCAGGTTGTTGATGTTGGTGTGGATGATGCGGTTGATGGCGTTGTCACCGGCGTATTCCTCCAGGTAGATCGCGCCGCCCACGCCGATGGGGAAGGCGAACAGAATCGCAATGCTCACCGTCCACAGCGATCCCAGAATCGCCGTGCGCACGCCGGCGCTCTCGGCTTTGGCCGACTGCGGGTTGCGGATGAACTGGCTGTTGAGCCAGCTCTTGAACTGCAATTCGGCTTTGGGGTACGCGCGCGCGGCTTCCGCTTTGACCTGCGCGCTGCGGAAGATGGAGTCTTGCAGCGACCATTGTTTCACCACGCGCGGCTCCACGACGCGCTCTAACACCAGCGTGTACACCTCCAGACGGGCGCGTTCGTCGAACGGCAGATCGTTTTCCAGGCGGCGGAATAGCCCGGCGGAGACGTTCTCTTGCAGGATGCGTGTGAGTTCTTCCTGCGGCAGGTCTTCCAACGGCACGCCGTCCACCGCCAGGGTGTCGGGATCGACTTTGTTTTCGACCGCCGCATAGCCGAAAGCGCCGTTCATGATGTTCAGCAAGAGCGTGGTGAGTACGACGATGCCCACGATGGTGGCAGCCTGGAAAACGAGCAGCCACGCCCGGCCCACGCGATGACGGCGCGACAGATTGGGCGTGAAGCCGGTCGTGCCCAGGTGGATGGCGTCTTTGTGCGGGCGCGGTTTCATTCGTATTCCTCCCGGAAACGCTTGACGATGCGCTGGCTGAGGATGTTCAGCCCCAACGTGATGAAGAACAGCATCAGCCCGATGGCGAAGATGCTGTTGTAGTCGATGGAGTCGTAGCTCAGATCGCCGCCGCTGATGCGGACGATGTGACCCGTCATCGTCTCGGCGGCCTGGAAGGGATTGAAGGTGAACGCCGGTCCCGCGCCGGCGGCGATGGCGACGACCATGGTTTCGCCAATCGCGCGCGACGCGGCGACAATGAACGCCGCCGCAATCCCCGACAGCGCGGCGGGCAGGACGACTTTCACCGCTGTTTCCAGCCGCGTCGCACCCAGAGCGTAGGCCGCCTGGCGCAGCGATTGCGGCACCGCGCTGAGCGAGTCTTCAGCCATTGAACTTACCAGCGGCAAGATCAAGATGCCGATGACGATACCGGCTGAAGCGGTGTTGTAAATTGCCACGGTGTTCACGCCGAAGATGGCGCGCAACAAGGGCGTCATAAAGGTCAAAGCAAAGTAGCCGTACACCACGGTGGGGATGGCCGCCAGCACTTCCAGCAGCGGCTTGAGCACGCCGCGCACGCGGGCGGAGGCATACTCGCTCAGATAGATCGCCACGCACAACCCCAGCGGCAGCGCGACTGCGACCGCCGTGAGCGACGTCATCAGCGTGGCGTTCACCAACGCCCAGATGCCGAACTTGCCGATCTGCGGATTCCACTCTGTCTTGGTGAAAAACTCGGCCAGTGTCACCCGGCGCGATGTCTCAATTTCGACGCCGCTCTCGTGAGGCGCGGCGACGGTGTTCTGCTGCGCGCGCGCGACCGTCACCACGTCTCCACGGATGTCGGTCACGGTCATAACCTCGGAACGAAGGCGGATAGAACTATCCACGCTTAACGCCATACCGGTTTCGGTCATTCTGAAGGTCGTCTGTTCGGCGTTCATCGCGTCTACCAACGTGCGGTTGGTTTCTTCCCACTGCTGGCGGGTGAAAAAGAGCAGGGATTCCTTGCCCAGCTCATAGACGATGCCTAACGTCACCAGGATGGAAAGCGCGCCACAGAAGAACAAAAACCCCTGGATCAGGGTCTCTGAAATGCGCGGGCGTTTGCGCAGTGCGGCCCGGTGCGCCGCAGTCTCGTTGGGATATATGCCGGTTTTCACTTGACTGACCATAAGCCTCCATTCCATAGGTGTAGGCCGGATTAGCGATCCGGCCTACACCCTGTGTACGACCTTTTACTGCATCGCCGCAACCCAGGCCTGCTGGGCGGCAAGCAACGTGGTTTCGCTGGCCGGGAAGTACCCCACATCCACGATTTCCTCGTTCACGTAGGCCAGGAAGAAATTGATGTAGGCCGCCACCTGCGGCTTCTCCTGCATAATCTTGGCGTCCGAGTAGAGGAACAGCGGGCGGGCCAGGGCGTAGGAGTTGTCCTCGACGGTCTCGGCGGTGGGCACAACGCCGTTCAACGAGAGCGCCTTGAGCGTCCCCGCGTTCTCGGCGTAGTAGGCATAACCGAAGTAGCCGACGGCGTAGGGGCTGCCCAGCACGCCCTGCGCCAGCACGTTGTCATCCTCGCTCAACTGCGTGTTAGCGGCGGTGAGGTGCGGCTCTTTGTCCTTGGCAAAGACGTGCTCCACGAAGTAGTCGAACGTGCCGCTGTCGGTGCCGGGGATGAAGCGCAGGATGTTTTCGGCCGGCCACTCCGGGCGCACATCCGACCACTTGGTGGCGGTGTTGCCGAAGATCAGCGCCAGTTCCTCGACGGTCACATCGGTGACGAAGGTGTTCTGCTGACTGACGACCACGGCCAGCGCATCGGTGCCGACACGGAACTCAATCGGCGTGCGGCCGATGGCGGCGCAGGCTTCCTTCTCCGAGTCCTTGATGGCGCGGCTGGCGTTGGCGATGTCGGTTTCGCCGGTCTTGCAGAAGCGCTCGTAGCCCGCGCCGCTGCCGATGCTGTCGATGGTGATCTGTCCCTGGAAGCCTTCATCGTAGAAACGCTCGGCCATGCGCTCGGCCAGGGGATAGACCGTCGAACTTCCGGCGGTCACGACGTTGCCGGTCACTTCCAGTGGGTTGACTTCGGGCAACAGTTGGGGTTCAACGGGTTTGACGACCGTCGCCGGGGTCGGGTCTGTCGCTTTCGGGGCTTCGGTGGCCTTCGGGGCTTCCGTAGCAACGGGCGCAGCAGTGGGCGTAGCTTTCGGCCCACAAGCGGTGGCTACCAGAGCCACCAAAATGAATAAAACAACGAATGTGCGACGCATAGTAATCTCCTCCTGATTGTGATTTTTGTTTATTTTTCAATCGCAGACAGATCGTACCATAGCAAAGTTAAGAGGATTTCAACATAAGGTTAACGTTTTGTTAAGATAGGGTGGATTTACGGAATTTGATCGGCTTGCCAAAATTGACAAGTAGGCGAAAATAGATTCTATTTCAACGGGATAAGGAGTTGCGACACAATGGCAAAGAAGACAAAAAAACGCAGCAATGATAGGCCGCGTCTTTCCGAGAGTCAGCTTTATCGGCCGGGCGTGGATGGCATCAAGCCGGCGGCGGCGGCAGTCGCTCCGACGATGAAGGCCGTCGCGGTTTCCGCGCAGCCGGCCGATGCAGATTTAGTAGAGGAATATCGCTACGTGTTGACCGATCTTAAGAAGATCGCGTGGCTGGCGCTGGCGATGTTGGCGCTGTTGATTGTCCTGGCGTTTGTCGTCGTCTAGGGCGGACTTATGTGCGGTATACAGGGGTGACGACGTGTCACCCCTGTTTGTGTTATGTGGTTTCTGCCGTTTGTCCCAAGAGCCATCCTAACCCCGCGTCGGCAAGGATGGCGAGCCAGATGTTCTGCGTTTGGATGAAGAGCAGGGCGCTCAAGACAGCCAGGCCGACGCGAATGAGGAGATCGCGCCCGCGTGCGGGATACTGCAAGTCGGTCCAGCGCGCCGGATTGACGATGGCTTCGGCGGCGACTGGGATCAAGCCCGCCCATGTTCCCAATCCGACGCCCAGAACTAACACGAACGGCTCGCGGTAGAAAGCCCAGTGGGCTTGATGGTAGATGGCCTCGCGTAACGCTACGTCGAAACGCCGTTGTGCGATACGAGTGCGGGCCGTGTGATCCGCGATCATCACAATCAGCCAAAAGCCGCAGGCCAGCGCGCACGTCCAGCCGATGTCGCGTACCCAATTGTCCCAACTGCCGGACGCAAGATCGAGCGCCTGGCTATCGCTCCAGAAAAACTGCTGTAATCCCAGGCCTCTCGTCGTGAGCGCGCCGCGCCACAGGAAGGCCGCCGCCGGAATACCCACGGCATACAACAGTCGCAGAGGTTGAATAATCCAGGGATTTTGCAGGACGGTGTGCTGTTCGGTGAGCGGCGATGTCGTCTTCGCACGCGGCCTTTCTAAAAACCAGCGGACGGCGCTGGCAAGGGTAGCGATGCCCAGGGAAGCGGTTAGCCAAAGCCAGCGTTCGAGCAGAGCAGATTCAGTGTTCAAGGCTCAGGCGGGGTTGGGGTCTCTGGTATGATCGCCGGAACGGTGACGGTGACCTTGGTGCCCTGGCCCGGCGCAGACTTGATAACGGTTTTGCCTTTCACCAGGGTCGCGCGTTCGCGCAAGTTAATCATCCCCAGGCTGCCACGGGAAGCATAATTGGATTCTATGGCGGCCACGTCGAATCCTATGCCATCATCTTCGATTTCTGCGATCACGTTTAGACCCCGTTGATGGAGACGCAGCCAGAGATTCTTCGCTTTGGCATACTTACGGACGTTGGTGCTCGCTTCCTCGGTGATGTAGAAGATCGCGCCCTGTGCCTCTTTGCTGAGCGCATTCTCGGCCTCTTTATCCAGTTCCAGATGGATGACCGGGAGCGGATCTGTTTCGGAAATTTTCTGTTTGAGTTGTTGTAACGCTGCAATGAGTCCTTGCGTTTCCAAGATCAAAGGTCGCAAGGTGAAAAGCATTTGACGGATTTCTTTGGTTGTTTTGCGCGCCAGGTCTTCCAATTGCTGGAGTTCCTCGATGGACTTTTCTGGCTCGCGTGTGACGAGCATACGGATGTAGTTGAGCCGCATCGCAATGGCAGCGATGGTCTGCGTCGGCCCGTCGTGGAGGTTGCGCGCCAGTTTCTTGCGCGCGTCTTCCTCTACCGTCACCAGACGATCTTTTTCTTCCATCAGGTTCTGGTAGAGGTTGGCGTTTTGTAGCGCCATCACGGCCTGGTTGCAGATGGCGACCAGCAAATCCTGGAAATCCGGCGTATAGGCATCGGGTGCCAGGCTGCCGAGAACGAGAAATCCATAACTCTCAAATCCGGCGCGCAGCGGCACGACGATAGCTTGCTGGCAGGCTTGCATCGCCACGATCTTGCCCAATTCCGGATCGTCTCTGGGCGAATTGACAATGACCGGGTCTGTTTTTTCGACGGCTTCGACCAATGCGCCCTCTTGGGCCGGAAGTCGCAAGCGTTCATCTTGGGTTGATATGCCTCTGGCCTTCACCACGTAAAGCGTTTGATCTATGCCGAAAAGCAGGATCATGCCAATCTGGCTGACTTCTTTGGTTTCGGTGTAGAATTCGCGCAAACCGGCGTTACTTACATCGAGCGCGGCTTCGAGCACTCGTTCGTAGTTGAGAGTCGCGCTCAACGTGCTGGCTAACTCGAAAATGAGGCGCACTTTCTGATGGGCAGATTCCAGAGCCGATTGTGCTTCCCTTTCCTGTTTCTCGCGTTCGGTAACGAGCGCCTGTTTGATGCGTACCGCAATCTGACTGACGGCGCTGCCGGCCAGCAGTAACACCAGACCGTTGGTGAAATATGGAAAGCCCCGTGTTATTAGCTCGCTGAAGGGCATCGCCAACGAGAGACCTTTTTGCGCCCAGGTGATGGCCCAATAGGCCAGGACCACGGCGATGACGACGGTGATGCCGTACAGCCGCGAGAAACGAAGCGCCGCCGTCGTAATGGGAATAAGGGAGAAGAAGAGCAATGGGCTTTCTGTCCCTCCTGAACCGGCGATGAAGCCTAGCGTCAATCCGAGGTCCTGGATCAACATCACTTGCTGGATGCTTTTGCTCAACGCATTTTGCAGCAAGGTTGCCAGGGCGATGACGTTGGCGACGCTTCCCACCACCAACAGCGCGATCACTGCGGAAGGGAATTGCAGGGATTTGAGCGCCACATCAATGCCGATAACCCCTGCCACAGCCAGTAAAAAGAACCAGCGGAGGTTGATAAACAGCCACTCGATTTTGAACTCAGACTCACTCAGCGTCGCTTCCTGTCCGGTCCGTCGCCGGGCGGCTCTGGTAGCTGTCTTTTTCGCGGTGGATGTGCGTTTGCTGCGTTTAACAGGTTTTGCGGCCATTGCAGTCCTATATCGAGAAACGAACGTGAATGATATCGCCGTCCTGCACGATGTAGTCTTTGCCTTCCAGGCGCACCTTGCCGACTTTGCGCGCTGCCGCCATTGTGCCTTCGGCGATGTGATCGTTGTACGTGATGACCTCGGCGCGAATGAATCCTCGCGCCAGGTCTGTGTGGATGACGCCAGCGGCTTCTTGCGCGTTCGCTCCCACTCGGACATTCCATGCGCGCACTTCGTCCTCGCCCACGGTAAAGAAGGATTGTAATCCAACCAGTTGATAAGACACCTGGATCACGCGGGACAACGCCAGCTCTTTGATGCCGAACTCTTCCATGAAATCCGCGGCCTCTTCTGCCGAGAACTGCCCAAGCTCCATCTCCAGTTTGCCTTGCATGGCGAGCACCGTCGAGTGCTTGTGATGGTAGGTGATCACTTTTTGGGGATCAATAGGGTCCTCGCCGGCGTTGAGTAGCACAAGAACGGGTTTCAACGTGAGCAGGCTATAACCGTGTAGGCTGGCGATCTCTTCTGCTGTGAGATCCATATCGCGCAGGGGCGTGTCTGCGTTCAACGTCGTGTGCAGGCGTTGGAAAAGCTCCTGACTTTCCAGCAGGGCCTTGCGCTCGTCGCCGCGCGCGCCTTTGTGCAAACTTTCTTCGATGCGCGCCAGGCGATTCTCGACCGTCACCATATCGGCCAACAGCAATTCGCCATCCAGCGTTTCGAGATCGCGTTGGGGATTGACGCTTCCGGCAAGATGCGGCACGAGGTCATTTTCAAAGGCGCGGACGACGTGAACGAAGGCGTCCATCGGCGCGATTTTATTGCGCAGTTCACCGGTCAACCCGGTCTTGCCCAAATCTTGATCCAGCCCTGCGACATCGGTGTACGTGACTTTGGCATAGATGGTTTTGCGCGGATTGTATAGTTTGCTGAGTACATCAACGCGCGTATCCGGCACATCCACCACCATGCTGAAAAGCTCCAAGCGCCCGCTTGATGCGACGGTGGTGGGACGATCCGCCCTGGTGAGCGCGTTAAAAACGGTCGTTTTTCCGCTGGTAGGTAGCCCGATGATCCCCAGTTCCATGAGAACTCCTTAGCTTTGTCTTAACTCAACACAAACATTATACCATAGGTTGAAAGGGAATCTACTCCTGGTCGCCTTTCGTTTTACTCGGACAGGATTCTCTGGACGGTCTTGACGAGCACCTGCGGGCTAAAGGGCATAAGGAGATAATGGTCGGGATAGAGCTTGTTGATCATGTTGAAACATGTTTCAGGCACAAGGGTTGGGTTGAGGGCGCTGACAATGAGCACGGGCATATTACGGAGTTTTGCGTCGTTCCGCATCATTTGATAGAACTCGCAGCCGTTGATTTCCGGTCGCATCAGATTCTGGATAAAAAGATCAATGTGTTCTTGCTGCAGAATGGCGAGTGCGGCTTGGGGATCGGACGTATAAAGGTGTTCGTAGCCTGCGCGCACCAGGATGAGGTCGAGCAGGTTCAGAATTTCAGTCTCGGCGTGCAAACTGAGGATTTTGACCACGTAAAGCACCTTTATTTAACAACACAAAAAACCGTTCACCGTTTTTGAAGGCATTTAACTTTTCACATTATACGCTAAATAAACAGAAAGTGTATAACCCAAGTTGCCACTTGCACATTCAAACTTAAATCGTACACGGATCAACACGGATTTTACGGATGAAACCAAGAAAAAAATCCGTGTACTCCGTGGAAATCCGCGTTCTAAATTCTGAAACAGGAGTAGGTAGCAACTTGAGTTGTATAGGAGCCTCGTACCGCAACGCTCAAAAAGCATCTCACTTGACCTTGTACGTTCCCTCGTATATCATATAATAAGAAGGTGTTAATTGTTGAGTTTGTGCAAGCTGTATGTGGAAGTTTGTGATGGGCTTTTCATACTCAGGAGGTGCAATGATGAAGAAAATTATGGTGATGCTCTGTGTTGCGGCGATGTTGTTGTTAACAGTCGGCGAGGCGGCGGCGCGACCGGCTCTGTCCGGTGAGATCACGCACATCGTCCAGCCCGGGCAAAATCTATTCGGCATTGCCCGGTACTACGGTGTGGATGTTTGGGCATTGGCGCGCGCGAACCATATCGTCAATCCCAACTATATCTACGTGGGCCAGCGGTTGATCATTCCCGCCAAGCCGACGGCGCAACCGCCTGCCGGTGTCTACATCGTGAAGGTGGGCGATACACTGTACAGTATCGCGCGCCAGTACGGGACGACGGCCTGGGCAATCGCGCAGGCCAACGGCATCTACAATCTCAACTACATCTACGTGGGCCAGCGATTGCGGATCCCCGGCGCAGCGCCCGTCACTCCACCGCCGCCGCAACCGCAGCCATCGGGCAGCGGCGTTTGGCGCGGCGAGTATTTCAACGTCGCCGATTTATCGGGCGCGCCGGCCTTTGAGCGGAACGACCAGGCGGTGAATTTCCATTGGGGTCTGCGCTCGCCGGATACCCGGCTGAACACGGATCATTTCTCGGTGCGGTGGACCCGCACGATCAACTTCCGCGGTGGAGTGTATCGCTTCACGGTGACGACGGATGATGGTGTGCGCCTGTGGGTTGATGGCGCATTAGTCATCGATCAATGGCAGGTGCAGCCCGAAAAGACGTATCAGGCCGACCACACATTGACCCCCGGCAATCATTTTGTCGTGATCCAATACTTTGAGGATACCGGAAATGCGACGATCCAGTTCTCCTTTGCGCGTCTGCGGAACCCGCCTGTGGTGACGCCGACCCCCACCGCGCCGGAAACTTCTGTGCCGAGTGGGGTATGGCGAGGGGAGTACTTCAGCAATACCGACTTGAGCGGAAGCCCTGTCGCTAAACGGGATGATGGGGCCATTGGTTTTGAGTGGGGATTGGGTGCGCCGATCAGTGGTCTGCCGGCGGATTACTTCGGAGTGCGTTGGACGCGCAAAGCCTCTTTCTACGAGGACAACTACGCCTTCTGTGCTATGGCCGACGACGGCGTGCGGCTCTATGTGGATGGTGTGCGGGTGATTGATGAATGGCACGCTTCTAACGCACAATCTTACTGCGCTCAGGTGGACATCACCAAAGGCGTTCATACCGTGATGGTTGAATACTACGAAGATGGCGGCAACGCTCTGATCTACGTGTGGTGGGAGCGCCGCTAAAAAACCATGCTCCTGTCCCTGTCTCGGGGGCGGGTTGCGCTACACACAAGCCGGTTGAACGGGCGTGCATTGGCAGCGTCGCCCCGGAGACAGGGCGACGAGCGTGATAGTTCTGCCGGTTGACTTTTCCTCAAAAACAGGTATCACTACAGAGGGGGGAGGGGATGCTTCTCCCCCCATTTCTGTATTACCAGCCTTGTGAAGGGTGTGAGTGCTATGAATATTGTGTTATTGTCACCCTATTTCCCGCCCAATTATTACCATTTTGCCATGGCGCTGCGCCGCAATGGCGTCAATGTCTTGGGACTCGGCGACGCACCCTACGAGCAACTCTCTTACGAGTTGCGGGCTGCCCTGGTGGAGTATTACCGTGTTGACGATCTCCATCAGTACGAAGCGCTGGTGCGGGCGTGTGGCTACTTCATACACCGCTATGGCAAGTTGGATCGGATTGAATCGCACAACGAATACTGGCTGGAAACCGACGCCCGCTTGCGCACCGACTTTAATGTTCCCGGCCCCAAAACGGCGGATATCGCCTGGGTCAAGCAGAAATCGAAGATGAAACAGGTGTTTACCCAGGCCGGCATTGCCGTCGCCAGAGGTCGTGTCGTGCAAACGCCCCAAGATGCCGCGCAATTGATCGCCGAAGTGGGCTACCCGGTCGTCGCCAAGCCGGATACCGGCGTCGGGGCCAATGCCACCTACAAGATCGCCGATGAGGCCGCCCTGGCGCGCTTCTTCGCCGAAAAACCGCCTGTTGATTACATGATGGAGGAATTTGTCTCCGGCGCGCTCTACTCCTTTGACGGTTTGGTCAATCAGGAAGGCAAAATCGTCTTTTCGACCTCCCATTTCTTCAGCCAGGGCATTATGGAGATCGTTAATGAGGGGTTGGAAATTTACTATTACTCGCTGCGCGACCTGCCGCCGGGCCTGGCGGAGATTGGACAACGCGCAGTCGCGGCTTTTGACCTGCGCGAGCGTTTCTTCCACATCGAATTTTTCCAGCTCGCTGATGGTAGTTGGGTGGCATTGGAAGTGAACATGCGTCCGCCCGGCGGATTGACGATGGATATGTTCAACTACGCCAATGACGTCAATCTCTACCAGGAATGGGCGAATATCGTAGCGTATAGCTATTCGCGGGTCAATGCCGCCCGTCCCTACCACTGCGCCTATGTCGGGCGCAAGTGGACGGTGGCGCACCGGCTTTCGCACGACGATGTACTGCGTCTCTACGGCCCATGGATACCCTACCACTGCCCGATGAGCGAAGTCCTCTCGCCGGCCCTGGGGCATTATGCTTATCTGCTCCGTTCGCCGGATCTCGCGGAGCTGCGCGGGATGATTGCTGCTGTATTGGCTTGAATAGAGTGTGAAAATCGTTCAGCTTTGTCGCATCAAGGAAAACGATGAAAGAAGAATATTACAAACTGTGGAGCCAGAGTCTGGGCCGGGATATGGAATTCAAAGTCTACGGGCACGCCGGTAAACCGATCCTGGTTTTCCCCTCGGCGTGTGGTCGTTTCTACGAGTTCGAGGATTTTGGGATGGTTGGCGCGGTCAGCCCGTTGCTTGAGGCCGGCAAAATCCGGCTCTATACCGTGGACAGCGTTGACTGCGAAGCCTGGCTGGCGCATTGGATGTACCCCGGCGACCGCGGGCGACGCCACGACCAGTACGAGAATTATGTGCTGCGCGAATTTATCCCGTTTATGCGCGATCACAGTGGAACGACCGGCAAGTCTATGACGACCGGATGCAGCATGGGCGCTTATCACGCGGCTAACTTTTTCTTCAAGCACCCGCAGTATTTTGACGGCGTCATTGCATTGAGCGGTCTGTACGGGCCGGAATACTTTGTCGGCAACTATAGGGATGACGCGGTCTATTTCAACTTCCCGTTGTGCTACTTGCCGCGCTTGACCG
The DNA here is from genome assembly GCA_034433375.1 of Anaerolineae bacterium. Lineage (GTDB taxonomy): Bacteria > Chloroflexota > Anaerolineae > B4-G1 > SLSP01 > DSWT01. The sequence goes on along the minus strand of DAOUAQ010000156.1, from coordinate 15,287 downwards.
ATCTGGTATACCTGGAGCTGTACCGTCAGAGCCAGATCATCATCTGCGTGGGGCAAGGGGCGTGGGAAGAGGACAGCTTGCGCGAAACCCGCGCGCTCGAAGCTGACCTGCGAGCTTTGAACGTTCCCGCCTGGATTGATTATTGGGGCGCAGACGTCAATCACGATTGGCCCTGGTGGCGCAAGCAATTACCTTACTTTTTGGAGAAATGTTTATGATGGATCAGTCGCCTTTCGTAACCGTCCCGCTGCGTGAGCAAATCGCAGACCTCGTCCGCGTCGGCCTGCGGGACGTGCAGGCATCCGGTGATTTGCCGGCCTTTGATGTGCCTGAGATTATCCCTGTTGACCAAAGCCGCCACGAGGCGCATGGCGATTATGCGTCGCCGGTGTGCATGGGACTGGCGAAAGTGCTCCGCCGCGCGCCCCTGCAGATCGCGCAGGCTGTCGCACAGCACATCCCTTCTGCTGATTTCGTCGCAGACATCGAAGTCGCGCCGCCGGGCTATCTCAATTTCACGCTTTCGATGGACTGGGTGGCGCGGCAAGTCCCCGTCATCCTTGAAGCCGGAGAAGCGTGGGGGAACGTCGCCCTGGGCACAGGCCAGCGCGCGCAGGTCGAATTCGTCAGCGCCAACCCCACCGGGCCGATCACGATTGGCTCGGCGCGCAATGCCGTTATCGGCGACACGCTGGCCTCCGTTTTGGCGGCAGCCGGCTATGCCGTGGAGCGCGAGTATTACGTCAACGACGCCGGCTCCAAAGTCCGCAACTTCGGCGCGAGCATCTTCGCGCGCTACGCCCAGGCGTTTGGCGCGGATGTGCCTTTCCCTGAACAAGGCTACCCTGCCGCTTACGTGACCGAATTGGCGCAGCGCGCGCGTGAGGAATTCGGTGCTCGCTACCTCACACAAGACCGCGACGCAGCGGTTCGCGCGCTCGGCGTGTGGGGCATCGCCCGCATCCTCGACGGTGTGCGCGACGACCTGGCGCAGTTGCGCGTCCACTTCGATACCTGGTTCAGCGAGAAATCGCTCTACGAAAGCGGCTTGTTCGAGCAGATGATGGAAAAATTGCGCGCCGCCGGCTATATTGTTGAGCACGATGACGCGACGTGGTTCCGCCACCCCGATTTAGAGAAAGACGCCGTGCTCATCCGCTCGCCGCAGGTCATCCCCAACCCGGAGGATCGCCCGACCTACCTGGCGTCGGATATCCCGTACCTGTGGAACAAGGTCGTGTTGCGCGGCTTCGATAAGGCGATTTACGTCTGGGGGGCGGATCACCACGGCGACGTCCCCCGTGTCCAGGCGGCGGCGCGCGCGCTCGGCGTGGACGTTGACCGGCTGGTGTTCATCATCTACCAAATGGTGACGCTGCTGCGTGGCGGGCAAGAAGTGCGCATGTCCAAAAGCTCCGGTGAATTCGTCACCCTGCGCGAGCTGGTGGATGAAGTCGGGCCGGACCCGATCCGCTTTATGATGCTCACGCGCACGGTGGACGTCACGCTGGACTTCGACCTCGATTTGGCAGTGGAACAGTCAGATCGCAACCCCGTCTACTACGTGCAGTACGCCCACACGCGCATCGCCGGCGTGCTGCGCAAAGCCGCCGAGGAAGAGTGCGACCTCGCTGCACCCGGCGACCCCGCGTTACTCACGCATCCGAGCGAGCTGACGCTCATCCGCAAGATGCTGGCGCTGCCCGAAGTCATCACCCTGGCGGCGAACACTATGTCGCCGCACTACCTGACGTTCTACGCGACCGAGCTGGCGTCGCTATTCCACGCCTTCTACCGCGACTGCCGCATCGTCTCCACCGCGCCTGAGGACGCAGCATTGACCCATGCGCGGCTGATGTTGTCCCGCGCCGCGCAGCACGTCCTCGCCCGCGTCCTGCATCTCATGGGCATGGACGCACCCGAACGGATGTAATTCTAGTAGACAGTAGACAGTAGACGGGAGACGGTAGACAGGGGGAGAGAAATCCCGTCTACTGTCTACCGTCTACCTCAAGGAGCTATTATGGGACTCAAACCTGACCACTGGATTCGCAAAATGGCGTTGGAATATCAAATGATTGATCCGTATTTCGACGGGCAGAAACGCAACGGGGTGATCTCTTACGGTCTGTCCTCGTATGGCTACGACATCCGCGTTGCCAATGAGTTCAAGGTGTTCACTTCCGGGGTGGGGGACCTGGCGGTGGTTGATCCCAAGCACATTGATACCCGCGCCATGATTGATTTTGTCGGCGACATCTGTATCATCCCGCCCAACTCCTTCGCTCTGGCGCGCAGCCTCGAATATATGCGTATGCCGCGCAATGTGCTCGGGGCCGTGCTGGGAAAATCGACGTATGCGCGCTGCGGCATCGTGACGAATTTTACGCCCTTGGAACCGGGTTGGCACGGCTACATCACCATCGAAATCAGCAACACGACGCCGCTCCCGGCGAAAATCTACGCGAACGAAGGGATCGCGCAGGTGTTGTTCTTCGAGGGCGACGAGCCGTGCGAAATCTCCTACGCCGATAAGCAGGGCAAATACCAGGGTCAGCAAGGCGTCGTTCTGCCGCGACTGTAGTAAGAGTTAGGAATTAAGAGTTAAGAGTGAGGGGGGCTGTTTGATTCGCCACTCGCTATTCCTATGAAACAACGTATTGCCCTTTTCCTAACGCTACTTGCGTCGTTACTATGCGTTCTCGCGCTGCCGTTGTGGATCGCGCGTTATGCGCTGTTCACCCCGGACTTTTACCGGCGCTTGCTGCGCGAGAGCGACTTTGTCGCGCGCGTGAACGCCGCTTTGGCCGACGATCTCCCGCGCCGCATCCCCGAGGCCGAATGGTCGCCCTGGCTTCCCCGCGAGCCTGCATCGCTGCGCTCATTTCTCGACTACGTGTTGCCGTCGGCGGAGGTGGAGACGCTGCTGGCGCGCGTGGGGCCATCGTGGGCGGCGTGGGCGCTGGGAGAGACGCCGGCGCCGGAACGGTTGACGCCGGAAGTGGCGCGGGTTTTCTCCGGTGACCAGGGGACGAATATCCGTGCGTTTCTGTGGCGTGCGCTGCCCTCCTGTGACGTGGCTGCGCCGCCCGCGTGCATCCCCCTTGATCCCGGCGCGCACTCTGCGGCGGGGCAGCAACAACAAGCGTGGTGGGAAAGTTTCGCCGGTGAATTCGTCGCCTGGTTCGACGTTGCCGAAGCGCGCACCGTCGCGGCGTGGCAAGCGCCGATGTGGCTGCGCTGGGCGTGGTATGCGCCCCTCTTGGCGCTGCTATTCGCCATCATCGCCCTTGTTCTGATGCCTGATCGCAAGCGGTGGGTTTGCATCAGCATCCCCTTGCTCACGACTGGACTGCTTGTCGGTGGGGTGGGGGCGGCGGCGCTGTTGGATTGGCTTTCTCCGCCGGATATTCGTGCCCTTACCGGCGTGCCGTTTTCGGTGGGAACGGTCGCCGTGTTCGTTCCGGTGTGGCGGGCGCTGCTGCGTGTGTTGGGGCCGGTCTTGGTGATGGGCGGCGCAACGGCGTTGGCTCTGGGATTGGTTTGGTCGGTGTTGGTGTTTGAAGGTTGGATCGCCAAAGCAATCGCGGTGGCGGGCGCGTTCCTGGCATTGTGGGGCGGGGCGCAGTTGTACCCGAATTCATTTTTGACGCCTATGGCCGCGCTTCCTGAATCACTTGTCGAAACCACACCCACGCCCTGGCCCACCTTCACCAGCACCCCGACGTTGACGCCGACGCCGTACTACTGGCCCGCGGAAGCCGGTACGCCCGCGCCGACGCCGTCTGGCTCATTCAAGCCTGACGCGCAGCGACTCGGTTGCCTTCACCAAGACGAAACGCCGGTTTTGGCCGTGACACTCGCCGCCGACGACATCCGCGCGCTGCACGCCGAATTCACTCGCCGCTACCGTTATGCGACGTTGCTGCCGTCAACGCACGTGACGAATCCGCTGACGTTCACGACATTCGCGTTATCGGATGCCGGCGCGGAGATCGCTGTCGCGCGCGAGCGCAATCTCTACATCTATACATTCCCCGCGTGGGAACGGGCGCTGCGTAGCCGGGTCTCCACCTTTTCGCGTATTCAAACGCTGGCCTACGCCGTCGGGCAGCAACAGCTTGTCCTGGGACTGGAAAATGGCTACTTATGGGTCGTCAACCCGGCGACCGGGGCCATTGTGTGGCTGCTCAATGCGGGTGACAGCCCGGTGACGGCGCTTGCGGCGCATCCGGCGCAGCCCCTTGCGCTCTCCGGCAGCGCCGATGGCGTGGTTCGCCTGTGGGATATGGCGAATGGCGCGCAGATAACGGCTTTCGAGGGACATAGCGCGGCAGTACGGTTTCTCGCCTTCGCGCCGCGCACTGACCGCGCCATTTCCGTGGATGCAGACGGGCGATGGATGGTGTGGGATGTGCCGCAGCGAACGCTACTGCGCCAACGCACTCCCACCTTGACCGGCGCACTATCCGTCTTGTTGTGGACAGAAAACGGCATTGTGGGCGGCACAACGGCCGGCGACTTGCTCTTTGTGGATGAAAACCTGGCTATAGATCGTCTGTCGGTCTCCGATGAAGCCATAACCACCATAACCCTGGACGCCTCCGGCGCGGCGCTTATCGGCTTTTCTAGCGGCGAAATCTGCCTCTGGGGCGTCCTTGACTTACCGTGAAACGTAAAGCGCGAAACGTGGAAGAGGTTGCTTATGCCTGAACCGATACGTATCCTGCATTTTGCCGATTTGCACATCGGGATGGAGAACTACGGACGGATGGACCCGGAGTCGGGCCTGAACCAGCGTGTGGTGGATTTCCTCCAACGGCTGGATATGGTGGTCGAGTACGCCATCGCGCGCGAAGCCGATCTCGTGCTCTTCGCCGGGGATGCTTTCCGCACGCGCGGCCCGAACCCCACGCACCAACGCGCGTTCGCGCAGCGCATCCGCCGTTTGTCGCAGGCGGCCATCCCCACCGTGTTACTCGTTGGCAACCACGATGTGCCGGTGATGGAGCAGCGCGCTTCGAGCGTCGAAATCTTCGACACCCTCGGCGTGCCGCACGTGACCGTCGCCACTCGCCCTGAACTGCTGCGCCTCGAAACGCGCCGTGGCCCGCTTCAGGTCGCCGCGATCCCGTATCCCGTCCGCCAACGCTTGCTCACCCGCGAGCAGTTCCGCCAGATGAGCCAGGAAGCATTGGATCGCGCCGTCAGCGAGGTGGTGGTGCGCCTCATTCAACAATTCGCGGCGCAGCTTGACCCCGCTATCCCGGCAGTGCTGGCCGGGCACTTCTCGGTCGAGAACGCGCACTGGGGATCGGAGCGTAATATCATGGTAGGCCGTGATGTGGCGATTCCCATCTCCGCGCTAACCGATGCCGCGTGGGATTACGTCGCGCTCGGCCACATCCACCAGCACCAGAACCTCAACCCGGACAACACCCCGCCGGTAGTGTACGCCGGCAGCCTGGAGCGGGTGGACTTCGGCGAGGAGAAGCAGCCCAAGGGCTTCTGTTGGGTCGAAGTGCTGCGCGGCGCGACGACGTGGCGTTACGTTGAAGTGCCGGCGCGCCCCTTCGTCACCATTCGTGTGGACGTGCGTCAGGAATCGCGCCCGTTGAAGGCTATCGAGCGCGCTCTGGTCTCGCAAAACCTCGCCGATGCGGTGGTGCGGTTGGTCGTGCAGATGGCGCCGGAACAGGAGCCGCGTCTGCGCGATACTGATATGTCGCCTCTTCTGGCCGAAACTTTCTTTGCGCAGATCAATCGCGATGTAGATCGCGCCGCGCGCGACCGTCTCGACGGTTTGGAGCCGGACGCGCTGACGCCGCTGCACCTGTTGGAGCGGTACATGCAATCCAGGGGCAAGGCAGAGGCCGAGATGGTAGCTTATCTGACGGAAGCGCAAGCGATCTTCGCCGCGGATGGTGAACATTTCGAAGCGGCTTGACAAATCACCGAAATCTTCTATAGTCAAAAGTGAAATTCATACTAATGAGGCAAAATCAACGGGAGATAGTGTGTCAAGGAAACCCTTTCATATAGCGCTGTCAGCGCTCATCGTATTCGGGTTGCTGGCAGGGGTGGTCGCCGAGCATGTAAGGGCTTCGCGTTTCCCGGATTCTTCTACACAATCCTCAGACTCCTCCACTCTTTCGCCCTACTGGAGCCACAAAATTCTGCGCTGGGAGACGCTCATCCTCCAGGAGGCAAACCGTCGCAGCCTTGACCCCGACTTTCTGGCTTCTCTGGTGTGGATGGAGTCACGCGGCGAGGCGAACGCGATTGGGCCGGTTGGCTCGGTCGGCCTGATGCAGGTGATGCCCAAAGAAGAGGGCTTTTCCTGGCGTCCTTCTAAAGACGTCTTGCTGGATCCGACCGTCAATCTCTTTTGGGGCACGCGCACGCTGGCGATCATCATCCAGCAAGGTGGGGGCGACGTTTTTAATGCCCTGGCTGCCTACAATGCTGGTTGGGAGATGATTGACTACAGCCGTCCCCGCAATTTTGCCGCGACGATTTTGCGCGATTATGCGCACGCTGTCGCTATGCGTTGTCGGGTGAGCGGACGCTGGATCGCCTTCTTCGCCGTCAAGGGTTACGATATTCGCGGCCCGATTTGGGTGGCCGACTCAGCGCGCAAGGATGTTTACTTCTTTGGGCAGGCAAACGTGATGCCTGATGGAATGGCGCTCATTCCCAACGTCGAACCGGCTTCGGTGGTGGCGCGTTTTGAATCCGAAGAGGCAGGTCTGCGCCAGGTTGTCGGCATCTGGTTGTATGATGTCAATCGGAATACATGGGATGGCTGTACAGCCGCACCTGCGCCTGCGACGATGACTACCACGCCCACTGCAACACCCATCGTTGCAGCTACCTCAACGGCTGCGTCACCGCAAGTTGATCCGCCGACATCAACAACGACTATGACGCCGCCCGCTACGTTCACCGCCGCCCCGCCGACGCCATCGCCTACCCCAACACCGACTTTCATCCCCTTGCCAACGGTCACGCCGGGTTCAGGCGAGACGCAGATAGATGCTGCCGTGCTTGAGGGCGGCGCCGACCTGCGTCCTGGCGCAACGCGCTGGTGGGACCCCACTGCGACATTACCCGCCGGAACGCTGGTGCGTCTGCTTGGCTACGACCCCAACACCCCAGAGTGGGTGTACGTGAGCACGTTGGACAAGCTCCTGCAGGGATGGACACAGACGAAGAACCTCGCCATCGCGCGTCCGTTGAAGGACATCCCATTGATGACGCCCATCCCTACTTTGACGCCGACCACCACCGCCACGCCGACGCCATCGGCTACCCCCACCGTTGCGTGCCCCGCAGAGTCTTTGTGGGCGGAAGCCTGGCCGATACAGAAAATGAACACGGTGGACGGCTGGATGGCAGCCATCTACGTCAAAGGGCACGGCGGCAATTGTGTGTACACCTACGCCTGGAATGAAGAGAAGAATATCGTCGGTGGGCCGCTGCTGGGTGGCGTTACTTTTGAGATTCACCTACAGGATCGCGCTGCCAATATCGTGGGGACTGTGGTGGTGATGTCGGGAGACGAAGTGGTGCGGGTTGGCGTGTTCGTCAAGCCGCCCGACAGCGAGAAGTGACTTTGCGAAGTTTAAGCGTGACGGCGGCCAGGAAGTCCTTATCCTGGCCTTTATTTTTTCTTGAGAACCTATAGAATAGCGGTATGCAGACACAAAAAGTCAATCTTTTGCTACATTCCGCCGGGCAACTGTGTGTTATTCCGCCTGAGCAAGGTGTCCCGCAACGCGGCGCGCGTTTGGGCGAACTGGGCGTGATCGCAGACGGCGCGCTGGCGATTGCCGATGGGCGCATCGTCGCGGTTGGCCCGACCCGCGACCTGGCGGCGCATTTCCGCGCGGCGCGTGACATTGACGCGCGCGGCAAAGTCGTGTGCCCCGGCTTCGTGGACCCGCACACCCATCTGGTATGGATGGGCGACCGCGCGGCGGAGTTCGAGCAACGCATCGCCGGCGCGACGTATATGGAGATCATGGCGGCCGGCGGCGGGATTATGTCCACCGTGCGCGCCACACGCGAGGCATCCGTAGACGAGTTGGTTGCCGCAATGCGTCCGCGTCTCGACCGGATGCTTGCCCACGGCGCGACAACCGTGGAGGTGAAAACCGGCTACGGCCTGGAAACCGGCGCCGAACTGCGGCAGTTGGAGGCGGTTGTCGCGCTTGACCGTAGCCACCCGGCGACACTGGTTCCCACATTCCTGGGCGCGCACGCCGTCCCCGTCGAGTACAAAGGGCGCGCCGACGCTTACGTGGACGTGGTGATCCACGAAATGTTGCCTGCTGTTGCAGAAAAATCGCGGGTATTGGGATTGCCGCGTCTGTCCTTCTGCGACGTTTTCTGTGAAGACGGCGCGTTTGATCTGGCGCAGAGCCGCCGCATCCTGGAAGCGGCGCGGGCGTTGGGCTTCCCGTTGAAAATCCACGTGGACGAATTCGCGGCGTTAGGGGGAACGGGGCTGGCGGTTGAATTGGGCGCAACGTCCGCGGATCACCTCGTCACGACGCCGCCAGCGGAGATCGCGGCGCTTGGCGCGTCGGAAACGATAGCGGTTTCGTTGCCGAGTACACCTTTCGGTCTGGGACACCACGACTACACGCCCGCCCGCGCGCTCCTGGAAGCGGGCGCGGCCCTGGCGCTGGCAAGCGACTGTAATCCGGGCACGGCCTGGAACGAGTCGTTGCCCTTCGTCATCGCGCTGGCGTGCCGCTACCTGCGACTCACGCCCGCGCAGGCCCTCGTCGCGGCGACGTTGAACGCAGCGTGCGCCCTCGGCCTGGGTGACCGGGTGGGCAGCCTCGCGCCGGGCTATGCCGCCGATGTGTTGATCCTGGATGCGCCTGATTACCGGCACCTGGGCTATCGCTTCGGCGCGAACCCTGTGGCGATGGTCATCAAGGGCGGCGAGATTGTCGCGGTGAACGGGCAGCGGGTGCTGGCATGACGCTCGACACAACTGCGCGTTACACGTTGATCGTGGAGGAGGCCGGCGGGCGCATTGACAGCTTCATCGCCGGGGCGCTGCCGGCATTGTCGCGCACGGCGGCGCAGCGGTTGATTGACGCCGGCCATGTCACGGTCAACGCCGCGCCGACCCGCGCCGCGTACAAGGTGCGCGCCGGCGATACGATTGCGGTGGAAGTTCCCCCGCCGCAGCCAACGACCCTTGCGCCGGAGTCGCTGCCGCTGGACATCCTTTACGAAGATGCGGACATCCTCGTGCTCAACAAGGCGGCCGGCATGGTCGTCCATCCCGGCGCAGGGAACTTATCCGGCACGCTGGTCAACGCCTTGCTGGCGCACTGCGCCGACCTGCAAGGGATCGGCGGCGAATTGCGGCCCGGCATCGTGCATCGCCTGGACAAAGATACGTCCGGCGTGTTGATCGTCGCCAAACACGACCGCGCCATCCAGGCATTGCAGCGGCAATTCAAGGCGCGGGAGGTGCGCAAAACCTACGTCGCCCTGGTGATCGGCAACCTGGAACAGGATGAAGGTGTCATTGAAGCGCCGATTGGCCGGCATCGCGTCCATCGCCAGCGCATGGCCGTCGTTGCTGATGGCAAACCGGCGCGCACGCGCTGGAAGGTGCGCGGGCGTTACCGCGATGCGCGCAATCGCGTCTACACCCTGCTCGATGTGCGCCTGTTGACCGGGCGCACGCACCAGATTCGCGTGCATTTCGCCTGGCTCGGCTTCCCGCTGGTGGGCGACGCCGTCTACGGCCCGGCGCAAAGTCCCCTACCCGCGCCGCGCCAATTCCTCCACGCGCGCGCGTTGACGCTCGCGCATCCCACCACTGGCGAAAAGATGACCTTCTCTGCGCCCTTACCAGACGATTTAACTGCGCTGCTGGCATCACTAACATTGTTGATCGCGTAGTGGCGACTTCAGTCGCTTATTCGCGTAGCATTGCGCCGCAGCGCGCATTTGACGATTAAGGCAAATTCAGGTATCCTTCACACGTGAAAAAGCAACGGTGCGAACAAAAAGTTCGCCTGGACCTTCTGCTGGTGGAACGGGGTTTGGCCGAGAGCCGCTCACTCGCGCAGCGCCTCATCCGCGCGGGTGAGGTGCAGGTGGATGGGCAACTGGCGGACAAACCGGGCGCCGACGTGCTGGCGGACGCCGCCATCAGCCTCAAAGCCAAACCACGCTTCGTGAGTCGCGGCGGCGAGAAGCTGGCGGCGGCGTTGGAACGTTTTCCGGTGAACGTCGCGGGTAAGGTCGTGGCGGACATCGGCGCTTCGACCGGCGGTTTCACGGATTGTCTGTTGCAGTACGACGCGGCGAAGGTCTATGCGATTGACGTGGGCTACGGGCAACTGGCCTGGGAATTGCGGCAGGACGCGCGGGTGATCGCGTTGGAGCGGGTGAATGCGCGCTATCTGGCGTCGCTGCCGGAGCCAGTGGACGTGATCGTGTCGGACGTATCGTTTATCTCGCTGCGCATCATCTACGCGACGGCAGTGCGTTGGCTGAAACCTGATGGCGCGGTCATCTCGCTCATCAAGCCGCAGTTCGAGGCCGGGCGGGCGCGCGTTGGCAAGGGCGGGGTGGTGCGTGACCCGGCGGTTCACCGTCAAGTGTTGGAGACGGTGACGGCGGAAATGGCGGCGCTGGGCCTGGGTCTGCGTGGATTGATGGTTTCGCCGCTGCGTGGCCCGGCCGGTAATGTGGAATTTCTGGGTTGGTGGGTGTTGAGCGCAGACACCGAGGATCTACAAATGTGGATAGACCGGACTTTGAGCGTTGTTTGACTGTTGGATATTCTTAACTCAAGTTGCTACCTACGCCTGTTTCAGGATTTAGGACGCGGATTTCCACGGAGTGACCGGATTTTTCTTGGTTTTATCCGTAAAATCCGGGTTGATCCGTGTACGATTAAGTTTGAATGTGCAAGTGGCAACTTGGGTTATTCTTACCACTAATTTGCTCGAATCTTCACGGAGTAGGCGCAAATTGGTGTAGATTCGTGAAAATTCGTGGTTTGCTTTTGAGGGAGAAGAATGGATTCGCAGCATATTCGGAATTTCAGCATCATCGCGCACATTGACCACGGCAAATCAACGTTGGCCGACCGGTTGCTGGAAGTGACCGGCACGGTCGAGTCGCGGAAGTTTGCCGGAGGGCAGTCGCAGGTGCTCGATAGTATGGATTTGGAGCAGGAGAAGGGCGTCACCATCAAGGCATCGGCGGTGCAGATGCACTGGACGGCGGCGGATGGCGAAGAATACGAACTGAACTTGATTGATACACCCGGCCACGTGGACTTTGCCTACGAGGTGAGCCGGGCACTGGCGGCCTGTGAGGGCGCCGTGCTGGTGGTGGACGCGACACAGGGGATCGAGGCGCAGACGTTGGCGAACCTGTACCTGGCGTTGGAGAACGATCTGGAGATCGTGCCGGTCATCAACAAAATTGATCTGGCGACCGCAAATGTGCCGAAAGTGTCGCGCGAAGTCGCCGAACTGCTAGGCGTGCCGGTGCAGGATGTGGTGGCTGTCTCCGCGAAAGAAGGCACAAATGTCGCTGCGGTGCTGCAGGCCGTTGTGGATCATGTCCCGCCGCCCAAAGCATCGAATGTGGAAGCGCCGCTGCGCGCGTTGGTCTTCGACTCGCACTACGACTCGTACAAGGGCGTGGTCGCCTATGTGCGGCTGTACGAAGGACAAGTGACCGGTACGACGCCATTGGTGATGATGGCGACCGGCGCAAAGACGGAGCCGGTGGAAGTGGGGGTGTTCACGCCGGGGATGACGCCGGTGGAACGCCTTTCTGCTGGCGAAGTGGGCTACATCGCCACCGGTTTCAAGTCGGTGCGGGAGGCGCGCGTTGGTGACACGGTGACAGAGCAACGTCGTCCGGCAGCCGAACCGCTGCCCGGCTACCAGCCGGCCAAACCGATGGTCTTTGCCAGCCTGTACCCTTCGGACGCCGACGATTACGAAAATCTGCGCGACGCGCTGGAAAAGCTGCAACTGAACGACGCTTCGCTCACTTATCAGCCGGAAACGTCGCAGGCGTTGCAGTTCGGTTTCCGCTGCGGTTTTCTGGGACTGTTCCACATGATCATCGTGCAGGAGCGGTTGGAGCGCGAGTACGCGCAAGATCTCGTCGTGACCGCGCCGAGTGTGGCGTATCAAGTGCTGTTGACGAGTGCCGAGGAGATCGAAATTCACCGTCCCGCCGACTTACCCGATCCTTCGGTGATCCAGGAAGTCCGCGAGCCGTGGATGAAAGTGCAGGTCATCACGCCGAACGAATATATCGGCGCGCTGATGGAGATATTCCGCCGCAAGCGTGGCAACTTCTTGCTCACCGAGACGTTGGACCAGCAGCGCGTCCTGCTCACGTTCGAGACGCCGCTGGCGGAGATGGTCATTGACCTGCACGACCGCATTAAGTCCGCAACGCGGGGTTACGCTTCGATGGATTACAGCTTCGACAGTTATCGCGTGGACGATCTGGTGAAGGTGGACGTGCTGGTGAACAAGGAGCCGGTGGATGCGCTGGCGATCATCGTCCACCGTGATATGGCCTACGACAAAGGTTCGCTGCTCATCCGCAAGATGAAAGAGGCGATCCCGCGCCAGTTGTTCGAGGTGCCGATCCAGGCAGTGGTCGGGGGCAAAGTCGTAGCGCGCGTCAACGTGCAGGCGCTGCGTAAAGACGTGCTGGCGAAGTGCTACGGCGGCGACATCACGCGCAAGCGGAAATTGCTGGAAAAGCAGAAGGCCGGCAAGAAGCGGATGAAGCAACTGGGCAATGTCATCATCCCGCAAGAAGCGTTCCTGGCGATGTTGCGGCTGGATGAAGATTAAATGAGTTGGAGGTAAGTGGTATGGGCGCATTGAGCCAGGCCTGGCGAAAAATTCCTTTGTCGCGGCGCAAGCAACTGATCTTGGTGTTGGTTGCTTTATTGCTCCTCGGTCTGGTGATTTGGAAAGCGCGGCTGGTATTAGTTCCCTACGTTTTTGGCCTGGTTCTGGCTTACGTCATCGCGCCATTGGTCAGATTCATTGAGCGGGGTGTGTTGTGGTTGAGCCGGCGACGCTATCTGGGCTTTCTGAAGCGCCTGGCGCGCGGGCTTGCCATCGGCATTGTGTACTTGCTGGTGCTGGCAATCCTGGTCGGCTTCTTTTCAGTCTTTGTGCCGCTCTTAATCGAACAGGGAAAGTCGCTCTGGGCGGCCAGAGATACGATCTGGGAATACATCTCCCGGCTCGGCGAGGATGTATTGGAGCAATATCGTTTGCTGCCGGAGCAGGTGCGCACGCAGATTGACGACAACCTCACGCGGTTCGGCGCGCAGGTAGGCAGAATTCTCCAGCAGGCTGTGGGCGGCACGGCGGTGGTGATCTCCTACACCTTCAGCCTCGTGTTGGCAATTTTGATTATCCCCTTTTGGACGTTTTACATGTTGTTGGACTCGCACAAATTGAGTCAGACCTTCGTGCGCTCGATTCCCATCTCGATCCGCGAGGACGTGTTGAAGGTCGCGACGCTCATTGACGCTGTCTTTGCATCTTATTTGCGCGGGCAGCTTCTGCTGGCGCTGATCATTGGGTCAATTTCGACGATTTTCTTCGGGATTGCTGGGGTGCAGTTCGCCTTGATTTTGGGCGTCATCTCCGGAATCTTTGAGCTGATTCCCAACATCGGCCCCATCCTGGGCGCGATACCGGCAATCCTGGTTGCGCTGGCCCAGAACCCTACGCTGGCCTTGGTCGTAGCGATTTACGCCGTGATTATCCAGCAAATCGAGAATATCTTCATCACCCCGCGCGTTCTTGGCCGCAGCGTGCAACTGCATCCGGTTTTGGTGATGGTGGTTTTGGTGATCGGCAGCGAATTGGGCGGCCTCATTGGATTGTTTCTCGCGCCGGTGACAACGGCTGTGTTTCGGGACCTATTCCGCTATGTCTACTATCGCCTTGAAGAAGTCCCCCTTTCGCCGGCCGAGGCTCTGGAAAAAGTCTGGCGGGCGGAGGCGTTTGATATGCAGGTGTGAGGCCGGAGTGGGGGAGTAGGGAGTGGACTAGATTTGGCATCCAGTATCGAGCATCCAGCATCCAGCATCCAGCATCCAGCATCCAGTATCCAGTATCCAGTATCCAGCATACAATTCAAACAGGAGTGTAAATATGAGTCAGGACAAAGTACGTATCGGCATTGTGGGCGTCGGGCAGATTGGCAAGAGCCACCTGCGGAATTACCAGAAAATTGAAGGCGCTGAAATTGTGGCAGCGGCGGATCTCAACGAGGCCGAATTAGGCCGCGTGGCGGCGGAATTTGGCATCCCTGATACCTACACGAATTTCCATGAACTATTGCAGCGTGACGACCTCGTCGCGGTGGACGTGTGCCTGCACAACAACTTGCACATGCCGGTGACGGTGGCGGCATTGGAAGCCGGCAAGCACGTCTACTGCGAAAAGCCTATCGCCGGCGCCTACGCCGACGGCGTGACGATGGTGGAGACCGCCAAAGCGACCGGCAAGATGCTGCACATCCAGTTGAGCACGCTCTATAGCAAGGAGACAAAGGCCGCCAAGTACCTCATTGACGGCGGGCATCTGGGCAAGCTCTACCACGCGCGTTCGACCGGATTCCGGCGGCGCGGTCGCCCTTATGTGGACGGCTACGGCGCGCCGCCCTTCGTGCAGAAGCGCAACTCCGGCGGCGGCGCGTTCTACGATATGGGCGTGTATCACATTGCCAATATCCTCTACCTGCTGGACAACCCCAAAGTCCTGCGCATCACCGGCAAGACGTACCAGGAGACGCCTATCGACCCCCGCCGGTTGGAAATCAGCGGCTACGACGTTGAGGAACTGGGCATGGGTTTCGTGCGGCTGGAAAACAACATCGCGCTGGACATCATCGAAGCCTGGGCCATTCACCTGGACGGCTTCGAGGGATCGTACATCGTCGGTTCGCAGGGCGGGGTGAAGCTGGAGCCGTTCGGCTACTACTTCAACATTGGCGACCTGGCGATCAACGGGACGGGCGATCTGGGGCAGTTCGATTATCGCCTGCACAACGTTCATGAAGTCGGCGACGTGTACGACAGCTCGCAGCATCACTGGATCGCGGCGTTGCAAGGCCGTGTGGACCTGGTGCCCACGGCTGCCGTTGCGCTGAATACGATGCTGATTTCTGAGGGCATCTTCCTCTCGGAGAAGCTGGATCGGGAAGTGACCGCCGACGAGGTGTTGGCGATGTCGAAGTCT
>DAOUAQ010000155.1:0-9205 GCA_034433375.1 Anaerolineae bacterium | reverse complement strand
ATCACACATTGCGGCAATGCGGAATGCGACGAATGTAACACGAATGTAGCGTTCAGCGGTTAGCAGTCAGCCATCAGCCTTCATCTAGCTGGTCTTGAGTATCTTTGCTGAACACTGAAAGCTGATGGCTGAGTGCTTATGGAGATGCAATGGCTTTTCAAAACTATCATTTCCGCGGTGAAACGCAAACCCTCGATGACGCGGCGCGCGCTTTAGCGCCCGGACAGTTTGTCCAACTCCCGGATGGCTTCACCCATTACGAACTTGCTGGACCGCCGGACAAAACCGTCGTCGTGCTCATTCACGGCTTCTCCGTACCGCTTTTCCTCTGGGATCAGACGTTCGCCGGATTGGTGGACGCCGGTTTTCGCGTCTTGCGCTACGATTTGTTCGGACGGGGCTACTCCGACCGGCCTGATGTCGTTTATAACCAGGCATTGTTCGACCGCCAGTTGCGCGAATTGCTGGACGCGCTCGGATTCACGGCGCCTGTCAATCTCGTGGGGCTTTCGATGGGCGGGGCCATTGCGGTAGGGTTCACGGCGCAGCATCCGGAGCGCGTGCGCGCCCTGGCGCTGCTGGCCCCGGCAGGGTATCCAACCCCGGCGTCGCGCATGTTTTGGATGATGCGCATACCGGGATTGGGCGAGTGGCTCTTCGACCGGTTCGGCGAAAAGCTCATCGTCGGCGGGCTGGCGAAGGACTTCTATACGCGGGATAAGGTGGCGGAGTTGGCGGCCCGGTATCGCGTGCAGATGCAATATCAAGGGTTCAGACGCGCGTTGCTCTCCACGCTCCGGCATGGCCCGATCAGCACAATGGCGGACGCCTACCGGGCGGTAGGCAAACAAACCTGTCCCGTATTGCTCATTTGGGGCCGTGACGACCGGACCGTGCCGTTCGCCCTCAGCGAAAAAGTCCGCGCTGCCATTCCCCGCGCCGAATTTCACCCCATTGACAACGCCGGGCATATCGTCCACTACGAGAAGCCGGAAATCGTCAATCCCTTACTGGCGATATTTTTTCGTCAACAGATTTAACGGATTTTTACCGCGAACCTACACTGACTGTGATTTCTCTTCGTTCTGGAATCCTCAATTGAAATCCTGCGTAATCACCCTCTCCGGTGTGACGACGATGAGCACACTCGGTTGATCGCGGACGGAATCATAATACCGTTGCGCTTCAGCTTCGGTGTCGTAGTAGCGGCGGATGATGCGCCAGCGCATGGCCTCCTGGCGCGGGTCGTCAGGCGGGATGAGCGTCGCCGCGCCGTAGAAGGTGACGGTGCGGTAGTCGGGATGTCCGCCGTCAATGCACACGCTGATGCGCGGATCGCGGTGCAGGTTGCGGTGCTTGGCCGTGTAGATGCTGGCGCTGATGTACAGCGTGCCGTCCTCGTAGAGATACCACACCGGGCTGATCTGCGGCGGCCCATCCACGGTGTTGGTGGCGACGACGGCGTGGCGGGGCGCGGCGAGAAACGTTTCGATTTTGGATGACGTCATTGCTGGCATAAGCTCCTCCGTGAGGAAGATTGTTGAAACGTTGGAACGTTCAAACGTTCCAACGTTCCAACGTTCCAACGACTTTCAGCGATAGATGATATCAAGAATGTTGTCGCTGTAGAACCGTACGGTCTGGCTGTCCACGCGCTCCACGCCGGGGTGGGAGGCTGCGGCGTCGGCGTCGTCGGTGTGGAAGAAGCGCTTCTCCAGCACGTAGGGCGGCTCCCAACGCAGCGGCGGCAGCGGATGGGCGCGCTGTTGTTCGACGGCGCGCTGGATGGCCGCGCGGATGCGACGGCGGGCCTCCGGCGCGGCCAGCGAGATTGCCGAATCCCGGCTCAAGCCCTGCTTCACCGCGACGGTCGTGATGGCGGGGATGAGCGCCTCGGCCTCGCGGCACGTCGCGTCGTCGCCGCTCACGAAGATCAGCGGCAGGCCCAATCCGCCGCAATACAGCGCGAACTGCGCCAGTTCGCCGATGGGCCGCCCGTTGAGCGTGAAATAGTCAATCGCGCGGCTGCTCTGCGTGTGCGCCAGATTGCCGTCTACCACGCCGGCCATCGCGTGTTGCCCCACCATCACGCCGACATCGTATCCCGCGACGATGGGATCGCGCACCGCAGCCGGCGCCAGTGGTCGCCCGTGCATCAGCCTGGCGGCGGGATGCAAATCTTCAAAATAGATGCCACCGGGGCCATGCCCGTCAATCACCAGCACATCCTCAACGCCCGCCGTGAGCAAACCCTCCACTGCGGCGTTGACCTCGGCGGTCAGCAGCTTTTTCGCCGCCTCATAGTACTTTCCGCTCTCGTACCCCTGATCGGCGAACGACACCACACCCGCCACCCCTTCCAAATCTGTCATCATCACAACTTTCATAGGTATCTGCTCAATCCCTCAATCTCCAATCCCCAAATCTTCAATCCCTCAATCTCCAATCAGCCTTCGCGCGTTGCCCGCGAAAATCTTGTCGAGTACATCCTCCGGCAGCTCAAACGTGGCGAGCAGTTCTTGCATCCGGTTGTCGAAGGTGTCGCGCCCGTAGAGCAGACGATCCTGGAATTCGAGGACGAACTCCTTGCCGAACGCCGGGTCGCGGGAGAGGGCGTTGTGCGCGGAACCGGCGGACAGGTCGGCGTGGAGGTTGGGATACTGGCGGAACATATCGAGCAGCTTCCCGCCGGGGACGACTGGCCCGGCAGGATAGGACGCCTTGTCGAACTGATCGTCGCCGGAGATGTGCGCCCAAAAGCCCGGCGCGTGGCCGATGAACGTCGTCTCCGGGCAGGCGCGGATGGCGCGCTCGAATGCCTCGATGGGGCCGCCGTACCACCAGTTGGGACGCGGGTATTTGCGCCCGGTCTCGAATTCGTAATCGAGATGCACCGTCACCGGCAAGCCTTTTTGTCCGCAAAAGCGGAACAGCCGCAGCGCGTCGAGGTTGTCGTACATCATCCGCAGCTTCAGCTCACCGTAAACTTGCACGCCGTAAATCTCGATGGCGGCTTGCAGGCGGTCAATGGCGTCCGGGCGGCGCGGGTCGGGTGCGTAGCCGAGGATGAACTTCTCCGGCGCGCGCGTTTTGTAGTCCAGACAGCGCGCAAAGGGAATCGGCCCGGCGGCGTCGCCCAACATCACGTCGTTGTACGTGGGATCGTATTCGTCGGGCGGACATTCCCAACTCAACAGCCAGGTCTGGTCAATATTGAACGCCGCCATATTTGCCAGAAATTTGTCAAAGTTGTGCCCGTGCCAATCAGGGTGATTGTGAGCGTCAATAATCATCGTATGCTCCTGCACTGCTCCCGTTCCCGTCTCGGGAACGGGCTATGTTGCCCGGCGTTAGCCTTTTTGCGCCTCCATCTCGGGGGCGCTGAGCGTGTTTGTATCTTGCATCATGCCTCTTGCTTCCTGTAAGCCGCGTCCACTTTACCGAAAATGGCAATCGCGTCCGCCACGTCGCTGTCTTTCCACCCCTCGTGAATGTAGAGGTTGAAGTGCGCGTCCAGCGCGGCTTGCGCGTTGGGACAGGGGAACTGCCGGTCGGGATCGCCGGTGTACGCGGGGCTGGCCCACGGATACGCGCTATCGCCGAACACGCGCCGTTCGGTGAACCACGTCATCGTGTGGGGCAGCGCGGCGCGGTAGTCGGCGGCGACGGGCAGCCCTTCCGCCGCGAGCGCCCGGCAGAAAGTGGCTTTGTCGCACGCGGTATTCTCGGCGTGGAAGCGCATCCGCAGGAACCAGTAGCTCGGCTCCGAACCACGCAGCGGCGCGGGGATGCTAACCGTTTGCAGCGACTGGATGCCGCACGCGAGTTGGGTGACGATGTAGCGGCGGCGCTGTACGATTCCCGGTAACTTCCGCAGTTGCACGCTGCCGATGGCGGCAGCGAGATCGTTCAGGTTGAGGTTGAGCGACGCGATGACGTTCGTGCTCCCTTCCGGCAGAAAGAACGGCTTGCCGCGATCCGAGGCGCGGCGGATGGCGTGATACAGCGCCTCGTCGCGGGTGTAGACGAGGCCGCCCTGCCCGCCCGTGCTGTGATGCTTGCCGAACATCGTCGAGAACACGCCGATGTCGCCGTTACTCCCAACCATTTGCCCGTGTAGCCGCGCGCCGTGGGATTGAGCGCAGTCTCCGATCACGGGAATCCCGCGCTGCCGCGCCACCTTGACGATGCCGGCGACGTCCGCCGGCTCCCCGCCGATGTGCGGGACGACGATGGCGCTTGTGCGCGGGGAGATGAGCGCCTCCACCTGCTCCGGCCCGGTGTTGTAGCTGTCGGGCGCGGTATCGGCGACCATCGGGATTAGATTGAGCAGCGGGATCGGCATCATCCCGCCGGGATCGGTCACAGCGCCGACGATGACCTCGCTGAACGGCGGCAAGTCCAGCGCCCGCAGCGCGACGTACAGCCCTGCCGTCCCTGAGCTGACCGCGTCCACAAAGCCGCCGCCCATCCACGCGGCAAACGCCTCGCAGTACGCCGTCTCCGCTGCGCCGTTGTAACCGGGCGCGTTCCCGCTGGCGATAGCTGCATCGAACAGCGCATCCACAGCGGCTTTTTCTTCAATGCCGATGTTGCCACGGGTGGGGAAAGGTGTCTCGCGCACCTTCGGGCCGCCGAACAGGGCGAGGGATATCGTTTTGTCTGGTGTTATGTGCATTTGGACTCTATGCGAGTTTAATTTCGTTGTCTATCTTGATTATAGCATCGGCAGATAAACCAACAACCCGGAAAGCCGATCACTGAAAACTGACGGCTGAAAACTGACCACTGAAAGCTACTCACCACCTGCCTAAAACTCCGCGTCCGCCGGCATCCCTGGCTTGAGCGCGCCATCGCTGTTGTCGAGCCGGATTTCGACGGCGTAAAACGTGTTGAGCCGCTCCTCCGCCGTGGCGACGTTGCGCGGCGTGAATTCCGGTTCGTCGCCGATTTGGATGACCTGTCCCGCGAAAACCCGTCCGGGGAAGCTGTCCACCGTCACCCGCACGGCCTGGCCGAGTGTGACGCGCCCGATGTGGCCTTCTGGCACGTAGACTTCCAGCGTGACCTCCGTGAGGTCGGCCAGTGTGAGGATGGTCGCCGCCGGCGCGACCAGTTCCCCGATGTTGGCGGCGCGCGCGACGATAACGCCGTTGATGGGACTGCTCAACGCGCTGCGTTCGATTTTCTTGCGCAGCACGTTGGCTTCGGCTTCGGCCTGGCGGACTTTGGCGCGCGCCACGGCCAACTCCTGCGGAGTGGGGCCGGCGAGCAGGTCGTTGAGTTTGGCCTGCGCGACGCCGACGGCCTCTTCCGCGACGCGGTATTTGCCCTCGGCGGCGTTCGCCTGGGCGATGTAACCGAGCGGGTTGTTGCGAATCCGCAGCAGTTGGTTGAGGAGCGTCTGGGCGGTCTTCTCGTCGGCTTGCGCGCCGGCCAGCGCTTCTTGCGCAGCGAGCAGTTGATAGTCCGCAGCCTGGCGTTGGATGCTGCCTTCTTGGGTGATGTCGCGCGCCATCTGTTGATTGGCGAGTTGCGCTTCGGCCAATTCCACGCCCTGCGCGGTCAACGCGACTTTGGTGCGCGCTTCGACGATTTGCTCTTGCAGCTCTTGAGGATTCTCGACGACCGCCAGCGCGTTTTGCCACGCCTGGTGCGCGCCGTCGCGCTGCGCTTCGGCCAGGGCGACGTTGGCGCGCGCGGCGGCGACCTCCGCGGGATGCGGCCCGGCTTCGAGCATGGTCAGGTCAGCCTGGGCAGTGACGACGGCGGCCTCGGTGGGGGAGAGTTGCAGCAGCCACGGCGTCGCATCCAGCGTCACGATGACATCGCCGGCGGCGACTTGCTGGCCCACTTGCGCGTTGATGGCCTCAATGCGCCCGCCAAATTCGCTTGCCACTCGGATTTCCTGGGCGCGGATGGTTCCCGAGGCGATCAGCGGCGCGTCGCTGTTGGCCGTCGCAGTTTTCAGGCAGCCGGATAACACGAGCGCGGCGAGAATCACGAAAATCCAACTGTATTTTGTTTTCATATTTCTCCTTTTCGTTGGAACGTTGGAACGTTGGAACGTTGGAACGTCGCAACGAGTTAATGCGCGGATGATCCGATAATGACATCGGCCGGCATTCCCATTTTGAGCGCGCCGTTCTGGTTGACGACGGTAATCTCGACGGCAAAGACGAGGTTCACCCGTTCTTCCTGGGTGGCGACGTTGCGCGGCGTGAATTCAGCGCGATCTGCGATGCGAGTGATTGTCCCTTCGAAGGTGCGGTTGGGGAAGCTGTTGACGCTGATTTGAACCGGTTCGTCAATGTGAATCTGCCCGATCTGGTTCTGCGGCACGTAGACGGTCAGCGTCAGCTTGTTGAGGTCGGCGACAGTGAGGATGGTCGCGCCGGCGGCCGCGACTTCGCCGGGGTGCATCGTCACGTTCACTACCATCCCATCAATAGGCGCTTTGAGCGCGAGCATATCGCGTTGGCGCAGCAGCGACGCCAGGCCGCTGCGCGCTTGATTGACGCGCGCTTCGATGGCGGCGATCTGCTCCGGGGTGGCGCCGGATTCCAGCGCATCCACCTGTACCTGCGCCAGCGCGACCTGCGCTGTAACTTGCGCCTCGGCGCTGTGGGCTTCGTCGGCGTGGGTTTGCATCGTCTGTGGATTGGCGCGTTGGGCGTAAAGGTTGGCGAGTTTGGCTTCCAGCCCCTCCTTCTGGGCGCTGGCGGCGTTGACGCCGATCCACGACTGCCACCAGAGGTTGGGCAGTTGCAGGGCGTTCATTGGAAAGCTGATGTTGACCCATTTGTAGAGGGTGAAAGTGCCATCGTCAACTACCAACTCCCAATCGCCATAGTTGTAGTCGCCGTCAGGGATTTCCGGCATCTCAATAGGGAGGTCCGGCAGGTCAACGGGGAGGTCTGGTATCAGGTCCCCTAGATCATCGAGGGAGCCTTGCGCGGCCGGGAAGCGATAGCGCCCGCCGCCGTTGTAGTCGGCGTAGGCTTTGTCGAGCTGCGCCTTCCCGACCTCGACCGCGTCTTTCAGCGCCGTCGCCCGCGCGAGGGCGTGTTCGGCGGATTCGAGTTGCGCGCGGGTGACGGCGATGAGCAGGTCAATGTCCTGCGGGTTGGCGACCAGGTTTTGCGTGTCGCTGACGGCCTGCTGCGCGACGAGTTGTCCGGCCTGCGCCTGGGCAAGCTGCGCCTGGGCCGTCAGAATTTGTCCTGGACGCGCGCCGGCTTTGGCCTGCGCCAGACCCGCTTCGGCCATCTCCACCATCGCTTGCATAACCTCGATCTGCGCGTCCAGCATCGTGGTGTCCAACTGGACGACGACCTGCCCGGCGGCGACGCTGTCGGCTTTAGCGACCGGGATGGCGGCAATCAATCCGCCGAACTCGCTGGCGATGCCGACCTGTTCGGCCTGGATCACCCCGGACGTGGTCAACGAGGGCGTTGACGGTGTCTGGGGATGCAGCGAGGCCAGGGTTTGCCTGGACATCAACACGATCAGCCCGAGCGCGAAGAGCGTCAGCAGACAGATGCGTACCCATTTATTCGTTTTTCTCTTTTCCTGATACATTATTTATCCTCCATTATCGTGAAGCCTGAAATCTGGCGCGGGCGCGCAGGCCCTTGCCAGGTCGGCATCATTTCACCGCTGAAATAAACACATCTTCCAATGTGGGCGCGATCCACTCAATCGCGCGCACGTCAATGCCCTCGGCATTGAGCAGCGCCCAGATCGGCGCTTTGAACGTCTCTGCGTCGGGAACGACGGCGTGAATCTGCGCTCCGTACAGCGCGACTTCCTCGAAGGGGATGCGTCCGGTGACTTGCGCTGCTTTGAGGGCGCGCATTGCGCCGTCGGCGTTGTCGGTGTTGATTTCGAGGACGTGCCCGCGCATCTGCGACTGCTTCAATTGATCCGGCGTGTCCAGGGCGATGAGCTTCCCCTGGCTGATGAAGCCGACGCGCTGGCACAACTCTGCCTCATCCATGTAGTGCGTGGTGACGAGCACTGTCACCCCCTTCTTCGCCATCGCGTAGATGAGGCCCCAAAACTCGCGGCGGCTGATCGGGTCAACGCCGGCCGTCGGCTCGTCCAGGAAGACGACGCGCGGCTCGTGGACGATGGCGCAGCCTAGCGCGAGCCGCTGCTTCCAGCCGCCGGAGAGGTTCGAGGTGAGTGTGTGCTCGCGTCCGGTCAGCCCCGCCATGTCCAGGATGTCGGCCTGGCGCTCGCGCAACCTCTTGCGCGAGAGGCCGTAAGCCAATCCGTAGAAACGGATGTTCTCGCGGGCGGTGAGATCGTTGTAGAGCGTGAAGAGTTGCGACATATAGCCGACCTGCGCCTGCATAAGCTTGGTCTGCGTTGCCGGATTGTAGCCGAGCACGCGCGCTTCGCCGGCGGTGGGGCTGAGTAATCCGAGCAGCATACGGATCGTCGTCGTCTTCCCGGCGCCGTTCGGCCCCAGCCAGCCGTAAACCTCACCCGGCGCGACGTTGAAACTCACGTGATCCACGGCGGTGAAGTTCCCGAATTTCTTGGTCAAATTGTTGACGGTAATTGTGTAATCTTCCATAGTCGACTCCACTGAAAAAACCACCAAGTCGCCAAGAACGCCAAGGTTTTTAATGGTTAGATGAAGATAATTTGTGAAAACGGGTAAATCTCTTGAAATTATTGATCAATTATTCGATTTTCTTGGCGAACTTGGCGTCTTGGCGGTCAAGAAGGACTTTTTGCAGTAGACTCAGAGTTAAGAGTTATGAGGAGATGGCGATGGACTTGATGGTGAATGGAAAAACGGCGTTGGTCACAGCAGCGAGCCGGGGATTAGGTTACGCGACGGCGCGCGCGTTAGCGCAAGAAGGCGCGAATATCGCGCTGTGCGCCCGCAACGAGGCCACAGTGAAAGAGGCCGCCCATCATTTGGCCCATGAAACAGGCGCGACGGTGTTGCCGATAGTCGCCGATGTTGCCCATGCAGCGGATGTGCGCCGATTGGTGAATGAGACTATCACCCGTTTTAAGCACCTTGATATGCTCTTCATCAATGCCGGCGGGCCGATGCCCGGTCACTTCGTGGATCTCACGCTGGAGCATTGGGATGCCGCGATCCAGCTCACCATCCAGAGCGCGATCCGGCTGGCTTACGCTGTGGTGCCGCTGATGCGCGACCAGGGCGGGGGCAGCATCCTCG
>DAOUAQ010000154.1:0-12426 GCA_034433375.1 Anaerolineae bacterium | reverse complement strand
CGGACATCTTGAACCTCCTCCGCTGGGAATGAGGTTAAGTATATCCCTTATGGCTCACTTGTTAATGTGCGTTCGTTAGATTGTTTGTTCTATGTCGAAAACAGGCTTAGGCGAGATAGAGCAGGCCATCAGTCACTGTACGGAAGCTCTGTTGATGGCTGAGACAATTGCTTATCAGCCTGGGGCATTTGACTGTCACGTAAGTCTGAGTCAGATGTCGTTGAGCCAAAGACAGCTATCCGCAGCAAGCCAACATAGCAAAGCAGCAGTAAATCTCCGTGTGCCGAAAACATATTATTTAACGCCGTTGGTTTATGGAATTGTCCGCTTGTACCAGGGAAACGTAGCGGCAAAGCAGTCTTTTGGAGAGGCGGTTGGTTTGTGTCAGGAAGTGATAGACAGAACCAATGAGCTCTATCAACCTCATTACGCACTAGCTCTTGCTCGCATTGGCCAAGCCGTCTGCGATCCTAACTGGACTGTCCCCACTCAACGCGCTGACTTGCTTACCACTGCCCTGACTGAATACCGGCACGCCCTTGACATTACCGCCGCTCCTGGCGTGGTGCGCGAAGCACTTCATTATCTGGAACTCATCCGTGCTGCCGGCATCGCAGGATTGGAACCGGCATTTGCCTTGTTGGAAGAAGCTATAACTGATTGGCAATCCTTACCGGGTGATGCTTTGCCGCCCCTCACAAGCTAAAAGGAGGATACCCTATGACCACACCAAGTTTGACCCAACACCTCAGCCCGCTGCGCCAGGTGCTGGCCACGCAATTGACCGCCGATGATTTGAGTACACTCTGCTTTGACCTGGGCCTGAATTACGACGCACTGCCGGCCCAAGAACAAAGCCATAAAGCGCGCGAGTTACTCAAGCACATCGTTCAAGAGAATCGGATTTATGAGCTGGTGAATGCCGGCAAGTCCATTCGTCCCGATGTCACCTGGGACGCGACTATTGCAACCTGGTCAAAAGCGCAGGTAGATGCCGACATGGTCTGGTGGCGCGCCAAGCGTGATTGGGACGACGCCGACCGGCGCGAGCGGCGCGAACGGCAGCGCGTGGTCAATGTCCGCCCCCTGGACGTCACACACGCTTTCAAAGACCGTGTGAGCGAAGCCCAGGCACTGCATAAACACCTGACCGATAGTACGGTACGCATGGTCAGTGTGGTAGGACGTGGAGGAATGGGAAAAACGGCATTGGTCAGTTACGTACTAGCCGATCTGGAAGAAATGATCACGCCCATTGCCGAAGCTGTGGCGGGTGAACGACCAGCGGGGATTTCACCTGTGCTTTACAGCCACATGCGTGCGGCCTTGCAGATATGTGGGGCATTCGACAGTGACGAGACCTTGCGTGCTATATTCGTGGATGCACGACTGGCGCCCTGGCAAACCCAAATCCCTGAAGCAAACAGTGTCTCTGCCCGTATTGAGCGAACGATTGCCTTCCTGTTTGCGCACACTGCTGATGCTTCCGGCCGTCTAGAAAATGCGTTAGTGTTGTTATTGCACGTCCTGAGCGAACGAACGGAAACTGGGGATGCCAATCAGCGCCGTTTATTAGAACTGGCGGAGGAACTGGCGACATTGACCAAGACGCCGGTCGAAACGGTAGCTGGGGCACAGGGCAGGAAGGCCGCGCAACCGGTGGACGGGATACTCTACTTGAGCGCACGGAGTACCGGACTAAGCCTGGAACGCATCTACACTGACGTGGGGCGGATGTTGGGTGATCCAGTGGCTAGCCGTCTGGCTGCACGCTGGGCCGACCGCGACACGCCATTGACGGCCAAGGTGGAGTACCTGCTAGAAACGCTGCAAGAAGGTGTGTACGTCATCTTGCTCGATAACCTGGAAGATGTGTTGGGTGACGACAATGCCATTCAAGAGGAAGGACTGCGGCTCTTCGTAGAACGCTGTGTGGTGCAACCGGGTGGGGCACGACTGATTACCACCTCTCGGGAACAGGTGGTCGTGATACCGGCGGCAGTACGGAGCGCACGGCACATCCCTCTCCGTGAAGGGCTGCCGGAAGATGATGCCGTGGCTTTGCTGCGCGATTTCGACCGCGACGGCCGCCTGGGATTGCGTGATGCGCCGGAAACTGATCTGCGCCGAGCTGTGCAACTCACGCAGGGCATCCCGCGCGCTCTGGAAATCCTGGCCGGCATTCTGGATCGAGACCTGACATTGACGTTGACCGAGCTATTGGCTGATGAAACCGTGTTTGGCGAACAAGTGATGGAAGGCTTGATTGCTGCTGGATATGAACGCCTGGGAGAAGAAGAACGTCGCGTGATGGAAGCGTTGGCGGTTTTCAACCGGCCCGTGGATGCCACAGCAATTGCGTTCCTGCTCCAACCCTGGTTTCCTGCATTGGATGTGCGCGCCAGTCTACGGCGGTTGGTAAACAGCTACTTCGTGACCTTCAATCGGGCGACGGGGGAGTACAGCATACACCCGATGGATCGGGAGTATGTGTACCGGCGGATTCCTGAGGGCGAACAGGAGCAAAGTGAATAGTCGAGCCGATTACACCCAGCGCGAAGCTGAATTACGC
The DNA here is from genome assembly GCA_034433375.1 of Anaerolineae bacterium. GTDB lineage: Bacteria > Chloroflexota > Anaerolineae > B4-G1 > SLSP01 > DSWT01. The sequence continues at coordinate 9,854 of DAOUAQ010000154.1, read as the reverse complement.
GCGGCGGACTACTATGCCAGTATCCGTAAGCCGCCAAGTGAGTGGCAGACTACTGAAGATTTGATCCCGCAACTAACTGAATTTGCGCACCGTGTGCGAGCTGCGGATTACGAAGTGGCTGCACGCTTGTTGGATAGCATTGATTACGCATATTTGTATCGTTGGGGGCATGTGGAACTTCTAGCAGTATTGCGCCAACAACTCAGAGGGCACTTGAGTGACCCCTATCTGCGGCTCACTAATTACAGCAGTCTGGGTCTGGCATATTACTCACGCAACCAGGTTGACATATCACTCGACTTTTACCACCAGGCGCTGGCGCTGGCACGTCAAATAGGCGATCACCAGATGGAGAGTGTCCAGTTACTGCGTCTAGGGCGGGCATACCGTACTCTTGGGCAGATCAATCAGGCTATCGCGATGGATCAGGCCGCTTTGCAACTCGCCCAAGCACACAATACTCCTGATACTGAAGTCGAAATTCTTGGTAACTTGGGGCATGCTTACAACAGTATTGGGCGATTTGATGCAGCGGTGGAATGCTATCAACAGTCCCTAGCAACAGCACGGCGTATTGGTAATCGTCTGGAAGAAGGTGTACAAACTGGTCGTCTAGGCATTACTTACTGTAGATTAGGACGTCTAGAGGATGCGCTGCAGTATTGTGAAATGGCTTTGCAGATTGCTCGATCCTTACAAGATCGGCGGCGAATATGCGTCTGGCTGGGTTTTTTGGGGTCACTCTATGCAATCCAGCAATATTCCGAGCAAGCCCTCGTTCTAGTTCGTGAGGCGTTGGCTCTGGCCGAGGTACTCAATGATCCTCGTTTAGCAAGTTACCGCTGGTGGGAATGTGGGAGAATATGGTTAAGCATCGGTGAATTTGCCACAGCGGAACACTGTTTTGGTAAAGCGTGCGATCTCAATGTTGCTGAAACCAATTACCAGGCTGTACTAGCCCTGGGGATAGCACGTCTCTGCCAACATCAACCAGCAATTGAACAATTTGAGCGTGCGGTAGATTATTGCCAGAGGCGATTACAGCTTACCCCGGACTTATATGATGCGCAATATACACTTGCGGCTGCGCGAGTCGGTCAAGCCGTTTGTGAGTCACATTGGTCTAGTGCTACACAATGTTCGGTTCTCCTTTTCCCTGCTTTGGCAGAATACCGTCGTGCTCTCAGTATCACCACTGCGCCAGGTGTAGTGCGTGATGCCTTGCAGGATCTTGGATTGATCAGTGCGGCAGGTATCAAGGGCTTAGAACCAGTGTTTGAACTGCTGGAGGGGATATTGAATGGATAGTCCCAATCCTTACAATCGCCGCAACCTGGAATTGCGTGCAGCGGAATACTTTGTTAGCATTCGCAAGCCGGAAAACGAGTGGCAGACTATTGAGGATTTAGCGCCACAGTTAGTGGAGTTTGCGCACCGAATACAAGCACAAGATTGTGATGCTGCCTGTGAATTATTGAACCAGATAGATTATGGGTATCTATTCCGCTGGGGAGACTATCGCGGATTAGTACAGCGCCGACAGCAATTAGCAGAATGTCTAACCGATGTGCGACTACAGGCCCTCAACTATGATCGCTGGGGATTCGCTCTCCAGATGTTAGGGCAAGCCAGGGAAGCTCTTCATTTCTATGAGACGGCGCTATCCCTCGTCAAAAAATCAGGCGACGCCAGATTGCGCTGCCCTTTATTGACGCATTTGGGCAATGCTCATCGTAACCTGGGACAACTAGACCAGGCACAACAGTATTATCAAGAAGCGTTGGAATTAGCGCGAACCTTTCAACTCGTAGAACAAGAAGGTGTCATCCTGGGCAATTTGGGAAACGCCTACCATTACTTGGGCAGTTTTGAAGAAGCCATCGACTGTTATTTGCGAAGTCTAGCATTCCATCGTCAATTCAACGACCAGCGACGTGTAGGCAATGTGCTAGCGGATTTGGGTGCCACCTACCGTGCTCTTCAACGTCATCAGGAGGCTCTATTGTATTATCAAGAGGCTCTCGTTGTGGCGCGTGATCTAAATGATACTCTAACGGAGAGCAATATTCTGGGAGGATTGGGAATAATCTATCGTGATCTAGGGCGATTTCAAGACGCCTGGGTGGTTTCGCAGCAAGCTTTGCAGATCGCACAAACAATCCAAGCACGACGCTTCGAGGGGTTGCACCAGGGACGTTTAGGGATTATCCAACAATGTCTTGGACAGTTCGCCATAGCTCGCACATATTATTCTCAGGCGCTTTCCATAGCCCAGGAACTTGATGACGTGCGTTACGCACGGGCATGGTGCTATTATTTAGGAACACTGCACTATACTCTGGGAGAATTTGATGCTGCTCTTGGACTACACCGTCAAGCTCTGGCGACACGCCATTCGGGAGAAGGCAAGGATAGTCAGGGCATTCATCTGGTAGCTCTTGGGAAAGTCCTGGTGGCTCGGAATGAATTAACCGCGGCTCAAGCCTGTATTGAAGAGGCCCTGACATTGAACCACCCTATGCAACATCAGGCGCTTTTATGGCGTGGCATAATCGAGGTGCTGCAAGAAAACAAAGATGGTTCGCAGTGGCTAGAGGCTGCCGGACAGGCTTGTGCTGCTATCCTGGCCCACGCGGATTTGTACACAGTGCAATATACTCTTGCCGCAGTTCGTGTCGGTCAGGCTGTTGGGGCTTCAAGCTGGACTGACATCACCAAACGTCCTGATCTCCTTGCACCAGTACTCCCCGAATACCGTTACGCCCTAGAGATTACATCTGCCCCTGGTATTGTACGCGAGGCCCTGCGCGACCTTGAACTCATCCGCGCTTCCGGCATTGAAGATTTAGAACCGGTGTTTGCGCTGTTGGAAGAGGCGCTCAATGATAACACGCCTCCCTCCGAAGAAAGTCCTGATTCTATCACAGTGTAATTGTCGTCGCCAGTGTCGCTGAATGATGGACAGCAACACTGGCGACAAATTCACCTATCCGCGCTTCACAATATTCTCCAACTCCGTATCCGCCGGCGGCACAATCCCCGAAATATCCACGAACTGTACCGGGAAGATTTCCATTTCACTTTCCTGGTTCAACGTCTTGCGCGTGCGGCGCACATAGCCCACTCCCGTGGGCATATTGAGCACACTCAGCGTCCACTTGGAGTAGTCGTCGATACTCGTCTTTCCCGGCAGTCGTCCGGCCTTCGACACGGCGATTTCGGCGTCCTTCACCGTGCTCACCTTCTGGATAATCGCAATGCTACTCGATGTGACCACGCCGGATGGCAACGGCTCCCAATGCTGCGCTGACGTCCACAGGTACAGGCCCAGCTTGCGTCCCCGGTCGGTGATGTTGTTCCATAGCCCCGCGTCCTCGCCAATGGCCTGGGCGATCTCCGTTTGGGACGCGGCGTCCGAGCGCATCACCACGTGGGCCTCTTCGACGAAAAGCAAGTGTTGCGGAATGGGCCGGCCTTGGCGCAAGTAATACTCATAGCGTTCGTCCGCGTGCTGGTAGATGCCGGACACCATTAATCCGATGATAAACTGCTTCAGCGGCCCATCATCGCCGAACTTCCCGGTAATGACCGTCGCCTTGTCCGGGGCCGTCCACTCGGCCACCGTCGTTCCGCCCGGCTGCCCAAAGGCGCGGTGGTAGACCCCCTTGGGCAAGAACTCTTCCAACTTGTCGATGATGCGCTTGATCACGCCCGCGGTGATGGTGTCGCTGCGTTCTTCGCTGAGTACCTTGTAGCGCGCGACCAGGGCGGTGTGCAAGTCCTTCATACACAGGTTCGCCGAACGGTCCAGGTAAATCCTGCCATCCTCCTCGATGACGCCCGCCGCGCGGTAGGCGTCCAGCACCGCGCCCTTGAGCTGGTGGAAGCCGGTCGCCCCGGCGGGGTACGCCAGCAGCCAATGTTTGGCGAACGCCGCCGCCCACTTCGCCGGGTGCAGGTACGGGCTAGGGATGCGCAAGGGGTTGAATTGCAGGAGGGGCAAGGCAATGCCTGTAGCGCCCGTTGGATTGTCAAACGTCTCGACAGGACTGCCTTGCCCGTACAGGGAATAGTATTGGAAGTCCTTTGATGGAATCAGCAAGCCCAACTTGCGCCATTCCCCGGTCGGATCGAAGACCGTCACCCCGATGCGCGGCGTCCCGCCTGCCGCGCCAGTCCGCACCGGCCCGGTGATGGGGGCAGGGATCAGGATGCCGTGCTCATCTTGTCGCAATGTGTTGACCACCTGCGAAACAAACCACAGCGCGGAGTTGGACTTGCCGGAGCCGGAGTCCCCGACGATGACGGCGTGCATCAGTTCGTCGGCGCGGAAGCGATGCACGTTGTTCGGATCAGGTTGCAGGTTCACGTCCAGCACCGTGCCCAAGGCGATCTCGCCTTGAGTGCGCCGGTGCGACAGGTCATCCGGCCAGGCGTCCAGCGAGGCCGAAATCGTACCGTCCGAGATACGAATCGGGTGGACGAGCGCGGCAAGTTCGTTGGCCGTCAAGGTCTGCGCGTGGCGTAAGGTGTCGAACGGCCCGGCGTCCTCCGCGCGCGCATCGAAGTCCAGCGTAATCGCTCGTTGCCACAGTTCCTTGTCCCCGGCGCGCGCTGCAACGGGCACGACGACGTTCTCCTCGCGCATCGCCGCAATGGACGCGGCGGCCAGGCGTTCCAGCCGGGCCTGGTCGGGGGCCAGCAACGTCACTTGTGTCAGGAACAGCCCTGTGTCCAGTCCCGCACTCAAACGGCGCACTTGCTGGTCGAGCAACTGCGCTACCAGGTCGCGCTGCGCGTCCACGGTCTGCCGGGCGAAGGCCAGGCCCGCCACGAGTGACCCACCCGAAGGCCCCATCACCCCGCGCGTCGTCACCTGGGTCGTGCCCAGATTCGCCACCGTCGCGCCGACTTGCTCGGCGGCCTGGGCCTGCACGTATTCGCGTCCCTCGCCGACCATCGCCTCCTGCCGCGCTTCGGCCCCGTCCACCTGTTCTTGTGAGTTGCGGTAGCCGTCAAAGGTCTCACTGCGGAAGCCGTTGACTACGCGGTTGGTCTCGCGTTGCAGCGCGCGGTCGGCGACAATGGTATCCTGCTGCGAGAGATGCCCGCTGCGCTGCCCGGTCTCAGCGTAGCTGCCGCCAAAGACGCGGGCAAAGTGCTCGACGCCTTGATAGCCGTCTCGGGTCGCCTGCTGCCAGGCCGCGTTCTGATCCACGGCACTCTGCCAGCCGCGTTGCGTGTCGCGGTCGGTGTGGCTGGCGTCCTGGTAGGCTTCGCTGTAACCGTAGGCGGTCTGACTCGACCGCACCCCGCCGCCGCTGCGCCACTCCGCGGTCTGCACCGTCTCGTTGCCCTGCCAAGTCTGGCCCAACGTCTCTTGCTGGTTGCCGCTGCGTTCGTAGGCATTGTCGCCTTGTTCAAAGCCTGCCCTGACCGTGCTCTGCTGTGTATCACGGTTGGTTTCCAGGTTGCCTTCGGCCTGCGCAATTTCGTGGTCGCGGGACTCGTACATATTGCCGCGTTCCCCGGCTTCCATCGTTTCGCCGCCGCCGATGCCGAAGACGCGCGGCGCGAGGTTGCCTTCCACGCCCTGGTCGGCGTAGGTCTGCATCTGCGCCCCATCGCCCTGCACGGTACTTTCCGTGCTGCGATCAAAGCCCTCGCTGCTGTACACACTGCTGGCCCCGGTCTCGGACTGCTGGTAACCGCCTTCGGTGTGCTCGTTGCCTGCCCCGCTGAACGACCGCTCCGTCTGTTCGTTGTAGCCCCCTTCCCAAGTGCGGCTGTTGCCCCCGCTGTAGCTCTCGCCAACGCTGAAGTTTTCAACGGACGAACGACTTCCCGCCCCGGAACGGACACCGGAAACTCGCTCATTGATACTTTCGACGCTGTGCAGGTTGCCGGTCTCATCGGTGTGCTGCTGGCGATTGCCCTGTTGGGTGGCGTCGCGCGCGCCTTCGGTCTGCACCACGCCAGATTCCTGTCCGCTGTACGACCGCGACAGGGAATAGTGGTCGGCATAGTCGCGTTCCAGGTTGACCTGGGATTCCTCGTGTTCGCGCACATCTTCACTCACGTGCTGTTTCTCGTAGTAGACGGTGTTTTCCTGGCCCTGGTGGGTTTCCTGGCTCGTGGTTTCGCGGCGATAGGCGCTGACCGCATCGGACTGCCCGGCGGCCAGGCGATGTGCGTTCTGTTCACTACGGAGGCTCTGATCAGCCCGCGTTACCTGCGTTGCGCGATGCGTCTGCTCGCTGAACACCGCCACCGGATTCAGGAACAGCGGCAGCACCGCGCTCACGTTGGCCGACTCGCTCTGCTTGACTTTGGAGGCGAAGTAGCTCAAGGCTTGTGCCGTGTCGGTCAGCATCCGGCGGATGTCCAGCGCGTGCAAGGGATGCGCCAGGGTCAGGACGGCGAACGGCTCCCCGGCCAACGCGGCGGCGATGACTTCAAGTTGCTCCTGCGCATCAGTGGTCACCAGTTGGTTGATGCCGTAGCTTGATCCCATTCCGGGTGCAAGGCGCGGCACCATCTGGCCGATGAGCGACGCGGTGTAGTGACAATTCCACAGATGGCGATACAACGCCGCCGCTTCGTCGCCGGACAGCAGCGTGAAACGCGACTGGCGGAAGCGGCCTTGCAGCGCCGCGACCAGGCGCGCCGAGTTGAGCGCAGCGGCTTGCACGGCCTGTTCTTGGGTCTCAGCCGTTGCCAGCCCGCCGTAGACCTGGACGAGGCCCAGTTCGGGCACGTTGGCCAGGCCAAAGGCGGCTGCCGTGTTGCGTGCGCCTTGCGGATCATACAGGCTACTTACCACATCGTCGGTGAGTTCCAGGTGTGTCCGCGCGTGGCGGTAGGGCTTGCGCAGGATGCGCAGCGCGTGCGGCGACCAGGCTCGCCAGCCGTGGGGCAAGGCCCAGGCGTAGGCGTGCAGGGACGCGCCGTCGGGGGTGAGGGTCATTGAGAATGTGTCGTTGTGGGTGTTGGTGTTGTTCATATGGGTCTCCTTATTGAGTGGTAGACGGTAGACGGCAGACAGTAGACGGGCGGGGAGGAGAGGGAGTGAGGGGGAGCGGGGGGTGACTTGGTGACAGGGTGCAACCTTCTCAAGTCGCCTGTCTGTCCCCCTCTCACCCCATCACCCTGTCACCTTGTCAACTTGTCACCCTATCCCTGTCTACCGTCTACCGTTTGCTGTCTACTGCCGCTTAATCTGCTGGATAACATCCCGGCTTGCCATCCGCCCACCGAAGAACGGTGTGAGACGGTCCCAGAACAGGAAGCGCAGGATGTAGGCGTAGAAGCCGATGGCCGACATCACGGCGAAACCCAGCAGCCACACCGAGATGCCGTAGAGCGTCGTTGCGCCCGGCTCCGGCGTCTCGCTGACGAGCAACGCGGCGATGCGGTAGGCAAAGAGCAGGCCGGCGTTGCCCGCGAGGAAGAAGTAGATGTAGTTCGTGGTCGCTGCGCGGTCGTCGGGCTTGAAGTAGGCCAGCGCCAGCGCCGCGCCCCACATTGGGGCCAGAACCCAGCGCAGTGCGCCGGGGGCCAGGACAAGGGCCAGGATGTGTAAGGCCAGGATCAAATAGGGCATATTGTGTTTCCTCCTTCTGTCTATGAATGTGTGTATTAGGCAGGATTCACAGGATAGCGCATCTTTCTATCCTGTTCATCCTGTCAATCCTGTCCAAGAAAACGACAAAGGGGAGGACGCGGGATTATTCCCGTGTCCTCCCCTTTCATTCTCCGCGCGGTGTTACCCGCTCAGAGCGCCGCAGGCTTGGAGTTTCCTGCGGGTTGGAGCCGTAGCCCCGGACTTTTCGTGCCTGGATGCTACCAGGCTAACTATATTATAACACAACGGAGGGGGCGAAGGCAAGTCGATTTTTTGTGCGGAGTGGGAATAATGTGCATTTATGCCAGACAGCGCTATTCTGCGCGTAGATCGGACAAAATAAGTAAAGTATTGACATCACAGCAGAGGTGAATATAATAAAAATATTGTTCTCCGCAGGTTTACTCGAATATTTAGTTGGTATTGCGTTAGAGATAATGTGGCTCCCTGGGTAGGTATCATCAATGCACGCTATTGTTGTACCCATCATCAGTATCAAGAGGTGAAAATGTACGTCACATGTCGCTCTAATGTATGGATAAACATCCTGTTGTTGATTTCCCTGACTTTGACTTTACTTCCCATCGGGTCACTGCGCGCCGCTTCGTTAGAAGTGCAACTTTCGTTGCTGCTCCCCATTGCGTTAAAGACGCAGATTACTACACGAGTTCTGGCACAAGAACCGCCACCTGGCTGGCTGGACAAGATCACCGCCGACATCCGGCTGGCGGAGTACCAGGTGACCTGGCAAGACACGACCGTGCTGACCGACGTGGTGGCAGCCTACCAGGCGCCCAACCGCGCCCACGGCCTGCGCACCTACTTCACCCCCAACGGCCCGCGGGTGGTGGCGCGGAGCGCGGCCACTCCTTCCTGGCAACTGGGTTTGCGGCTGGCCGGGTACGGCTACGCGGGCGACGTGCGCCCGCCAAGTGCAGCCGCGTTGACGGCTCAGGGCAACGGCATTGCCTATGCCCGTGGTGCGCTGGTGGAATGGTATGTCAACGATGAACAGGGTGTGGAACAGGGCTTCACCCTGGAACGCGCGCCGGACGGGACGGCCTCTGATACAGTGGTCGTGGACCTGCACCTGAGCAGCAATCTGAAGGCCGGAGTGGCCGACACCACGGCTGCGGGGGAAGCTCCAATGGGCATCGAACTGGATTTCAGCACCCCGCATGGGCAACGGGTGCTACGCTACGGCAACCTGCACGCCTACGACGCCACCGGGCGCGCGTTGCCCGTGCGCCTGATCCCCCTGGCGGGTGGACAGCCGCTCGACACGCGCGTGTTGACCCGCACGACGGTGCTGACTTCCTCCGCGGTGCTGCGCGACCGGCTGGATCTGCCGGAAGTTCCGGTACCGCCCCTGCCGCCCATCACGGGTATCCGTCTGGCTGTGGATGTGGCAGGCGCAACCTACCCCATCACCATCGATCCCGTGTTGAGCAGCCCCGGTTGGACGGCGGAAAGCAACCAGGCGGGAGCGCAGTTCGGTTTCTCCGTGGGCACGGCGGGAGACGTGAACGGCGATGGCTACGCCGACGTGATCGTGGGTGCGCCCAAGTACGACAACGGGCAGACGGACGAGGGGCGCGCCTACGTTTACCTGGGATCAAGCAGTGGGGTGAGTACCACGGCAACGTGGACGGCGGAGAGCGATCAGGCCAACGCGCGTTTCGGCGTGGCGGTGGGCACAGCGGGGGATGTGAACAGCGACGGCTACGCTGACGTCATTGTGGGCGCCGAGTTGTACGACAACGGGCAGACCAACGAAGGTGCGGCCTTCGTCTATCACGGCTCGGCCAACGGCTTGAGTGCTACCCCCAACTGGACGGCGGAGGGTAACCAGGCCAGCGCCTGGTTCGGCTCAGCCGTGGGCACGGCGGGGGATGTGAACGGCGATGGCTACGACGACGTCATCGTCGGGGCGTTCCTGTACTGGGGAGGCGAGGATGCTGAGGGGCGCGCCTTCGTGTACCTCGGCTCGGCCAATGGATTGAGCGCCACGGCCAACTGGACGGGAGAGAGCAACCAGGCCAGCGCCTACTTCGGCTACGACGTAGGCACAGCGGGGGACGTGAACGGCGATGGGTATGACGACGTGATCATCGGCGCGTATTGGTACGACAACGGCGAAACCGACGAAGGACGCGCCTACGTCTACCTGGGATCGACCGGCGGGATAACGACCACAGGGATGTGGACGGCGGAGAGCGACCAGGCGGGG
>DAOUAQ010000153.1:0-8969 GCA_034433375.1 Anaerolineae bacterium | reverse complement strand
GGCTTGGACAGCGGCGTGATCATGAACGTAGCAAGGGCGAGGGAGAAAAACAGGTAGACGGTAGACGGTACGCAGTAGACGGTAGACGGTAGACGGTAGACAGGGGGGGATTGGGGATTCGCAATTCGTAATTCGTGATTCGTAATTCGTAATTCGTGATTCGTAATTCGTAATTCGTGATTCGTAATTCGTAATTCGCCCATTCGCTCATTCGCCCATTCGCCCATTCGCTCATTCGCCACTCGCCATTTGCCATTTGCCATTAAGCTCGCCACGCCCACCACTGCCAGCGCCGCCTGCGCAAGCCCCATCGCAAACGGGCCGGCGTCTTCGGCGCGCGGGGACACGCTGTAGTCGAAGGCGAACGTCTGCTGCACCAAATCAAGGCCGCGAAAATGGTTGCTGTAATGGAAATATCCCGCCGTAAACTCCGGCCCCATCTGCCCGTATTTCGTCTCGCCAATCGCCGGCAGCCAGAACCAGGCGGTGAGGAGGAAGCCCAGAACGAACGGGATGATAAGGTAGACGGTAGACGGTAGACGGGAGACGGGGGGGACAGGGCGTGATTCGTAATTCGCCATTCGTAATTCGTCATTCGTAATTCGCTCATTCGCTGATTCGCCCATTCGCTGATTCGCCATTCGTAATTCGTCATTCGTAATTCGCAAGACGGCATACAACAACGCAAACGGCGAGAAGACGAGCGCGGAGGTGTTGTGGGTGAGGATCAGCGCGCCATAGGCCAGGGACGCGGCGACGATGCGCCCGCGCGTAGGGCGCTCGGCGATGCGATCCAGCGTCCACAGGATGAGCGGATACCAGATGAAAGCGTAGAATTCGGAGAGCGAGTCGCCGCGCACGTAGACGTTGACCATGTGAAACGGCGCGAAGGTGTACGCCGCCACGGCGACGAACGCCGCCGCCCGGCTCTTGAAGGTGCGCTCGGCCCACAGCGCCATCGTCAATGCGGCGAGCACGAAGCCGAACGTCTGCGTGGCCTGGATCGCCACGAGAGGACTGAGGCCGAGCGCCGTCAGTCCGCCGGAGAGGTAGTAGGGCAGCGCCGCGTAGTGATTGAAGAACGGATACCCCAAATCGTAGGCCGCGTGCGCCATCCAGCGTACCGGGAAAATGCCGTGACGCAGATTCTCCGCCATATCGAGCGTGCGCTGGAGCAGAAACGGGCTATCCCCCCCACCCCGCGTGTTGACCATCCCCGGCCCCCACAGCGGCGCGGCGGCGAGCAAAGATATAAAGATGCAGGATGCAAGAAGCAGGAAAAAGGATGCAGGATGCAAGGTGCAGGATGCAGGATGCAAGGTGCAAGGTGCAGGATGCAAGGTGCAGGATGCAGGATGCAGGATTTCCGTTCCTGCTTCTTGCCTCTTGCTTCTTGCCCCTTGCTTCATGCCCCTTGCCCCTTGCCCCATACCTCTTGCCTCTTGCCTCTTGCCCCTTGCCTCTTGCCTCTTGCCTCCTACGGAGCCAGAATCACGCCCACCTCGACCCAAGCGCCGGCAGGATTGCCGGCGTCGTCGAGGCGGGAGAGGCCGTCGCCGGTGTCGCTGCGGTAGAGGCCGATGCGCAGGCTGTCGCGCGCCGGGTCGGGGACGACGCCGGGCAACGAGTGCTCGTCCAGGATGAGGTCGCCGACGGCCCAGCCGGTGGTGCGCAGACGACCGTATCCGGGCTGGTAATCGTGTTGGGCGATAACCGCGCCGTCGCGCAGATAGTGTACGAAGACGGTATAGTCGGCATAGAGCAGCGCGTCCGTCTCCCACCAGAGGCGCACCGTCGCGCCAGAGGCATCCGGGTGGACGAGTGCAGCGCGCAGCATAACACCCTTCTCGAAGCGCGCGGCCGGTTCCGGCACGGCGGGGCGCGGATCGGCATGGATGAACATAGCGACGGTGAACGGCTGTTCGTCCTTGTCGCCCTGCGCCTGCGGGCCTTCTTCGACACGTAGGTATGCCGGACGCGCGATGTGCGAGAACACGTCCAATTCCCAATTGCGGTAAGGCCACACGACGAACGTTGAACTCGGTGTGGAATCAGGCGCTGCGGCGACGGACAGAAAGCGAACAGCCTTCTCCGAGACCAGGAACGGCACCGCCATCCAGGAATCCCACAACTGGCGGTCGATGTAAACGCGCCGTTCGGTCGCCGGACCGTGAAGCATTTTCTCCCCGTCCCAGCCCGCACCCCGCAAGGCGTTGATATCTCCCGCCATCGCTACCGGCCCCGCCTCGAACCAGTGATAGGCCAGCGGCGCATTCGCGTAACGCCCGAAGTAGTCGTAGGTGGTGGAAAGGAAGGCGAGGAGAAGGAGAAGTAGACAGTAGACAGTAGACGGTAGACGGGGGGAGCGGAGCCTGATGCGTGATGTGTGACGCGTGATCCGCTGATTCGCCGATTCACTGATTCGCTGATTCGCCGATTCGACTTTGGACTTTGGACTTTGGACTTTGGACTCGATCCACAGCAGGCCCAACACCGGGAAGAGCACAGCCGTGGGGAGCACGCCGACGGCGCGGAGGAAGTGCGGAGCGTCTTCGGCGAGGAGGGTGGGCAGCGCCATCACCGCCGTCCAGAGGAGCGCCAGTGCGGCCCCGGCATTGCGGCGGAATCCCGCCAGCGCCGCGCCCACACCGATCAAAAACGCCAGACCGAGCGCCGGTTCCCACACAGGCCGCCACGCCAGGTTGTGCCGCCAGATGCGATCCCCGCGCACGAAAAACATTCCCGCCGTCCGTAGGGTGTGGCGGACGAGCGTGCCCCAAAAGTCGCCGCCGTTGATCTCTGGGCTGAGGATCGTCACCTGCCCGGTGCGCGCCAGCACCACGTCGGGGTGGCGCAGTGTGTAGACACCGAGCGGCGCAAGGACGAGCAAGGCGACCACGCAAAACACCAGCGCCCCGCGCCACGCCCGCAGCGTTTGTCGGCGCTGGAAGAGCAAGCCATAGACGACCATCACGCCCAACGCGACCGGCGTGAAGCGTGCAGCCATATAAGTGTACCAACTCGCGCCGTAGAGCACCCCGGCGATAAGCCAATATCGTGTTCTGCCGGTACGCAGCGCACGAGTTGCCTGCGCCAGGAAGAGCGCGGTGAACAGCGGCAGCAACACGGCGCGGAATCCGAGCCGGCTGAGGTGGACGTGCCACAAGGTCACTGCCAGCACCGCCAGCGCCCACCGTCCAGCGCGGCGCCCCCACAACACGCGCGCCAGGTCGTAAGTCGCCGCCAGGGTGAGAAAGCCCACGAAGAATGACGGCAGCCGCACCGCCAGCGGGCTGCGTCCCAGCACGGCGATGCTCAACGTGATGAGATAGATGAAAAGCGGTTCGCGCCCGTTGTTGGCGGGGAAGTACACCGGAAGGTTGCCCGTTTCCAGCACCGCCAGCGCGTCCAGGCCGTACTGCGCCTCATCGTGATAGAGGCCCGGCGGCGTGCGGCCGGCGTCCCACAAACGCAGTCCCGCTCCCACGAGCAGTAGGAGCAGGAGCAACACGCGTTCTACCCACCAACGAGAGCGAGCAGAGCGTGCCAATGAGTTTTTGCAGAAAGAATCCGTGCTTTCCGTGTTCATCCGTGTACCAAAGCGATATGCCAATCATAACCAGAATTCACGGGCGGGGAAGTCCCGCCCGTGTGTGTTGCTCCTATTCTAGCCGAAAAACGACAATCTGCTACCCGGCTCCACTCGCCCCACCGCCGGCAGCGCCGCCCGCACTGGCCGCGCTCGCGGTGCTCGCCGAACCGGAAGCCGCCATCATCGCCACGAACGCGCCGCGCCCGCCATCTTCGGCGGTGGCCAGCGCGCGGAACCACGCCGGGACTTCGATGTCTTCGTGCTTCTTGAGATAGCGCGCCCACGGCTCCGCCAGGCCAAACGCTGCCGCGTAGGAGAGATAGCCCTCGAACTGATCCCGATGCACCAGGGTGTCGCGCTGGCGGGTGACATTGCTCAGGTATTTAGCGAAGCTTTTCCATTCCAACGCCGTCTGCTGGAAATCCTCGCGCAATGGGGAGAGCGACGCCCCCACAAGGACCAACACGAATCCCGCGATAGAGATCGCTATCGCGATGAAGAGTGGCCACACACCCAGGGCACTCATCAACAACGCTGCGACAACGATCAACCCTACTCCCAAGAGCAGCAGGAGCACGCCCCACACGATCTGCGCGGTGCGGCGTCGCTGGCGTTCCGCGTCGAAGAATCCCAGAGACTCACATTCCGACTTCAAAGCCTTAGTGAAAGACTTGAGGCGGCTGTACAGGCTATTTTGAAGTTTGCTCAAGCGTACCTCGGACTGGAGGCCGGATTTGTCATAGAAGAGCGTCTCGATCACGCCGCGCTCGTGCGGGCGCAAGGAGGCGGCGGTGCTATTCAGCCGGAAGACGAAGTCGCGGCCTTGCAGCCAGGAAGTGCGCTGCATTTCCTCGATGCTAATCACCCCGCGCCGGGCCAGATCGAAACACGCCCCCAGAACGTAGGCCCAGGCCCACGTCGTATCCACGCTGCCGTTGCGCAGCAAGACGCCGGCTATGGCCGGCGGCAGGTCACTCGGCGGCAGCGTCAGCACAGCCTCGCCGCGCGCGGAGGGCACGCGGGCACGGCTCACGAACACCGCTAACATGATGACGAGAAGGGCGACCACAGTCGCGGCGATAAGGGAGAGCACAAGCCCACTCGAATTGTTGGATGCGCCTCGCGCTTGCCACTGCGGCGGCGCAGCGATCAAGCTCCCCGCGCCAAAGCGCAGCGCCACGATGAGCGTCGTGTTCGGCTTGAGATCGCGGGCATCGTACATGACGATGTTCGCACCCTGCACAACCGTCGCTGCGCCTTTCTGCACTTCCGGCGCGCCGAGAAGTTGCGTCGTCTCGGGGTACGACACAATGATCGTGCTGGCGGCGATGCTGTACTCGTACTCGTCGGGCAACGCCTGCCAGATCAACACGTCGGCGTCACTTTCCTGGCGGATCACGCCCCACACGCGATAGGTCAGGCTGAAAGTGCGCGTGCTGTCGGAAGTCGGGGCGAAGTGCCAGGTGACTTTGACCGGGTTGCGGCCGGCAATCTCGACTTGTCCGGCCTCTTTCCCTTCGGACAACGGGACGCCGTCCACACTCGCGCTGATCACGTCGATGCCGTCGGTGTATTCCGCAGGCAGGTGACGGTAGACGTAGGTGAACGGCCCGCCGACAAAGCGGAAGGTTAACCGTTCGGTCACCTCCAATGAACCGTCAGCTTGCACGACCACATCCACGTCGAAACGGTCGGCGCTGTACGATTTGGCAGCCGGTCCATGCCACGGCGCAAACAACAGGCTCAACGCCACAAGACTGAGTAAAATTTGCTGAAACATCGCTCTGCCCTCCTCGATAGTCACGTAGTCGCTCGTCTTATAGTCGGCAGTCCAACTCACTCAGGGAATTGCTCGACTAATGCCTTCATTCTTATGGTAATCGAGACGGGTGGGATTGTCATTGTCCCTGAGGCCAAATTCGTCCTTGTCCTCATGGATAATTTCGGGCCAGACTCAATAGATCTAGCTGGGCTTGGTCTGGATCGCCATCCAGACCAGAACGGGGAACTGGCGTTCCCCTCAGAGCATTTTGTGAGCGACTTAGACTAACAACTACCCGACCGATGACTATCTGACTAACGACTATGCAACTGATGACTATCCGACTACTTTCCGAGGTACAGGATGAGCACGGCGGCCAATCCCCAGAGGACGAAATCGATCTGCAAGGGGCGGTCGGTGAGCACCACTTCATCGGGCGCTAACGTGGTGCCGCGCACGTGGATCAGATAGAGGTAACGGAACGTGGCATAGATGACAAAAGGAATCGTCAACATCATCCAATAGTTCGCTGGCAGGTTGGGGGCAGAAAACGTGTACAGCGTGTAGGCCAGGATAAACGACGCGGTGACGACGCTGAGAAGATGATCCAACAATGTTAGATTGTAATCTTCCAGGCTGGCACGGTGGTTGCTGGCCTCGCTGCCGAGTTGGACCAGTTCGCCGCGCCGCTTGCCCAATCCCAGGAAGAGAGACAGCAACGTCATACAGATGAAGAGCCACGGTGAGAAACGCTCCGCGGCCACCAGAGGAATGCCTGCGGCCACGCGCAGCACAAAGCCGGCCGCAATGGCGATAACGTCCAGGAGAACGATATGCTTGAGGTAAAACGAATACGCGATCTGCAAGGCCAGATAACCGGCAAGAACAGCGGCGAAAACCGGATTCAGCAGCACGCCGAGAATGAGCGACACGACAGCGATGCCAATCGCCAGGCCGAGAGCCAGGTTGGGCGAGAGTTGTCCTGCCGCAAGGGGGCGATTGCGCTTCTTGGGGTGCTGGCGATCCTTTTCCAGGTCCACAACATCGTTGATCGTATAAACGACGCCCGAAACCAGGCAAAATAATACAAAACCGACCACCGTCGGCCACAGATACTGCCATTTCAGCAACTTTTCATCGAAAACCAACGCGGCGAAAATAACACCGTTCTTCATCCATTGCTTGGGACGCATCGTCCGCAAAAAAGCTTTAAGTGTGCGCATCACTTTACCTCCACAAGTCCTCTATCATACCCTAACCGGGCCAGGCGACAAGTGACTTGTCGAATTGGCGATTTCCCTCTATACTTCGGGCAGAGGGATCCGATAATCCTCTGTCAATGTAAACCCAGCGTTTGCAAGGAGGGAAGCCATGCGTGCAATGGTACGAGCTATCTGTACACTGGTATGCTTGACATTGTTATCCGGCTGCGGCATCATCGGGCGGACGCCCACCCCGATACCCGGCCTGGCTTCGCCCACGCCAGATGCGCTGCCATCTCCGGTGATCGTGGAACCGGAGACAGCGGCGCCGCCGACGCCGACGTTTGTGCCGCAACCCACCTTCACGCCGCAGCCCGGCGCGGCGGTGTCGCAAGTCATCGTCCTGGATTACCCGCAGAATAATGAGACGGTCGGCAATCCGCTGACGGTGCGCGGGCGCGCGGCGCTGACGCCGTTCGAGGCGACGCTTGTTATGCGCGTATACGATGCGTGGGGGCAACTGTGCGGCGTCGCGCCAATTATGACACAGGGCGAGTATGGCGGTCCGGCGACCTTCGAGGGCAGCGTCGCTTACGGCGGCGTGCCGGGCACGGGCCGCGTCGAAGTGGCGGACGTGAGCGCCAAAGACGGCAGCGACATCGCCAAAGCCGCCGTCGCGGTGACGCTGGCAGGGTTACCCGGTGGCGGCTACGTCGAAATGCCCGCGCCGCTGGCCCAGGTGACGATCCCCACCCGCGTGTTGGCGCGCGTGAGGCAGCCAGGAGAGCAGGTCAATGTGACGTTGACCTGGGACGACGGCACGCAATTCGCCCACGTGGTCACGTTGTTACCCGGAAAGGACGGACGCGGGCTGGCAACAATCAGTATGGATTGGGTGCTCGATCCACGCCCCCCGCATCCAGCCACACAGGGCGCGACACTCTACGTCCACGATCTGGCAGGACAACTGCTGGCGCGGCAACCTGTGACCGTGCTGCATCCCGGCGACGCCAACACACTCGGCGTCAACGTCTACTGGGTGCGCAACGAACAGGTCACGCCGCAGCCGATTCGCGTCCCGCGCACGTTGGGGATCGGGCGGGCTTCGCTTGAAGCGTTGCTGTGGGGGCCGGTGCCCAATAACCTTGATGGCTTCCAAACGGCGATTCCGCTGCCCGCGGAAGTGCTCACGGCAGCGAATCGCGGCGCAGACTGGGGCGAGCGCGTGCGGGTGATGGGCCTCACCATCGTCAACGGCGTGGCGCGCGCGGACTTCTCGAAGGAATTGTTGGCGAATGCCGGCAACGCAGCACGGATGTCGCTCATCCGCCAGCAGATCGAGCAAACGCTGCTGCAATTCAGCACCGTCAAACAGGTCATCATCACCGTGGAAGGGCAGACGGGGATGCTGGAGCCGTAAACGTATGTTGGGCGCTTAACACTCGAGGTGAAATGATCTCAACCTTATTCAAGAAAGGAATACAAAAGTATGAACAAAAGCGAGAGCCATTTTGATGTTGATCCCGCGGTTGCAGAAATCAAGAGCATCATCGATAAATACGCTCAATCTGTTGATGATGTGGATACTGAGCTAGCAGCACAGATATGGTCTAATAGCGATGATATTTCCTTCATCCATCCGAGGGGGCACGAGCGCGGCTGGGAGCAGGTAAAGACAAACTTCTATGAGAAGACGATGAGGGACCGCTTCTCGGAGCGCAAACTGAATATTCACCACGTTGTGGTTCACGTCCTTAAAGATGCGGCGTGGGCGGAGTTCTACTGGAACTTTACGGCGAAGTTAAGGAGTGATGGGAGTACGCTGGAGACGGCAGGACGAGAGAGCCAAGTATATATCAAGAGTGAGTCCGGTTGGTCAATTATCCATGTGCATTATTCGGGAATGCCCGTTAGCGGCGAACGAGAAGGTTTTTGAGAATTATTAGCGGCGAGGCCAATTCCCCAGAATTGCGTTCACCGATATATGCAGTGAAAATATCAAAGTCAAAAGCGTCTTGCAAAATGTGCCCAACATTGCGTGCAGGCGGACAAAAGCGGGGTGGCTCTCCGCTTTTGGGGAATTAACGCCTTTGGCGGATTCGCCTTTTTGCTTTTCCTCGCCAATGCCCGCTTTTGCCGCTAACGCTCGCCGTTGCATATTGGGCAAAACATGAGAAGATAGCGGGGTGCAGGAAGCAGGAAGCAAGAAGTAAGATGCAGGATGCAAGTGAAAATTGAGGAACGATAGCAAGTTTATGGACGAACGACGAACGATCTCCCCAGAAGTAGAACCAGAAGAAGTGATGCTGGATCGAGCATTGCGCCCGCAAAGGCTGGATGACCTCATCGGCCAGGATCGCGTGCGCGAAAACCTTCGTATCCTCATCGAAGCGTCGAAAGGACGCAACGAGCC
>DAOUAQ010000152.1:0-6676 GCA_034433375.1 Anaerolineae bacterium | reverse complement strand
GTGGCAGCGGGCATCCTGCTGGCGCTCGTCCTGTTCATCATCCGGCTGGGCGGGACTGCGCCATTGGCCGGACAAGGACTCACCGCCAGCCTCGTCCTCTTCATGGGCGGCGTCCAACTGCTCGGCATCGGCATCCTGGGCGAATACATCGGCCGCATTTATGATGAAATCCGCGACCGTCCGCTTTACATCGTGCGGGAAGTTAAGAGAATCAAGAATCAAGAATCATGAATCATGAATCAAGAATCATGAATCATGAATCATGAATCATGATTCGCATGATTCATGATTCATGATTTTGGAGGTGAATTGTGCGGTATGAGGATTGGGTTGCAAATGTTATGCCGCAAATCGAACGTGAAGTTGCGTGGAAGTTCTATGGGTATCGCAAGGCGTTGTTTCTCTACGACGTGTGCTGGCAGGACTGCGAGGGGTTGTTGAAGCACCCGTTGGGCAACGCCGTGGCGCACCAACTTATTCGGAGCGTTGGATCGATTTCTGCTAACATCGAAGAGGGATATGGTCGGGGTTTTGGGAAAGACCGCGCTTATTTCCTGCGTATTTCTCTTGGCTCCGCACGTGAAAGCAAAGGATGGTATCGTCGTGCACAGCCTCTACTTTCATCTGAAGTGCTCGACCACCGGCTGAATCTGTTGGACGAGGTCATCGCTCTGCTAATGACCGAACTAAAAACTGCACCAACAGTCCAAAAAGAATCATGAATCATGAATCGTGATGCGTGATGCGTGTTACACGTTTATGATTCATGATTCATGATTCATGATTCATGATTCCATATTCGAGGTTTCCTATGGCGCTTTGGGACGTTTATTACACCGTAACCAATCTCGATGACGCGGTGCGGCTGCTGCGCGAGCATAAAGAGAAAGCGCGGATCATGGCCGGCGGCACAGACCTGATCGTGGAGCTGCAAAACAAGGCGCGCACGCCAGCCGTGCTCATCGATGTGACCCGCGTGGCCGGCCTGGACGAGATTCGCCTGGGCCACGACGGTCTCATCCACATCGGGCCGATGGTGACGCACACGCAGGCCGCTGCATCGCCGTTGCTCCAGGAGCAGGCGTTACCCCTGGCGCAGGCGTGCTGGGGCGTGGGCGCGCCCGCGCTCCGCAATCGCGGCACCATCATCGGAAATCTGATCACCGCATCCCCGGCCAACGATACGATCACGGCGCTGCGGGTCTTGCGCGCCAGCCTGATCTTGCGCAGCGAGCGCGGGCAGCGCATTGTGCCTCTTGCCGATTTCTACACCGGCGTCCGCCGCACGGTGATGGAATCGGATGAGATGGTCGTTGATCTCACATTCGCGCCGTTGAGTGAGAACCAGCGCGGCATCTACCTTAAATTGGGACTGCGCCGTATTCTGGCAATCGCTGTCACGAACGTCGCCATTGTGCTGACGCTGGATGGGAACAAGAACGTCACCGGCGCACGCATCGCTCTGGGCAGCGTCGCGCCGACGATTATCCGCGCGTCAGAGGCCGAAGCCTCCCTGAAAGGCGCCCCCCTCACTGCTGAGCGCATCGCGGAAGCGGCGAAACGCGCTGCCCAGGCTGCCCGCCCCATTGACGATGTGCGCGGTTCGGCGTGGTTCCGCACCGAGGAAGTGAGCGCGCTCGTTCAGCGCGGCCTGGAGGCCATTCAGGCGGATGAAACCCGGCTGGGTCTGCCGGAACCTGACGCGATGGTGCGTCTGTGGGGCAAGGCCAAACGTCCACCCAAACTGTGCGGCCCAACCATCGCTCACCGTACCCGCGGCGACGAACCGATCCAGTGCGTCGTCAACGGCGAGAATGTCTCGGTGCAGGGGGCGAACGGCAAGACCTTGCTGCGGATGCTGCGCGACAACCTGGGGCTGACCGGCTCAAAGCCCGGCTGCGAAGAGGGGGAATGTGGCGCGTGTACGGTTTGGCTCGATGGGATCGCCGTACTGGCCTGCCTCACCCCCGCGCCGCGCGCGCACGGCGCGAGTATTGTTACCATTGAGAGATTGAGCAAAGCCGGACAACTACATCCCGTGCAGCAGGCCTTTATCGAGGAAGACGCCGTGCAGTGCGGCTACTGCACGCCAGGCTTTGTCATGAGCGCCGCCAAGCTGTTGGAAGAAATGCCACATCCCACCCGCGAGCAGATCAAGACCGCGCTGAGCGGCAATCTCTGCCGTTGCACCGGCTATTACAAGATTATCCGCGCTGTGGAGAAGGCGGCGGAAAACCGATGAAACGCAAAATCCCGAAAAGCGGCACTGATGCAATTGCGCTCTACACGCGCACGTACTACTCCCTGCTGCGCACCACCAACGTCGTGCAAATTCGCACGTTGGAAGAGACATATTTGGGGATGCAGTCCTCGCTACACACTGCCTCGACCAAGCAGAAGCCGGATATGGCGGCGTTTATTTATGGCAGCCTGCGCCTGCCGCGCTGTATCCTGGAAACGCGGCTGGTCATCCTCGGCCAAAGCGAAGAGGTTTTCCACCAGCGCGGCTATCCCGACGTGGAATCCTGGCAACCTGTCGCGGCGAAAGCCCGGCGGCGGCGGATGGCCTTCGACGGGCATAACGTCCTGGCTGCTTACATCGCCAGCATCTCCGATATTGACGACCTGGTGCCAATCTTGACGGCTTTTCAGATCGAATGGAACAAAATGCACGATCTCATCGGCCTGCAAGCCAACCTTGCGGAACGGCTGCAAGCCTGGGCCGCCGCCGGCGCGCCTGATCCGGCCCTTTTGGAAGAGACGCGCGCGGTATTGCGGCTTTCGCCCAAAGACTGGCATCGCCTGGAACAGGTGTGGGACGTTGATTTCCCCTCTCTCTTGCGCTGCATCGCCGAGCGACGCCAGCGCCTGACGATTCGCTTGTTGGCCGGCTCGTACATCGCTTACCGCCGCGCCACGCAGCAATGGTGGAACCGCGTCAATCAGTACGTTCCCTTCGACCTTTCCGCGCGTCCTACCTATTTCGTGTCTAGCAACACCCACAGCCTGGTGAATATGCTCACCGGTTTTGCTTTGCGGCACGAGGCGCGTTTGCTGGAGTATGTAGAATCGGAGGCCGACCCCGCGCTGTGTTATGAAGCCCGGCGCATCCGCCAGCACGAAGTGCCGAGCAATTGGGCGAATTTCTTGTACTACACGCTCAAGAAGTATCTCTCCACACCTGAAGGCCAGGATTTGCGTGAGGCGCGGCGTCACTACGAGATCGAACATGGCATCATCCGCATCCCTAGCCAGCACACGTTCGATCTTGAAGTCCAGGTCATTGATCTATCGCGCTTGAAATACGACGATGTTGATCCCCGGCTGCGCGATTTGCCTCTCGACAGGCTGCAACGCAGTCAAGCGATCATCCTCAACATTGACTACCCGCTCGGCTTTGCCGCCTACCATCTGCTGTCGCGGCTGGCCGTCAACGTGGGGGAATTGCGCGGCGCGTACATTCTCGGCAAAGCCGCCACCCTCAACGGGCGCATCGGTGATGTTCTGATCCCCAACACTGTCTACGATGAACACTCCAAGAACACGTATTTGTTCAACAACGTCTTCACCGCGCAAGATGTCGCGCCCTACATCGTCTATGGCGACGTGCTGGACAACCAGCGCGCCATCAGCGTGCATGGCACCTTCCTCCAAAACCGCAAGTATATGGAAGGCTTCCTGGGCGCGGGGTACACGGACGTCGAAATGGAATCCGGCCCGTACCTCTCCGCCTTCTACG
Organism: Anaerolineae bacterium; assembly: GCA_034433375.1. Lineage (GTDB taxonomy): Bacteria > Chloroflexota > Anaerolineae > B4-G1 > SLSP01 > DSWT01. Next base: position 2,937 of record DAOUAQ010000152.1, on the reverse strand, counting down.
AGTTCGTCCGCCCGCGCCGCTATCCCACCAACGAACTGGTCAACCTCTACACCGTCCCCTTCGAGATCGGCATCCTGCACTACGCCTCGGACACGCCGATGAGCAAGGGCAAGAATCTCGGCGCGCAGAGCATGTCCTATTTTGGGATGGACCCGACGTATGCCAGCACGGTGGCGGTGCTGCGGCGGATTTTGGGGTTGGAGACGCGGGGGACGTGAGAGAAAATGCGTAAACGCGAAACCCCGTTGACGAGAAGGTACTGGCAGGAGACCGGTGGAACGCTCGTTGAGGAATTCTCGGCAGTTTCAGGTGGACCGGATCGGGGAAAACGGCTCATTGATGGCGTTATCATCGTCGGCGATCCGTTCAAGCTGCAAACGGCAAAGGATGTTGTACTTGAGGGAAAGCATATCGTAGTGATTCAAACTAAAGCCGCAAGGTTGGGAATGTATCTTCTCGGCCAAGCAGTTTTCTCCGCACGTCTTATGGAGAGATTTCGGCCCGCGTCTATTCGATCAGTCGCAATCTGCACAAAAAGCGACTCTGTCCTCGAACCGCTGGCGAAGGAATACGGCGTAGAAGTCGTGGTTTATTCAGACGTGAAATCAGAGCTAGGTGATCGAACGCACGGTAGGCAAACTCGTGACTATTGATCAAGAATACGCACAGCGAGAGTTGGCAGATTTGGGTGCTCGGTAGATATGCAAGAGACTGTCAGAGGAACAAAGAAATGTCAGTAATACCAAATAACGCCACAGAAACCATAATCGCCGCAATGACCGAGCGGATTGTGCAGCAGTTCGATCCACTGCGTATCATCCTGTTCGGGTCGCAGGCGCGCGGCGACGCCGGTCCGTGGAGCGACGTGGATTTGCTCGTCGTGTTACCAGAAGTCGTCAACAAGCGCGAAGCGGCGGTTGAGGTTCGCCGCGCGTTGGTGAACTTCACCGTCAGCAAGGACATCATCGTGACCACGCCGGACGAAATTGAGCGGCGAGGCGATTTGGTAGGGACGATTTTGCGTCCGGCGTTACGAGAGGGCAAAGTGCTCTATGAACGCGGGATTGTGATCCCGCACAAGCAGAATTTCGAGGGCGAATTACGATGACGATTTTTACAAGAGGGAAGGTAGCGTATGAAATATAACATCGTCGGTCAATCGGTTCCCCGCATTGACGCCCGCGCCAAAGTAACGGGCGATGCGCCGTATCCCGGCGATTTCGTGATGGCTGGGATGCTGACTTTGAAGCTGCTGTTCGCCGGCCGGCCGCACGCGCGCGTCCTGCACATTGATACGCAGACGGCAGAGGCGCTCCCCGGCGTCGTTGCCGTCTTCACCGCGAAGGATGTGCCGGTCAACGAGTATGGCCTGCAATATCCCGATCAGCCGGTGCTCTGCGGCCCCGGCAGCGATAAGCCCGGCGCCGACATCGTGCGTTTCGTCGGCGATCAGGTGGCGGCGGTCGTCGCAGAGACGGAGGAGATCGCTGCACAGGCCGTCGCACTGATTGCCGTCGAATACGAAGATCTACCCGTCATCGCCGACCCGCGCGACGCGCTCAAGCCCGATGCGCCGCGCCTGCACCCGCCCTACTCCGGCATTGACATCCACCCGGAGCTGGTCTTTGATGGCAACATCGCCTCGCGCCACCGCATCAACCGCGGTGACGTGGACGCGGCGTTGGAACAAGCCGCCGTCGTTGTCGAGGCCGAGTACGAAATCCCCGGTCAGGAGCACGCCTACTTGCAGCCGGAGGCCGGCCTGGGCTACATTGACGACGAAGGCCGCGTGACGGTGCTCGTCGCCGGACAGTGGACGCACGAGGACCAGGCGCAGATCGCCCACGCCCTGGCGCTGCCGAAAGAGCAGGTGCGCGTGATCTACCCGGCCATCGGCGGTGCGTTCGGCGGACGCGAGGATATGTCGGTGCAGATCGTGCTGGCGCTGGCGGCGCTGGCATTGCATCAGCCGGTCAAGATCGTGTGGAGCCGCCGCGAGTCCATTGTGGGACACCACAAGCGCCACCGCGCCTTCGCCCGCGCGCGTTGGGCCGCCGCCGAGGATGGCACGCTGCTGGCGGCGGAAACGGAAGTCATCGCCGACGCCGGGGCCTACATCTACACGACGAACAAGGTGATGGGCAACACGCTGTTGACCGTCAACGGGCCGTATCGCATCCCCAACGTCAAAACCGAAGTGCTCGGCGTCTACACGAACAACATTCCCGGCGGCGCTTTTCGTGGCTTCGGCGCGCCGCAGGGTAATTTCATCGCCGAATCGCAAATGAACAAGCTGGCCGAGGCGCTGCATATAGACCCGGTGGAACTGCGCCTGCGCAACCTCATCCACAGCGGCGAACCGATGCCCTGGGGCAGACCCCTGCCCGACGACGCGCGGGGATTGGAGCAGGCGCTCATCGCTGTCGCCGAGACGCTAGGCTGGCAACGCACGCCTGACGGTTGGCGCGCGCCCACACCCGAACCTGGACGCGGCGTGGGTATCGCGTTGGGATTCAAGAACATTGGCTATTCGTTCGGCTACCAGGAAAACGCCTGGGCCGGCATTGAACTGCGCGGCGGAACAGAAATTGAGGAGGTCATCGTCTACGCTGCCAGTTCCGACGTGGGGCAGGGGACGCGCACCGTCATCTGCCAGATGGCGGCGGAGGCATTGGCGCTGCCGCTGGAGAAGGTGCGCCTGGAAGCGATGGACACGGCGATCACCGGCAGCGCGGGATCGTGCTCGGCTTCGCGGATGACGTTTATGATCGGCAACGCCGTGCGCGGCGCGGCGGCGGCGGCGTTGGAAAAGTGGCGCGGCGAAGAGCGCCCCGCCAAAGCGGAATACACCTATCTCGCGCCCAAAACCACCCAGATCGATCCGCGCACCGGCTACGGCGATCCCAACTTCGCCTATGGCTACGTCGCCATTGCCGC
>DAOUAQ010000151.1:0-14992 GCA_034433375.1 Anaerolineae bacterium | reverse complement strand
GGCCTGATCTGCAAGAACTATCCCGACTTGCACGGCATCGGCGTCGAACCGGAGTGGGACATGTGGGCCTACAATGCGTTCTGCGAAAAAGCGGGGTCGCCGGTTTTCTCAATGGATTGAACGGATTTTCTGTCTATTCCGTGTTTGACAAATTTCGCCCCTGTGGTATTATCCGCATCGTTCAGGGGGCGTAGTGTAGTGGTTAACATGCCGGCCTGTCAAGCCGGAGATCGCGGGTTCAAGTCCCGTCGCTCCCGTAAGGTGCAGTAAAAAGAGCTGGAGAGTCATACTCTCCAGCTCTTTTCTTTCCCACACCTGTGCGCGTGAACGTGGTGATGTTACTGCGCCTGTTCTCCGGGCCGTGGCAGGTGGTTGCTGTGCTGCTGCTCTACGGTTGCGTTTTCACGCTGACGGCGTTTGCGTTGCGAGCGGAAGATCAGCGACGGATCGCGGGCTGGCGGTTGTTGGGGCGGGCGTTTATCGAGGCCGTGGGAGACGAGCCATAGGTGAAGGTTTGACCTGAGCTTGGAGAGAATGTGATGAGATTGTGCGAGGCCAGTGTTTATTGCGCTGGCCTCGTTTGCGTGCTATACTGGTTTTTGTACTGGCTGGTCAGGATAAGTAAGGGAGATAGCTGCTGCCGATGGCTATTACTGCACGTGTTCAGAAGATCATTTGGGGAAAGTCTGGAGCAAGGTGTGCATTTCCAGGCTGTCGTCGTCAGTTGGTTACAGACCTCGTGGCTACAGATGGAACTGTTGTTGTGGGCGATATTGCACATATTGTAGCTCAAAGCCCCGGTGGCCCGCGGGCACAATATCCACCACCAGGAGGATTCATAGATGCTGAGGCCAATCTGATTCTTCTGTGTGAGGAACATCATAAACTGATTGACAGTCAACCACAAACTTACCCGGTTGAAAAATTGCTGCAGATGAAGACTGATCATGAACGGTGGGTCAATGAGCGATTGTCGGATGAAGAACGATTTCAGCAAGTAAGCCAGCCAGTGAAATTAGTCTGCGAAACTATTCACAGCACCCTTCTACCGGTAAACCAAATGCCACATTATGTTTATACGGCCCCATGCAAGATGACCGAATTGGAAGTAAAGCAGAAAATCGTTTCACCTCAGTTATCAAAGGTGATGTTGCCTTTTATTATTCGCGGGGGAAATCTGATAACATTCAGCGATTTACGTGATACTAATGGTCCCTTTCATACTATTGTTGAAGGTTCATCAGCTGAATATCACACAGCTGCAAAATGGTGGAGGGATCAAGATTACTACCATTGGTATGTTACCTTGTTGAACCGGGCACTGAATAAATTAACCGGGCACAAGGGTTTGCATCTTGATAAGGAACATCAACGTTATTTTTTCCCACCTGGACCGGGCCCATCATTTCGGTCAATAAAATACCGATCATTGTCCGGTCGGAAGACTTCCCGACAAGTGGTATGGCGGCCGAAACTCAAGCACAGCGGTGAATACAGGCACTACTGGGAGCACATGGCTGTCAGCTTGCGTTTTCACCATGTAACTGAAACTAGTTGGTGTTTGTCTATACGCCCAGAACGGCGATTCACCCGTGATGGGTATGTTTCATTGACACCGAAGGGTATAGGGCGTAGATCGACAAGTCGCAAATCTCATATGTACAATGTCAATGACTCGACTTTTGCACCTTAACAGAGAATACTCCACAAGCTGAAAAGCGGGATGCTATGACAAGTCATAACCTGTCAGGAGCAACACCCGAGTAACCGCGCTCGCAGCCAAGCCAGCGCGTTGGCAACTGCGTTCGACCGGTGTGACTCAAGCCGGGCACACGGCCCGCAAGAGCGGCGCCATGATCGAAGGCAGCGGCTGTCCTTGTGTCAAACCCGCCTGGATGAACAGCCCCAAGGCCCACAGGCTTTGCGCTTGGGTAGCCCGACGCCAAAACGGTACGCTGCCCTCAAGTTCGTACTTGAGTTGACCTTGAAGCATGTCTTGGAGGGCATGGTCATATTGGGCGGTGCGCAGTAAGCTGTAGACTACGGCGATCAAAGCGACGTGCCGTTGAACCGCCGCGAAATCCCGTAGTTGATACTGGTCCAGCCCCTCGGCCTTGCCCTCTTCATAATAGACTTCAATGGGCCAGCGATGGCGACGGATGCGCGTGATGCCTGGCGCTTGCCAATGCAGGCGATTGGACATCAAGAACACGGGGTTGTCTGACAAGTCCGCTTGTTGGTGATTGATGACCAAGCGGTGTTTGCCAAAGTTATGCACCCGATGGGTGGCACAATAGCTGAAATAGTGTTCGCGCTGCCCTTTGTAAGGGATACTGATTGCTTTGAACACAGGCTTGCCTCCGGCGGCGACGTTGTCCTTATGCTCTTGTTTCAGCCGTGCCGCGAAGTCCTGTAAGGTCTCCGCGCCGGTTTGCAGCACCACTTGATCACTGGGGGCCAGGGTCCCTACATACGCCAACTGCAAGGTGTCGTTCAAGAACTGACAGAATCCGGGTTGCGTGTACCAGTTATCAAAAGTCACAGGTAGGCGTGACTCTGGGTGGTCATGGACCCACTGCTCAAGCAGTTGTTCGGCAATGCGCAACTTGCTGTTATGCAGTTTGGCTACTGCGGGGCAGTGCTGATGCCGCCGCCACACCCCAAGCAGATACTGACGCCATTTCTTGGGCTCACTCTCCTTTAGCGCGTACTTGCTGGCCCAGAGTGTGACATCGGCAGCCAGGAGTCCGGTTTCCAGTTTGTCCAGGTCGGGTGGTTCCCACAGCTGATAGCTAAGCGGATAATCGGTTTCGTTATCGCTGTAATGTACGCTGACCAGGTTATGGGACCAGCGGTAGCAGTTATGCACGTGATCCCATAAGTAGGCGATTTTCTCGAAATGGTGCCCATAATGCGTCAGCAAGGTGTCATCGACACTCAACACGCCCGTTGGTTTCAGCCGGGTCTCCGGTACGCTGGCGAGTACCTTAAGGCGCTGCTTGTCCAAGTCCACTAATGTAAAAGGGCTTTGGGTCAACAAACGGTTGAGGCTGCTCTGATTACGGTTTGCACACACGCATAACCGGTTGATACCTTCAACGGTTTTGTTCTCCGAAACCAGTAAGCCGCTGATGTACCGCTTGAACTCAATCAACGCTTCGGCGGAGAAAACGTCAACGAAGAAAGGCGCGTAATGCTCGACTAATCGAGGAAATTCTACCAAGGGTATCATCTTGACTCTCCTGCTTGGTGGCCTTTCTTCCTATTGTACTGCCAGTTTCAGCTATGTACGGCTCGATTCAGGAATATTCTCGTGTCAATGTGCTGCAAAAGTCGAGTCAATGTCTTGAAAGAAGTGGATTTCTGGCGCGATTTTCTTTCTGATGGACGTCCCCGTATCATTTTCAACTTCGGGTCCCAGAATCTAATCGTAGATACCGAATTAATGAGTGCTGAGATCACTTGGCCTGGTGTACCAGACGATATTATACCTTTCGATTACACATACTACCCGGATGATCTTTTTTCCTATGCAGACTATCAGGAGGCTTTGGCAGGCGAAGATGGTTTTGTGGAGTGGGAGATAGACGACAGTGAAGACGAGGGAGGCGACTATGCGTAGAGGGCAGTCGGTTATACAAATAAGGCCTCCTCATATCAGTTGCTCTTATTATGATGAGCCTTCTTTACAGTTCTGTGGTGGGCGTGTACATATCAGTCCACATATGGGTTTGACAATCTTTGGCCCACGCTCTCTAGACTTGCCTCAACGTCATCCCGAAACGATCAAGGTAGGATTTATTGGTTCTGGACGTAGCGTTGAATCTGCACTCGCTTGGCTGCGCTCATGTCTTCCAGGTGTTGATGGCAATGAAGCACATCAAGCATTTCCAGGATTTATGGAAGACCGTGGTTTTTTCAGTCACTTGTTGTTGGATAACTCGGACTGGATTGAGACAATCACTCAACATGAAATAGCTGCGGTTGCACGACTACGCTTGCACAAAGATCGTTTTGAGTTGGCCCTAGGAACTGTTTGCGATAAGCTTCGACTGTTATCACAAAAGGATCGCCCTCCAGATTATGTGGTTGTAGCGATCCCTGATGAGCTGTTAACCCACTGCAAAACGATTGATTTTCGCGATCCCCAGTTGGGTGAAGTCCATCGTGATTTTCGACGTGCCATTAAAGCTGTAGCCATGCGATTTCATATACCCACTCAGATCCTTCTCCAGCGCACAACCGAGGCAACGCCAGAAGATCGTACCGTGGATCACAAGTCAAAATGTGCCTGGAATTTCTTTACTGGCTTGTATTTCAAAGCTGGGGGTATTCCGTGGAGTCCCAAAGAGCTTACACCGGGTACATGCTATGTAGGCGTTAGTTTCTACCACTCTCTAGGTACACAATCGCACACAGTGCGAACTAGCGTGGCCCAGGCATTTGATGAACATGGAGATGGATTGGTGTTGCGTGGACAGGATTTCGTCTGGGACGAGAGCCGTCATGGCCGTTCACCACATCTTGATGAGGATGGCGCCAGAAACTTGATTGAGATGGTGCTCAAACGTTATCATGATGAGATGAAGCAGACGCCTAGTCGCGTCGTTATCCACAAGACATCACGCTTTTGGCCGGCAGAACGTGCTGGTTTTAAGGACGCGTTGGCGCAGGTGCGTGAATTTGACTTGATAGCGATTGCACCGACAAGTGCCATTCGGTTGTTGCGCGCCGGGCAATATCCACCTTTACGTGGAACACGTTTCTCGGTAGATGATTTGCACTTTTTATACACCACAGGATTTATACCAGCATTGAACGCTTATCCCTACGGTCATGTTCCATCACCATTGCAGATTGCAGACCATATTGGAGACAGTGCGATAGATACGTTATTGCACGAGATATTAGTGCTAACCAAAATGAATTGGAATTCTGCGGAATTTGCTGGACAGATGCCTATAACAGTGCGTTTTTCGCAACTTGTGGGCGACATTATGCGCGAGATTCCGCCATCGCAGGAGCCATTACCACAATTCAAGTACTACATGTGAATATGGGTCTTTGATGTTTCTCTGTAAGTGCAGCCTACTACTAGACGCGAGGGTGGCCTGCTGGACGTAGTCGAGCGATTGGGATCTATCCTTGATCTTTCAGCCGGGGCAAGCGTTTATTGCGTTTGCCCCGGCCTGTTATATACTGATTTGTGTACTGATTGGTCTCTATTCATCAGGAGTATGGCGTGTCTTTGCTCGAACAGCTCAACCCCGGTATCCGCCTCTATGACCGTTTGACCGGTCAGGAGCGTTCACTGCATCAGGTGGAAATCTATCCCGGCATTGTCTACTTGAGTTTCCTCAACCCACAGACAGGTGCGGTAGAGCGGCAGCCTTTCCCCACGGCGGAACTGGAAACACGCTTTGAGGTCGCGCATCCTGAAGGTGTCGCGTTTCGGGCTGATCCTGAGACGGTGCGCCTGGCTACCGAAGCCTACCGCCTGCAGCACGCTTACCTGTTCAATCCCATGTTCGTCACCGAAACGTCGCTGATTGACCTGCTCCCGCATCAGTTGGCGGCGGTGTACGGGACGCAGGATTATGGCGGGGATGTTTCCGGAGGCGCAGAATCAGGCCAGCCGGGGATGTTGGCATGTGTGGAGTCCGGAACCTCGATGTGGGACGCGCCGAGGCGGTTGCGCTTTCTGCTGGCGGATGACGCCGGCGCGGGCAAGACGATTATGGCTGGACTGGTCATCCGCGAGCTGTTGCTGCGACGAGCAGCGCAGCGGGTGTTGGTGGTTGCGCCGGCCGGGCTGGTAGGCAACTGGCAGACGGAACTGGGACGCTTTTTCGGACTGCGTTTTCCTATCATTGCCGGGCGGGATGTGACCGAAACGCACAATCCGTTCCACGATCCGCAGAACGCTCTGGCCATTATCAGCGTGGACACCTTGGCCCGCGAGCGGATACGCGAGGCGTATATTGCCGCTGTACCCTACGATCTGGTGATCTTCGATGAGGCCCACAAGCTCTCCGCAACGCGCGAGGCCGATCTGACGCCGCACAAGTCGCTACGCTACGAGGCAGCGGAGATGATCGCCGCGCAGGGACGCCACTTGTTGTTGATGACGGCCACACCGCACATGGGCAAGGACGATCCGTATTTCTATCTCTGGCGGCTGCTGGAGCCAACGTTGTTTGCTACACCTTCTGCGCTGCAGCGCCTTGCGCCGGCGCAGCGACAGCGCTATCTCCTGCGGCGGATGAAAGAAGAGATGGTGAAGTTCACGGGCGAGTCGCTTTATACCCCGCGCAGCAGTAGCACGGTGACGTATCCGCTCAATCCGTTGGAATGGGCGCTGTACAAAAAGGTCACGGATTACTGTGATGAGCACTGGGGCCGCGCTAAACTCAGCAACCGCTCCGCCGCGCGTCTGGCGTTGAGCGTTTTGCAACGCCGTCTGGCCTCTTCGACGCTGTCCATTTTGCGCTCGTTGCGCCGCCGTGAGGAGAAGTTGGCGGCGCTGTGCCGGGAGTTGGAAGCCGGCTTGCTGGACGAGGCTGCGTTGGAGGCGCGTCAACAACAGTTACCGGAACACGATCTGCGCGACGAGAAGACCGCCGACGAAGAGGAAATCCTGGACGGGCAGGAGGAGTCGGAGCGTCAGGATGAAGACCTGGCCGGGGCGACCGACGCCGCCAACCTGGCGGAGGCGCGTGCAGAATTGGCCGAGGTGCGCGCCCTGGCGGCGCAGGCCGAGCAGGTCTACGCGCAGCAGCAGGAATCGAAGTTCGAGCAACTGTGGCAGGCGTTGGAGGGCTACCCCGATGCGAAGGCGTTGATCTTCACCGAATTCCGCGACACGCTGGATTTTCTGGTGGGGCGGTTGGAAGGCAAGGGACTGGCGGGCAAGATCGCGGTGATCCACGGGGGCATGGATTACCAGGAACGGCAGGCGCAGCGCGAACGCTTCCGCGATCCACAGGGCGCGCGCATCCTGGTCGCCACCGACGCCGCCGGCGAGGGCATCAACCTGCAATTCTGCTGGCTGCTGATCAATTACGACATCCCCTGGAATCCGGCGCGCCTTGAACAGCGCATGGGGCGCGTGCATCGTTACCGGCAGGAGAAGCCCGTGGTGCTTCTGAACGTGGTCGCCGAAGAGACTCGCGAAGGTCGCGTACTCAAGGTGTTGCTGGATAAGCTGGAAAACATCCGCAAGGAATTGGGCGACAAGGTCTTCGATGTCGTCGGCTTGCAGTTCAGCCGCAAGCCGCTGCCCGACCTGATCGCCGAGGCGGTTTTGGAAGGCCGCGACGCTGAAATTGCTGAGGACGTAGAGCGCGAGTTGACTCAGGAGCACGTGGCCCACACCCTGGAACAACAGCAGCGCAATGTGGCCGCGACGCCATTGCGGGCGGTGTTGGAGGCGCTGAAGGCACAGCGCGAGGTAGCCGAGCTGCGGCGGATGATGCCCGCCTACATCCAGCGCTTTTTCGAGTTGGCCGCGCCGCAGGTAGACGTGACCGTGCATGGCGATCTCGACAAGACGTTTGCCCTGGAGGGTCCGGCCAGCGTGGAGAAGGCGCTGACGACGTATCCACCCTATTTGCGCGAGATGGCGACCTTCCAGCGAGAGTTGGCGCAGCCGGATTGGGGCGCTGATCCCAAGGCGATTTATCTCTATCCCGGCGAGCCGGTCTTCGACGCGGTGATGACGCTGTTCCTGGGGCAGGCCGAACCGGAGGCGCAGCGCGGCGCGGTCTTCCTGGATGCGGAGACGTCCGAACCCTATCTGTTCTACCTGGGCAAGGTGACGTTGTTGCGCGCTGCGGAGACCGACGCGGGTGAGGTGGACGTGGTCGCTGAGCAGATGGTGGGCCTCCGGCGTTATGCCGACGGGCGCATCGAACCAGCCCCAGCACATCTTTTGATGGAACTGTTCTTGCCAGAAACCACGGATAACACGGATTGCACGGATAAAAAAGAAAAAGCCGTGTTATCTGTGCAATCCGTGGTTAAATCTCTGGTAACGCAGTCGTTGCAGCGCGGACCGGTGGAGGCGTTTTTGCATCAGACTTTTGGCGCGGCGCTTTTGCAACGGCGGCGGCAAGAAGAGGAGTCGGCCTTGCCGGAGCAGTTGAAGCAGGTGCGCGCCGCATACAATCTGCGCCACGCCGAACTGCTGCAACAGCGCCAGCGTCTGCAAGAGCGCGTGGAGAAGAACATCCCGGCAGCGGCGAGCAAACTGCGCACTTGCGAGGCCGAACTGGCCGGGCTGGACGAAGCCCGCCGCGCGGCGATTGCTGCGGCGCAGATGGCGCCGGTACGCTTGGCGTTGGGACCGGCGCGCCTTTACGCTCAGGCGTTGGTGCTTCCTATGCCGCCGGAACAGGCGGAGGAACGGCGCGATGTAGATGCTGAGAAGGTGGCGATGGCTTACGTCCGCCGCCGCGAGGAAAGCCAGGGCAGTGTGGTGCAGGATGTTTCATCGCCGCACCTCAAAGCCGGTTTTGATTATAAGATCGTGCGCGCCGATGGCGAGGTGCGTTACGTGGAGGTCAAGGGCTGCTCGAAGCGGAGCGCTATCGAAATGGAGGCCAACGAGTGGGCGCAAGCGGCCAATTACCGGCAGAAGTATTGGCTTTACGTAGTCTACGATTGCGCAACAACGCCCGATCCACACTTTATCTGTGATCCATTTGAGCACTTGCTGGCCAAGCAAACCGGCGCGCTGCGCATCAACGTCAGCCAGATACTCGCTGCATCTGAGAACCGGAAGTAGCCACGGATAACACGGATTTCGCGGATAAAAAACAAAAAATCCGTGTTATCCGTGAAATCCGTGGTTATCTCCTTTCGCCTTGCCGGTTTAGTAGGGTAGGTGTATACTGAAAGCAGAATTTCTGCATCATCAGACATACTGAGGAGAGGTGGAGTATGGTTGAGACTTTACAGGTGCGACAACGGGGCACGTTGACGTTGCCCTCGACGTTGCGGGAGAAATACGGCATCGAACCAGGCGATACCTTCTCGCTGGTGGATTTGGACGGGATGTTTGTGTTGACGCCGATGGTGCCGATGGTGCCGGAATTGGCCCGTGAGATCGAGCGCCTGCGCCAGGCCGCCGGGTTGACGGTGGAGGACCTTTTGACCGGACTGCGCGAGCAGCGTGAGAAATATGTTCAGGAGCGTTACGGCGGGGATGCGGTCAATGGTTGACCCCGCCAGGCTCCGGGTGTTTGTGGACGCCGACGTCTTGATCGCCGGGGCCGCGTCACCCAATGCCCACAGCGCCAGTCTCGTGGTCTTGCAGATGGCGGAGATCACGTTGATTGAGGCGCTGACCTCGGAGCAGGTGATTGAAGAAGCCGAGCGCAACCTACGCGAAAAGCTGCCCGGCGCGCTGGCGACGTTTCGCCTGTTGGTGGAGCGTTGTCTGCGCGTGGTTCCTGCGCCCGACCGGGCTGCCCTCGAACCCTATTACGGGTTGGCCGATTCCAAAGACCTCCCCATCTTAGTCGCGGCGGTGCTGGCCGAGTGCCCGTGGCTGGTTACATTCAATGTGCGTCACTATCAGCCCGGGCATCCCACGGTTAAGGTTGTGACGCCCGGCGAATTCGTCATGCACGCGCGGGATGTGCTTTCGCATTTGGGGAAGTAACCACGGATTTCACGGATAACACGGATGTTTTGTTTGTAGATATGAGGAGTTGTCAGTATGAGTAGTAAGTTGTTTCACGAGGACGAGAGTTATGCCATTATCGGGGCGGCGATGGAGGTGTACAACCAGTTAGGCTCTGGGTTCCTTGAAGCTGTGTATCAAGAGGCTCTGGCGATTGAATTTGGACTGCGGAAAGTCCCGTTTGTCGAGCAGCAGTCCATTGAAATTGTTTACAAAGCTCATCCTTTGCGCCAGCGCTATATCCCTGATTTTGTGGTGTATGATCGCGTCATTGTGGAGATTAAAGCGATTAAGCAGATTGGCCCAAATGAAGAAGCGCAACTGCTCAATTATCTGAAAGCTACAGGCCTGCCAGTAGGACTCTTGATCAACTTTGGCGCGCCTGGTAAGCTGCAATGGGATCGTAAGGTTTTGTGATATCAACCACGGATAACACGGATTCCACGGATAAGAAAAAAGAAAAATCCGTGTTATCTGTGTTATCCGTGGTTAGGAGCTAAAATGACGCAACGACGGTTAATCGAACAAGCTTTCCCGCTCAAACAAGTCTCAGAAGACTCGCGGCACGAGAAGAACGTGCGGCACGGGCACATCAGCACGCTGCACATCTGGCCGGCCCGGCGACCGCTGGCAGCCTGCCGCGCCGCGTTGATTGCGGCCCTGCTGCCTGATCCCGGCGACGAGGCCGGACGCAAGGAACTGTGCGACAAAATCACGCGCATCACCCACTGGGGAACCGAAAACGGCCCGGAACTGGACTTCTTCCGCCGCGAAATCCGCAAAGCCTTTGGCGGGCGCGCCCCGCGTGTGCTCGATCCGTTCGCCGGCGGCGGCGCGATCCCCCTGGAGGCGTTGCGCCTGGGCTGTGACGTCGTCGCCAACGACTACAACCCCGTGGCGTGGTTCATCCTCAAATGCACGCTGGAATTCCCCCAACGTCTCGCGGGCAAAACCTGGCCTTTGCCGGAAACCACGGATAACACAGATTGCACAGATAAAGAGAAAGAAGAATCCGTGTTATCCGTGCAATCCGTGGTTGAATCCGCCCACCAACCCCGTTTACTCACCGACCCGCAGACGCGCTCCGGCGACCTGGCGGCGCACGTGCGGTATTGGGGGAATTGGGTATTGGAGCGCGCCCGCGAGGAACTGGCGGGGTATTACCCCACGGTGAACGGGCAGCCGACAGTGGCGTACCTGTGGGCGCGCACCGTCCCGTGCCCCGACCCGGCCTGCGGTGCGAGCGTCCCACTTCTCAAAACCCTGTGGCTCTGCAAAAAACCGAACAAGCGCCGCGCGCTGAGGATTGTAACCACGGATAACACGGATTTCACGGATAAAAATACAGAAAAATCCGTGTTATCCGCGCAATCCGTGGTTCGCTTTGAAATCTGGACGCCCGGCCCGCGCGACGAGGTGCCTGAAGGGACGATGCAGGGCGCGAAGTCCCGCTGCCCGTGCTGCGGCGCGCCGCTGACGCCCGACTACATCAAGGCCTGCGGCCACGAGGGCAAGATGGGCGCGCAGATGACGGCGGTGGTGGTAAATACCCCTGACGGCAAGGAGTACCGTCTGCCCACGCCTGAAGAACTCGTGGCGGCTGAGCGGGTGCAGGACGTGCTGCCCGACGCAGCAGCGCAGATTCCCTATGGACTGCCAACCGAGCCCTTACCTGGAAAAGAACGACATCGAGCGGTCGGCTCTCAATTGCCAGATTACGGCTTCAGAACATGGGCGGATCTTTTTACACAACGTCAATTACTTGCTCTGGTTACTTTTACCAAATGGACTCGTACTGTACGTGATGAAATAATTCATTGGCAATACCCTGAAGGGTGGACAGAGGCAATAATTGCTTATCTTGCGTTATCTTTTGACCGCTTAACATCATTCAGTTCAACAAACGTGCGATGGAAGCTTGACGCTGAGGCCGTTGTGGATGCTTTCTCTCGTTTTGCCCTACAAATGCAGTGGGATTTTGCGGAACCAGTACCAATAGGAGAAAGTGCTGGTGCCTATTTATTATGTTATGAGCGAATCTGCACGGCACTGGATAATTTATTAGCACCGTCCGATATGCTTCCTCCTACTGTCATCAATCAATCGGCGACTGACCAGTTTGACACCTCGGTAGATGTCGTTTTCACTGATCCGCCATATTACGACTCTATCCCGTACGCAGATATTGCTGATTTTTTCTATGTTTGGTTACGAAGAACTATTGGTGATCAATATATGGAAATTTTCAGTCCACAGTTAACCCCAAAGACAGAAGAATTAGTTCAACAGCATAAAAGTGGCGAAATTGGGCAACAAGGAAAGAGAGCTTATGAAAAGGGTATGTCGTTGGCATTCTCTCAATCCTGGAAATCGCTAGAAGCAGACGGACGTATGGTGATTGTCTTTGCGCATAAGGAGCCAGATGCCTGGGAAACGTTGATCAATGCAATGATTCAGTCAGGTTTCACTATTATTGCCTCATGGCCTCTTGATACTGAAATGAGTAACCGTGCTCGTGCGATGGAAACCGCTGCCCTTGCTTCCTCTATCTGGATGGTCTGCCGCAAACGTCCTGCGGACGCCGGCGTGGGGCGTTACGGCGCGGTGCGGCGGGCGATGCAGGAGCGCGTCACCGAGCGGTTGCGCTATTTCTGGGACATCGGTATCAGTGGGCCGGACTTCGTCTGGGCGGCGGTCGGCCCGGCGCTGGAAGCCTACTCCGCCTACGAGTCGGTGCGCCGTCTCGACGGGACGCCGTTCACCGTAAGCGAGTTCCTCAAAGAAGTGCGTCGCCTGGTCGCCGATTTCGCGCTGGGCCAAATCCTCAAGGGCCACTCCACCGAGGGCCTGGACGAGTGGACGCGCTACTACCTCATCCACCGCAGCCACTTCGGCATGGAGGGCGCGCCGGTGGGCGAAGCCATTCTCCTCTCGCAGGGTTACGGCCTCGACCTGAACGAACTGCGCGGCCCGCGCGGGTTCCTCGTCAACGCCGGGGGCAGCGACCTGCGCCTGGCAAAGTGGGAGGAGCGCACGCGCCTCGACTTGGGCAATCCGCATCCCGGCGGCGGGTTGCCGTTGGTGGACATGCTGCATCGCTTGATGTGGGTGTGGGCTTCGGGAGATACCGGAAAACTGCGTGCTTACGTTGCCGACCGTGGGCTGGTCCAAAATGACCTTTTCTGGGCCGTAGCGCAGGCCGTGTTGGAAATGGCTGCTGCCAAGACAAAAGAGCGCGCCTTATTGGAAGCCCTGGTGGCATGGGGAAAAGGGCAATCCAATGTACCATCGGTTATGCAGCCGACATTAGGAGGATGGTGATGAGTCAACTTTCAGACGCTTTGCTCACGCGTGTGGTTGTGCGTGGATTTCGTGGTTTAGAAAACGCAGCGATGGATTTAGATCCCATGACTGTGCTGGTCGGGCCAAATGGCAGTGGGAAGAGTTCGTTTGTGGAAGCGATGCGATTTCTACAGCAGGCGCTTCATCACTCCCCCCAAGAAGCCTTTCGGGAGCGTGGTGGAATCAAAGCTGTGCTCACACAAACCGGGAATCGTCCTAATGCCATGTCAATTGAGGTGCATATCCAGTCTCGCGCGCCGGAGCTGTTTTCAGGGGAGTATTTTGTCAAATTCCAAACTGAGACACAGGGAGAGCGCGCCGAGTTTTATATTGCTGAAGAAACCTGTGAGATGTTTGTCGGACCTGAGCGAACAAAAGAGTATTTCTCTTTTGCCGTAGCAAGAGACCGTGATGGTCGAAAGTCGCCTCCGACATGGAAAGCCTCAATTGCTGGTATCGAACCTCGCTTTACCGGGGTGCGGTTGACACTGCCGTTGATGGCAAGTTATGAGTTTTTCTCCCCCATGTATGATGCTTTGACGGGTTTCTTCTTTTATGATGTCGTTCCTGATGTCATGCGGGTGCTGCAAGAACCAAGGCCGGGAGACCGTATGGTTTCGGATGGAAGTAATGCTGCCAGCGTTCTCCGAACATTGCAAGAGAAAAATAGACGCTATTATGCGCGGGTGGTAGATACGGTTTCCAGAATTGTGACGAGTATTGAAGGCATTACGCCAGAGGAAGAAGGACATACCCTAACACTCTATTTTCGAGAGTCGTTCGAGGGACATAAAAATCTGCGTTTCCAGGCTGCCAGCATGTCTGACGGCACGCTTCAAGTGCTTGGTATTCTCCTGGCTGTCTATCAACTGCAAGCGCCTACTGTGGTATTTATTGAGGAACCGGAAACTGCGATACATCCGGGGGCGGTCGCAGTTCTGGCTGAGGCATTGCAGGAAGCAAGTTTGCGGACCCAAATTGTCATGACTACGCATAGCCCCGATTTGATCACGCGCTTTGATGTGACATCGTTGCGGGCGATAGAACGCACGCCACGTGGGGTCACAATCATTGGGACGATCGCTGAGTCGCAACTTGAAGCCGTTCGGGAACAGCTATTTACTGCCGGAGAACTTCATCGAATTGAAGGATTACGGCCTGCATCACAAGCTTTTCAGGAGTAGGCGCTATGCTGAAAATCGTGCCGATTGTCGAAGACGACGGAGAGCTTGAATCTGTGCCTATGCTTCTGCGTCGCTTGCTGCGTGAGCGATTGGGATATGACGAGCGTGATTTCATCATCGTGAAACCCAAAAATGCCGGGGGGTGTAACAGATTAACGACAGAAGATGGCATTGAAAATTATGTGCGTTACGCACTCAAGGAAGAAGGTTGTACTGGTGTTCTGGTGCTTATAGACAATGATGCCGCATTGGCGTTGTGTAAGCGTAGAATCCTTGAAGATGATTGTGCTCCCTGCTTCGCCAATTATCTAGCGGATAGGGTACGCGCCATAAATCCACCCTGTCCCGTGGTCATAGTTGTTGTGCGTTGGGAATATGAGGCCTGGTTTTTGGCTAATTTGGAAACTGTAGGGCGGGCAATCGGTTTACCTCAAGCTCTCATCTTTGAGGGTGATGTAGAATCCCTGGTCGGTGTCAAAGAATGGATCAGTGATCGGCTACCTTCTGATCAAAAGTATCTTCCGACACGCGATCAAGTGAAGATGACGGCTGTACTCGATTTTGACGCAGTGCGTGAACGTTCTCCCTCTTTTCGGCGGTTGGAACACGCTCTCGGTCAGCTCGTAGACGCCTATCTGGATGATAAGGTAGTTGTAACACCAACATTACCTCATTAGAGTTGGAATGATCGGTCTATCCTGCCTGCCAAGTGTGCCAGACTAGCGCTTGGCGAACCTGGCATCTTGACGGTGTATGAATTTGGAGGTCTTATGACACAATC
>DAOUAQ010000150.1:0-16896 GCA_034433375.1 Anaerolineae bacterium | reverse complement strand
CCAGTCGCGCAGGCGATAGTGGATGGCGCGTTGCCCCGCCCTCTGCGCCGCCAGCCAATCCGCGATGGCGTCTTGCGCAACGACTGAATCCATGCCGTCGAAGTCGCCGGAGTGGATCATCACGCCGGGTTCGGTGTAGGGCAGCTCAATCGTATCCGCACCGGCAGGCGGCGCGATGACAACCTTCACCGGTAGGCCGTACTTCTGCGCGAAGGCGTAATCGCGCGTGTCGTGCGCTGGAACGCCCATGATCGCGCCGGAGCCGTGCTCGGCCAGTACGTAATCGGCGACGAAGATGGGGACCCGCGCCCCCCCGGGTAGCACAGCATGAGCGCCGGTGGGAACGCCGTCGGGTTCACGGGTATGCCGTTCCAGATCGGAGCGGTTTTCCGCCTCGCGGATGTAGGCGCGGACAGCCTCTTGCTGCTCTGGCGAGCAGATACTCTCGGCCAGCGGGTGCTCCGGCGCCAGCGCCACGAACGTCACGCCGAAGAAGGTGTCGGGACGGGTGGTGAAGACGGTGATTGTGGGATTGGTAACTGGTAATTGGGGATTGGTGATTGGGTTGTGGGAAGCCATGTGACTCTCAACTTTCAACTTGTAACTTTCAACTTGCAACTGTATCTCTACCCCCTCACTCCGCCCGATCCAGTGCCGCTGCATCGCCAGGATGTGCTCGGGCCAGTCCAGGCGCGCCAGGTCGGCGGATAGCTCTTCGGCGTAGGCGGTGACGCGGATGTACCACTGCTTGCGTTTGCGCCGCACGACGGGGTTGTGACAGCGCCAGCAGTCGCCGTCCTCGATCTCTTCGGCGGCCAGCACGGTCTGGCAGCTTTCGCACCAGTTGACGGGAGCTTCGGCGCGGTAGGCCAGCCCCTTCTCGTACAGCATCAGGAAGAAGTGCTGGTTCCAGCGGTAGAAGGCGGGATCGGCGGAGGTGAATTCGCGCTTCCAGTCGTAGGAGCAGCCTAGCAGATCCAGTTGGTGGCGGTAGTTGGCGGCGTAGTGTGCGGTGCTTTCGGCGGGATGGCTGCCGCGCTTCATCGCCTCGTTTTCGGCGGGCAGGCCGAAGGCGTCCCAGCCCATGGGGTGCAGCACCGCCTCCCCGCACATCCGGTGATAGCGGGCAATGACGTCGCTAGGCACGTAGTTGCGTCCATGCCCGACGCTCAGCCCGGCCCCCGAAGGGTAGGGGAAGAAGTCCAGGCAATAGTAGGTTTTCTGTCCGGCGTGAGGCACAGGCGTGCGGTACGTTTGCTCTTGCGCCCAACGCTCGCGCCAGTCGTTCTCGATGTCCCAGGGGATATAGTTGTCAGTTTCGGTGTTCATCCTTTCATCTCCTCGTGTTATGAATTGACAATCAACCAATCTCCAATCAACAAATCTGCAATCCACAACGCGAGGTCGCCGGACGCCGTTACTGCGGGCGTCCGGGGAAACACCTCCTGATTATGCTGAGTTGTCTTCTCCATTTCATACTCCTGCGACATCACAATTCTTGTAGGGCGAGTTGCCAACTCGCGCAACCATCCCATGAAAAAACGCCCCCCGTTTGGGAGGCGTTTTTAGAAAGACCAGGTTTCAGACGCAAGTCAATGCGCACCCAAACGGCGTTACCTCCTGTGGATAAGGAGGACTGTAACCGAAAGGGTGAATTGGCTTTGACTGTATCGCATCAGATTGCTCTCTCTGTGTTGATTGACTCTACTATAGCACCAAAATGCTGAAAGTGCAAGTTTTTTACAGTTTTTGTTCCAACCACGCCTCCACGTCACCCAAAACCTGCGCGCGCTCCGGCTCGTTGAAGACCTCGTGATAGAACCCCTCGTAGACTTTGAGCGTCTTATCGCCGGAGCTGACCGTATCGTACAACAGTTTCGCGCCTGCCGGATCAACCAGCTTGTCCGCGCCGCCTTGTACGATGAGCAGGGGTAAAGTGATCGTCGCCGCTTCACCATTGAGGCGTTGCACCGCGCCGACAAGTTCCGCTGCGAGGCGCGCCGTGGTCTTGCCGGTATACACGAGAGGATCGTTCACATAAGCCTGCACGACGGCGGGATCACGGCTGACGCCCTGGGCGTCCAATCCCAACAGTCCCGTTTTGGGCAGTAGCTTCGAAAGCAGTTTTCCCATAAAGACAATCGCCGGAGAAGTGTTGTCCGGCACTTTTGCCAACGGCCCGGAGAGCACCGCGCCCGCCAGTTCAGCCTGGTGTTCGAGCAGGTAGAACGCGCCGATCAGCCCGCCCATGCTGTGCCCGACTAGAAAGACCGGCTTGTCGGGGTTTTCCAGGCGGATCAGGTCGAAGTAGCTCTTGAGCGTCTCCGTGTAGTCGGCGAAACGCTCTACGTAGACGCGCGTCCCCTCGGATTTGCCATGCCCGATGTGATCGAGGCTGTAGACGGCATAGCCGAGGGGGACGAAGTGGTTGACGACGTTCATGTACCGCCCACTGTGCTCCGCCAACCCGTGGACGACCAAAAGCACAGTCCTACATTCCGCTTCTGGCAACCAGGCTTGATAGTAAATTTTCGCGTTGCGCACGCCTTGCAAAAAACCTTCACGATGTTGCATAAAATTTCCTCCTGAACAAAGAATTCAATGATCTTTCGTCCGAAGTTACCACCCTACCTGATAAATCATCACATCCGCGCTCTCGTAGACCGCCGGGAACATTTCAGCGAATTTCGCCAGCCCGTCGGCAGGATAACGCTCGCGCTCGACGGGGCCGATGTAGATGTAGGCCACGTCGTAGCGCGTCAGGATCGCCTGCGCTAGGGTCTGGTCGAGGGTGGTGAAGAGGGTTTCCAGGTCTTTCTCGCGGCGTGCAGGTTCGTCGTAGTTGCCGCGCCACTGGCGTTGATGCCCCGCCCATCCCAGGACGGTCGGCAAGCCGGTGAGCGCCGAGACGCGCCCCTCGTAGACGTAGGCGCGGAACTGGTCGCCTGGCGCTTCGACGATGACCGGCGCGCCCGGGACGTTCGCATTGAGCCACTGAATGGCGGCATAGTCGCCTGGTCTGGACGTCGCCAGCCATGCTGCGCCGTCTAACGTTCCCGGCTTGCCGTGTTCTTCGGCGCGCGCGGGCACGGCCAGAGCCGTGTAGACCAGGCCAACGGCGATCAACAGACAGGAAACGACCGTCGCACCATACCGCCAGCCCGGCGATTTCGCCCGCGCAGGATGTGGCTCAAACCATAGCGCAAGCTGCCACGCCCCGGCCAGGCTCCACATCACCCACGCCTGAAAGTAGAACTTGAAGATGGTGTTCATCCGGGCCATAAAGACGTCCTTGAGATAGACGTACTCCGGCGCCAGCGTGAGCAGCAGGCCGATGAGGACGAGGTGGGCGGGGAAGGAGTGGGGGGTAGGGAGTAAGGAGTAGGGAGTAGGGAGTAAGGAGTGGGGAGTGGGCACGGATTCGAGACTAGAGACTGCGGACTGCGGACTGACGACTGCGGACTGACGACTGAGAACTGACGACTGACGACTAAAGAGCGCCAAGACGACGGCGACCACACCTGACGCCAGCGCCAGGCCTACCCAGGGTTGCATCCAGCGCGTTTGGATGCCCTCGATGACCATCTCCGGTGTGATCGAAAGGCCCTGGATCGGTTCGCCGCGCAGGACGCTCTGCAGGTAGGGATAGGCCGCGCCGGCGCCTACCACCAGCCCCAGCAGCGCGATGGCGACCACCAGCCCCACGCCCCCGGCCAATGCCCACCACACTTTCACCTCGGCCTCACGCGCGGCGCTGACAATCACGCCGAGCATGGGAACTAACAGCGGCGCGAACATTACGACAAACTGCGGCCAGCGGGTGGCGTTAAAAAGGTTAGGCAGCACGCCCCCGGCCTGCGAGCGCAAGGCGTACCAGAATGGGAAATATAGCAGTATGCTGAGCACGCCGAGGACAAAGCCTTCGGGCAGCGTGGCCCACACAACGTTGAAAACCTGCTGCCACGGACGCCGCGTCTCCTCTGAGTCCGGCGTCACGCGCGCGTAACGCGCCAGGATGATCCCGCCTACCAGCAAAGCCCAGTAGATAGGGAAGTCCCACGTATTGATAAAGCCGAGCGCGCCCAACACCAGCGCGTAGCTGATCAACGGTGTAAAGCGCATCCACCAGGTGGCGCTGAACTCCTTTTCATGCAGCGTCCGGTACAGATTCAAGGCGAGTGCGACCGCCAGCAGCACGAACGGCAGCACCAGGACGTGCGGGTGCATATCGCCCAGCGTGAAGCTGAATGCGGGGAACTCGTCAATGATCTCGATGCGGTCGCCCCAGGGCGCGTAATCGGTGAGCACCCGCGATCCCTGCCACCACCAGAAGAAGCGCGTGGGCTTCCAGGAAAACGGCGGCTGCGGCGCGGCGTTGAGATTGCGGATGTCTAACCATGCCCAGAATTTGGCTGAGAACAGGCCGCGCGCGTGCAGTACTTCCAGCAGTCCTTCAGCGTTGCCGGTCAGGAGCAGAAGCAGCGGCGCGAGCAATGAGCGAAGTACGGCGCGCCGTTCCAACAGATCGTAGACGACGCCGTAAGCGCCTGCCGCCGCCAGCGCGAACCAGCCCGCGCAGCCCAGGTTGAAGGCGACTGTCGCCGGGAGCGCCGCCACCCGCGTGAGCATCCCCAACAGAAAGTAGCCCAGATAGTAGTAAGAAAGCGTATAACCAGAGAGCCAGGGATCGTGCGGTGGGACCTGCGGCGCCCGCAAGATCGCGTTGAGGAACGCGATCTCCATCCACTTTTCGCCGCCGGCCGTCTCCAATTGCGGCTGCGAGGCGCGCACCCCCGTCCATAAAAGGAGAGCGGCAAAAAACAATATCTCCGTCGTGAGGACAAAACCCCGGTGCTCCCGCCACCACGGACGCACCTCCGCCCACTGCCGTCGTATGGCCCACAATCCTACAACAAAAACGACGCCCACAGCGACAAGTACGGCAGATGTCGTGTTCTCCCAGACGTGGATGATGCCGCCCCACCAAAAGACCACACCGGCGAGCAGCAGCCCTAGCGCCTTCGCCACGGCATACCCCCGCGACGGCAGCCGCCGCAGCCACGCAAACGCCAGCGGCAGCCCCGCCAGCGCGAAGCATTGCATCGTCACATACCACGTCAAGAATGATCCGAACATAAA
The DNA here is from genome assembly GCA_034433375.1 of Anaerolineae bacterium. Classification (GTDB taxonomy): domain Bacteria; phylum Chloroflexota; class Anaerolineae; order B4-G1; family SLSP01; genus DSWT01. Next base: position 11,757 of record DAOUAQ010000150.1, on the reverse strand, counting down.
AACTCCACTGAGCAAATGAGCGAATGAGCGAATCAGCGAGAGTCCTAGCCAATATTACCTCTTGCCTCTTGCCTCTTATCTCTTGCCTCTTGCCTCTTATCTCTTGCCTCTTATCTCTTGCCTCTTATCTCTTACTTCACCGTAATCAACGGCGCGATGTCGTTGTAGCGCGCCTCCCCGATACCTTCGACATTCTGCAGGTCTTCGATGCGCTGGAACGGGCCGTTGGCCTCGCGGTAGGCGATGATGCGCTGCGCCAGCGCCGGGCCGATGTGCGGCAACGTCTCCAAATCGGCGGCGGTTGCCGTGTTGATGTTCACCCGTGCGGTGGACGGTGCGATGGTAGCCACAGCCGCCGGCCTGGGGGTGGCAGTAGCCACGAGACGCGGCACGGTGATGTGTTGGTTGTCGGACAGCGGCGCGGCTAGATTGATGCTTTCCAGATCGGCGTCGGCAGTTGCGCCGCCGACGGCTTGCACGGCATCGGCCAACAGGCTGCCCGCCGGTACGGCGACAACGCCGGGCCGCTTCACCGCGCCGGTGATGTAGATGCGCAGCGCTTGCGCAGCGGCGGTGGGCAAGGGCAAGGAAGTTTCACCATCATATTTAGCAGGGACGCACACTTGCCCCCAGTAGGGCGGTGGGGTCAGCAGGACGTTGGCGCGCGATGCCTCGTCACCCATGGCGAACTTGCCGATCAACATGCCCACAACCAGCGTCACCGCCGCAACGATGATAAGGTGGTTGCGCTGTTGCGCTTGAACCTTGCGTAAGGCTTCCGCGTTGGCAGTATCAACATTGACAGCCCCGGGAAGATCAGCCTCCATGAAATACCCTGCCTTTCATGCAACAGTGTCAGGCTCCACGGCTTCCGGCGGGATTTCCCCGGCAATGTCAGCTTCTGTGGCGCGACGACGGAACAGGCGCTTGGGCGCAAGGGCGCGCATCTGCCGGTACAAGCCGCGCAGCTCCGGCCCTTTGATTGAGCGTCCCGCCTCGAAATACCGCCGCGCGGCCTGGCCGATGCCCCACGTGCTGACCGCCGAAATCGCCGCCGAGACAATCCACCCCAGACCGGGGACAAATTTGGCGGCCTGCGATCCCAGATAGCGCGAGAGCAGGCTGCCGGCCATCGTTGTTAGCAGCTCGCGGGCGTGGGAGATGTTCATAGATTCGCCGTAAGCCGCAGCGATGCGCAACACCATCCGCGTTTGCGAGGCCAACAGCAGGGGGATGTCGAGACCGGGAACCGGTTGTAGCGAGATCAGCGCATTCATCCAGGCGGTCCGGCGGACGATGCGGTTGACGATGTGCCCGCGCACGTCGGGGAGCGCGCGCGCCATCGCCACCGCGACCGCCGGCTGCGCGCTCAAAATCGCCGGCAGCAATCCCTCCACGATCCCCATCCCGGTCTGCGCGGAGACCGGGGTGGGGCGCACGCCGAGGAGCTTCTCGGCGTTCTCCAAAATCCACGGCAGATCTTTTTTCACCAGGTCGGCTTTGTTCAGGGCGACGATCACCGGACGCTGCAACCCGCGCAGGGTCGTGTAGAGGTCGTGGTCGCTCTGGCGCACGCCGGCTGCCGCATCCAGGAGCAGTAAGATCAAATCCGCGCCGGCGGTCGCCTCGCGGGCGATTTCGGCGCGGTCAATGCCCCACACTTCGCCAAAGCCGGGCGTGTCCACTAACAAAAACGGGCCGATGGGATGCTCAACGACGCCCTTCGTCGTGCCGGGTACGGCGCTCACTGCCGACATTTTCCGCCCGTGCAGACGATTAAAGAGCGTTGATTTGCCGCTGTTCACCGGGCCGACGATGACCAGCCGGGCCTGTGTCTCCTGCTCTACTTCGTAGCCGACCGCGTGCCAGTCCAGTGAATGGAGCAATGTGTGGATGTCTTCCATCTGTCTGGGTAACAGCGAGATGCTCATGTGCCTCCTCAAGCAATGGGGGGATGATCGCTACAAAGACGAACCGGCCAGAGGCAACGTAAACGTGAACGTGGTGCCCTGCTCCGATGTTTTGGAGACCCAAATTCGTTCGCCGTGCGCATCCAGAACCATCCGGCAGAAAGCCAGACCGAGACCACTCCCGCGTTCGATCTGCTGTCCGGCCACAAATTTGGTGAAAAGATTGCGCCTGATTTCGAGGGGAATGCCCGGCCCGGTGTCGGAAATAGAAATGCGAAGTTTATCCGGTATTTCGGGTTCAACCTCCGCCGCCACAGCCACTTCTCCGCCGGCGGGCGTGAATTTCAGGGCGTTGCCGATCAGATTTTGCAGCACGCGCTCAATCAAGTCTTTGTCGGCCCGCACCAGCGGGGCGTTTTCGGGCACTTGATTGACAAAATGCAGGTCGTGCTCGCTCGCCAGCGGCCTTTGGATTTCTTCCAGATCGCTCACCAGGTCAGAGAAGCGGAAAACAGTGGGCGTCAACGGCATTTGCCCGGTTTCCAAACGGCTGATGTCGAGGATGGCGTTGACCAGTTTGACCATCCGCTCGGTGCTGACGAGCGCGATATCAACCACACGCCGCTGTCCCTCCAGCAGCGATGCGCCGGCGCTCCGCGCTAGCAAGGTCAGGGCGGCGTGGATGCCCGTCAGAGGGTTACGCAGGTCGTGAACCATCGTGTGCGTCAAGTCTTCGCGGAATTGCTCCAGGAAACGGGCTTCGGTGACGTCACGCAGCATCAAGAGCCGCCCCAAAGGCTGTTCAACGCCGCGCACCGGCCAACTCAACCACTGAATCGTCCGCAAGCCAATTTTGGTTTCGCCCTCGTGCGATTGCTCTGCGCCAGAGCGGACGCGGCGCATCTCGTCCAGAATGATCTTGACGACGTGCGGCGAATGTTCGCGCAATTGGTTGATGGCATCCCACAGCGCGTGATCCACCCACATTCCCGGTTCGCCTGCCAATCCCAGAAAGCGCAGCGCCGGTTTGTTGACGACCAATACTCGCAGATCAAGGCCAAGCAAGATCACACCATCGCGGCTGGATTGGACGACTGTACGCAGACGTTCCCGTTCCTCCGTGATCGTCTGGAAGAGCTGCGCGTTTTGCATCGCGGTGACGATTTGCGCGGCAGTCGCCATCAGCAAGTCAACGTCCGGCTGCGTGAAATCCCGCCGGTCGGGGCGATTGACCGCCATAAGCACGCCGCAGGGCTGATCGCGCGCGAGCAATGGCGCGATGGCCACCGCCCCTCCCGCTTCATCCACGTACCACGGCCGTCCATCCACGCGCATACGTGAAGCCAACGCCTCTTTGGAAAGGAAAATGGGCCGGCCTTCGCGCATTACTTCGCCGACCACACCCACTGTAGCAGCGTCGAAACTGAGTGTGGGGAAGGGGGGGGGCTCTGCCCCGCCCACCAGCAGGTCGGTGATCTGCTGGTTCGTCAGATCGCACCGCAGTAGCCATGTCTGATCGGCGTGTAGGGCGCTGGCAAGGCTGTTCAATAGCGCCGGTAAGCTGTCATCGAGTTTGCGCGAGTCAATGAGCGCGCGGCTGACGAAATACAACGTCTCCGTCTTGCGTGTTGTCGCCCAGAAGCGATCCTCGGTATGCTGGCGCGTTGCAACTTCTTGCTGCAGGGTGGTGTAGAGTTGAACATTCTGCAAGGCCAGCGAGAGCGCTTCGCCCAACGACTCTGCCAACAAGCGCGCTTCGTCGTCCAGGGCGTCCGGTTGGTCATGCACGATGTAAAGTAACAGATGCACCCACTCACCGCGCTTCAGCGGCACAACCACGACGCCGCAACCATCAACCGTCTGGGGGAACAGCAGCGCAGCGCTGGGTACGTCCGACGCATAATCGAGGGCTTTGGTTTGCAGCGCCGTCGCAATGTGTGGATGGTGAGCAGACGCACTCGCATCAAGCGGTGGAGCCAAAAGTCCGGCGGAAGCCATCACGCGCACGACACCCGCATCGTAATCCGGCGCTAACAGGGCTATGCCTGACCAACCGGTTAACTGGGCGATATAAGCGAGGCTTTCCTGCGCCAAACCCTCTACTCGCTGAAATCTTCGCAAAAACTGCAAGACCTCGTTGAGAACAGTTAAGCGGTTGTCCACCTGCGTTGGCTCCTCTCTCCAAAAATAGTCGCGCCGTCGTCAGTCCGCCAGTCTTGTGGTCAACAGATCCAATGGACTATCCGATTAAAGACTATCTGACTAAAGACTATCCGACTTTTCTAAGGAGAGTGTAGCACAAAATGCGCCAGAAGTAAAATGCAAAACAACATTATCAGAAGAATCCACCTCAAATATCGTCATCGCCGCCGAGGATGACGTTGCGCTTGCGCCCGGCGCTTTCCTGCGGGCCGACGAGGCCCATGCGCTCCATCTCTTCCATCAACCGGGCGGCGCGCGGGTAGCTGATACGCAGTTGCCGCTGCAAACCGGAGGTCGAAATCCGCCCGTGGCTCTTGGCGAGCGTAACCGCGCGATCCAATAAATCGGCGTCCTCCGGCTGCCCGTCCATCCGCAGCGAATCGGGGCCTTTGGCCTCAGTCAACGCCTCCCAGGGCGGTTTGGCCGGGGTCGCGCCGGCGCTCTTCTGCCAGAAGTGGATGATGGCGTCCAGTTCATGGTCGGAGATGTAGCAGCCCTGCACGCGCAGCGGCGCTGACGCATCCGGCGGCAAAAACAGCATATCGCCGCGCCCGAGCAGTGACTCGGCGCCCGGTGTGTCAATGATGACGCGCGAGTCCACGTTGCTGGTGGTGGCAAAGCTCACGCGCGCGGGAAAGTTAGCCTTGATCAGCCCCGTCACTACGTCGGTGCTGGGGCGCTGCGTGGCGACGACCAGGTGGATGCCGGTGGCGCGGGCCATTTGCGCGATGCGGGTGAGTGTGCGCTCGGTCTCCTCCGGTGTGGACATCATCAAGTCGGCCAGTTCGTCAATGAGCACGACGATGCGGGGCAGCGTCGCCTCACCTTTGCGCGCCATTTTGCGGTTGTAGTCGTCCAGATTGCGCGCGACGGTGGCGGAGAAGAGCTTGTAGCGTTGATCCATCTCGTGGGCAACCCAGCGCAATGCCCGGATGATGTTTTCCATGTCGGATTCAGCCCGGCCTAGCAGGTGCGGCAACCCATTGAGATGGCTCAATTCGACCATCTTGGGATCAATGGCGACCAGACGCAACACGTCCGGCGAGTTGTGCATCATCAGGCTGGCCGCGAGCGCCTTGACAAACACGCTCTTGCCGCTGCCCGTCGTCCCGGCGACGAGCAGGTGCGGCATTGCCGACAAATCTGCCACAATCGCCGACCCGGCCACGTCCAACCCCACAGCGAAGCACAACGGTTTGCCACATTTGCGGAAATTCTCGCTTTCCAGCACCGAGCGCAGCGACACGAGGCTGATGTCGGCATTGGGCACTTCGATGCCGACCACCGCGCGCCCTGGAACCGGCGCTTCGATGCGCAGGGATTTCGCGGCCAGCGCCAGCGCGAGGTCGTCCGACAGCGAGGCGATCTGGCTGACGCGCACTTTGCGCTGCTCTTCGCCATCCGCGCCCCGGCTGATGTAGCCCGGCGCGACGCCAAACTGCGTGACCGTCGGGCCGGGCCGCACTTCTGTCACCTGCGCGGGGACGCCGAACTGCGCCAGCGTCTCTTCGATGATGCGGCTTTTGCGGCGGATGTCTTCCGGGTCTGTGCCGGCGCGGCGCGCTTCTTTGAGCAGGGTGAGCGGCGGCAAGGCGAGGTCACGTGGCGTAGCCGGGGCTGGCTCGGTAGAGGCCGGCTGCGCTTTTGGCGCCGCTTGTGATTGCAGCGGGGGCACAACCGGCTCCGGTGCAGGTGCCGGCGCGGGCGTTGCCGGTTTGGGGGCTTCCTGGCGTCTGGGGACGGGAGAAACGGCAATGCTGGAAGAGGTCTGTGCTGTCGTTTCCCCCGGCGCTGCAGGAAGTTGACGGACACGCAGCGCAGAGACTACTTCAACGAGACGCTGTGTGAAGAGCCGCAGGTCTTCTTTGGTGACGTCGAACGCCAGCGCCAACCCCACCAGCAACACCAGAACCATCACGAAACCGGTGATCAATGCGCCAAGCGCGTCGTTCAAGAGCACGTAGAATGCCCAACCGACCAGACCGCCCCCTCTGCCCGACTCGACCAGGCCCCAACTGCGCTGCGTGATCAGGGTCGCGGTGAGCGTCAGCAGGGCGATAAGCGATAGCTCGAACCCCAGCACAGGTCGCCAGCGCCAGGTCATTGGGCGATGCACCAGGTGGCGCAGCCACAGCAAACCCAGTCCGACGATCAAAGCGGCGGTCGGGTAAGCGCCCCAACCGAAGGCAAATACGAGGAACCGCACCCACCCGCGGATCAACACGCCCGAATTGACGCTTTCGATCTTCCCGGAGATGGCAACGAGTGTCAGCAACCCAAAGAGGATCAGCGCCACGGCCAGGAGTTGCTGCCCGGTGGGCCCTTTCGCCCATCCCCACAAGACCTGGCCGATCTTGGCGAAAACGGCCAGAGCTGGTGGTTTAGGCGCAGTCGCTTTACCGCGGGTGGTTGTTTTCCGGCTGCTGCTGCGCGGTTGAGCCATCGCGGCGTATTTACGCTGCGGCATACGCGGCCCTCCCGTCCACCAGCCCTAACGCGATGCGGTGTTCATCGGGCACAATTTCCAGGACGCGCACCAGCACGTTTTGTCCAATGCTAAAGCCGCGCTGCAAGGCTTCGGGGGGGGCGGCGTTCTCCAACTCCGAGATGTGGAGTAGGCCTTCGAGTCCATCCACCAGTTCCACAAAAACGCCAAACCGCTCAATACTGGCGACGGTTCCAGCAAGTACGTCGCCTACTTTGAGGCGCGCATGCACCGACATCCACGGATTCGCGCGCAATCGTTTCAGGCTCAGACCGACACGCTGGTGTTCCAGGTCAATGTTGAGGATTTTGACGCGCACATCCTGCCCCGGTTCCAGAAAGTCTTGGGGATGGCGCACCCGGCCCCACGAAATCTCGGAGATATGCACCATGCCTTCCAGCGGGCCAATATCAACGAAAGCGCCAAACGGACGCACGCTGGTGACTTTGCCTGAGCAGGTATAGCCCACACATAACCAGTCCGGCCATTCAGGCCGCATCAATTCGCACTCCGCCACCTGGCGCTCAGATAGAAGGATGCGACTGCGCGTCGGTTCTACTTCGATGATGCAGAGGCGCCGCGGCTTGCCGATGTAAGCCTCAAAACACTTCTCGCGGGCAGTTGGATCGGCAGGGAAAGGGTAATCAACCAGATGCGAGGCCGGGACAAAACATTCGATGCTTTTCCAATGCGCCATCAGCCCCCCACGGTTGAACCCGTCAATGACCAATTCCAGAATTGTGTGCGCCCGGTAGAGCTGCCGCGCCTCATCCCAGACAGCCATCGGGACGTCCGGCACTTCGACCCACTCCCATGCGCCGCTCGTATGGCTAAAGCTGAGCGGGCCTTCCTCCAGAATGGTGTCCCAATAACTCTCGCACGGCTGAGTGTGGGGGGGAACGTAACGATCCATACTGTCACTCCTTTTGCCAGGCATGACGCTCGCCAGACTGGCTTCTGAAACGCCGTTTATGAATGGCTTTGCCCGTTACTCATTGCATTGGGCAATGCGCTATGACCATTGTAGGCTTCTTCTTCCATCAATGCAATGATCTCAGCCAGGTTTTCGATGGCGATGCGTTGTTTGCGGTACAGATCCGATTCGCTGACCGCCAGACGCATCGTCACTTCACGGACTTTGTGGCCGCGAAGGAACTTCATTTCCAGGATATTGTATAACAGCCATTCCGGTGCTGTCAACTTGCGCTCGCCATCGGGCCGCAGATGCTCGATGGCGTCCGCGAGGACAACCCGTAGTCCCTTGACAGCGTTGCCGTCGTAATCGGCGGCGGCGCGTTTGACCACTTCCAGGTCGAGGAGTGGGTTCTCGGTCAGGCGCGGGCCGCCCCAATAATGGGCCAGCGCATCGTGAACCCATTGCGGCAGTTCGGGCGACTCGGTCAAAGGGAACCCGGTGACGGCTTCGCCAGCGTAACGCAGCATACTGCCGCGGCGCTGGATGTCGGTCAATTCGGGGAACAGCGGCGAAAACGCGCCAAACACGACGTGCTGCAAGCGCCGATCTTCCAACGCCGCGCTGGCCTGCGCGAGCAATTCGTCCACCAACGCTTCCTGCTCAGGGGTGAGCGGCAACGCGACCTCCGGCGACCGCAAACCGACCAGTCCGAGCATGGCATCCCCAACTTTGTCGCGGATGACGAGCACCCAGTAGCCGTCCCAGACAATCACCCGATCCTGTTGTTGCGCCTGCGCGACTTCATCCAGCGGGATGTTGTTTAGATCCTCCGGCGAAACGGTCAGGTTGCAGCGAATGTCCCAATTCAGCGTGCCATGATCCAGCATAGCGAGAAACCCGCCATTGCTGCGCATGATCTCGCACATCGCTGCCAGGACATTCTCCAGAAATTGTCGCAGGTCGGCAGTCGTCAACAGCCGCTGGCTCAATTCCTGGATGCGCGTTACCTCGGCGCGGCCCTCGCGGTAGAGCGCCAGGTCAATCAACGGCTTCGCCAGTTCGACCGCCAACTGCATGGCAATCACGCTCCCGGCGAAGACCATCAAGGAAAGTGTGTACTGGCGCACACCCAACACCGGTTCCAACGTCATCCCGATGCCAAACATGCCCAACGCCACGATGGCCGTCAGCGGGCCGCGCAGCAGAAAACGCACCAGGCGATGTTTGATGACCCGGTCGGGGGTCAGCGCGCCGATAAAGGCCACGCTATAGGCCATCAACGCCAGCATCGTGGCGACGCCAACGTTCCCGACAATGAGCACGCTCCAGAATAACGTCTCCGTCAGCCGCGCCGGCCAACCAATCAGCAACAGGTAAGGGAACACGCCCATCGCTGGCGCGACAAAGCTCATCAGCAGATAGGCCATGCGGCGGCGCGCGGCGCGCGTGTAACAACGCCGGCGCGCAGCGAGTGTCTCGCGCAGTCCCCACAGGGCAACGCCGATAAAGATAACGGCAAACGGATAAAACAGCGGGCCGTGCCGCAAATGTATAGCGCCAACAGACACGATGCCGTCGTAAACGACGAGGTCGGTGAACAAGGCCAGAGCAGCGACAAGCCCGCTGATGAGGAAAATCACCAAGCGCAGCCAGCCGGGAAAACGATCTTCCAGCACCGACAAACGGATGGAACGCACGAATTCGATGTAAAATGGCGGGGTAAAGGCAATGCCTATCCACTGAAGACGCATCAGTGTCCAGGCCACACCGGCATCGGCGCCGTTGGGCGGCAGGAGATCAACGACGTAAACGATGATGACACAGGCCAGCAGCCCGCTGAAGGCGCTGGCGACGCGGCTCTCGCGGTTGTAGAAGAAGAGATACAACATCAACGCGAAAGCTGTGGCCGCTACACCGGCGGTCAGCACATCGTTCACCCGGATAAGAAAATGCTGCAAACCCATTACCGCACGCGCTTGCGGAAGAAAAGCGCGACTTCCTGTCCCGGCCAGTAAGCATCCTGAAAACCACAGAAAACGAACCGGTGCTTTGTCGCAAATCCAATCGCCGGTTGCGCTTTGAGGGAACATTCCAAAATCACGTGTTCGACATCTTTGCGCAGACACCACTCCAACGTATGATTGAGCAAATCTGTGGCGATGCCACGACGGCGGTACGGCTCGCCTACCGCCATGTCGGTGATGCGCGCCTCACTGCGCTCCGCCGCCAGGGCCAGCGTAAGGTATCCCAAGACCTTGCGTTGGTCAACGGCAACCCAGAAGGCATCGCTGCGCGCCCACCCCTTCACCCGCGTTTCTGGGGCAATGAAAGGGACGATGCGCTGTTTGCGTGGCAGTCGCACTTCGCGGAAGCGCGCGCCCCATTCGCCATCATCGCGCAACGCTTCCATCTGCCACGCGGACTCGGTCTCATACGAAATCTCCAATTCCAAACAGGCTTTCCAATCCTCTTCACGCGCCGAACGGATACGCATAGGTCCCTCCTATGTGGTCGAAAGGTTGAAAGTTAAAGGTTGAACGTAGCAAGTGTAGTTAGTTATGGTGCGACGATGTTGACCGGAACGGTACACGTTGTCGTGTTGCCGTAAATGTCCACCACCACCAATTGGAAACGATACGGCCCGCCCGGCGGATAACGGTTGGGGTCCGACACGTCCCACACACCCAAGAATCCGTTTACCACCGCGGCATCATATTGCGAGACAAAATTCGGGGTATCCGATCCCGGAAATTGAACCTCGAATTTATAGTAAGAGAAGGCGTTGACGTTAGCCGTCCCCTCCACGCGCACTTCCCCCGACAGGTTGCCGCCCGCCGTCGGCAGCGTCAACTGCGCTTCAGGCGCGGGGCAGTCGGGCTGATAAACGTCCGGCGGCGTGGGCGTCGGTGTTTCTGTGACCATAGCCGTCGGCGTTGTCTGTGGCTCCGAGATGACCACCGAGGTGATGGGAACCGTCGCGGTCAGCGGCGAAGCCGGGTTGACTTCGGCGGGTGCGCCGGTGCCAGTGACCGGGGCCGGCGTCACGGTGAACAGCCCCACACCCAGCGTGGGCGTCGGTGACGGCGTCGCCGGTATCAGCGGGGCAACGAACGCGCGCACGACGAGAACGACCCCGCCCAGGAGAAGGAACAGCGTCGCCATGAGCCAGGCACGCGTGAGTCGCTGTTGGTACACTTCGCGCTCCAACGAAAACTGCGCGATATCCCGCCGGCGCTTGGTGGAAATAGCGGTGACGACGTATCCTAGCGCGCCCAACAGGCAAATCAGGCCGACCCAGAGGGCCTGCCGCCCAAGCCAGGTGAGAACGACCGTCATAAGTCGCGCAACACCCCACGAATGACGGTCTCCATACGGGGCGTCAGGACGCGCCCGGCCGCCAACACTTCCTCGTGATTGGGCGGCGGCGCGCCTTCTTCGCCGATGAGCGTGTTGCTGATGCCCGAAAGTCCAAGCACCCGCATCCCGCTGTGCCGGGCCGCGATCACTTCAGGCACGGTGGACATCCCCACCGCATCCGCGCCGATGAGCCGCAAAAAGCGCACGTCCGCCGGTGTCTCGAAGCTCGGCCCGGCGAGGCACATATAGACGCCCTGATGCGTTGGAATTGCGGCTTGCAGCGCGATTTCCTGAGCCAATTGGCGCAACGCGGGTTCATAAGCCTCGTTCATACTGGGGAAGCGGGGGCCAAATTCGGCCAGATTGGGGCCGCGCAGTGGGTTCAAGCCGGCCATCCCGATCAGGTTGATGTGATCGCGGATCACCATCACATCGCCGGGCCGGTACGTCATATTCAACCCGCCGGCGGCATTCGTCACGACGAGCAGCTCCGCGCCGAGCAATCGCATGACGCGAATGGGCAAGCCAACGCGGTTCATGCTGTAGCCCTCGTAGTAGTGCGCGCGGCCCTGCATCACGACCGCGGGCACGCCTTCGAGCATTCCAAAGACGAGCCGTCCCTGGTGACCTTCGACCGTGGAAACGGGAAAGTGCGGGATGTCTCCGAAGGGAATCGTCACCGCATCTTCCACCGACGCGGCCAATGCGTTCAACCCCGATCCCAGGATCAACCCTACGCGAGGTTCCATGGATGTAGACCGGCGGATGGCCGCTACTGCTGCGTGGAATTCTTGCATGGTAAAGAACTCTTCCATCACAAAACCTCCTGATAGTCGCTAGTCTGATAGTCGCTAGTCTGATAGTTGTCAGTTGTCAGTTGTTCATCT
>DAOUAQ010000149.1:0-25655 GCA_034433375.1 Anaerolineae bacterium | reverse complement strand
CGCCTCATTGGCGGAGATGAGTGCGGCTGTGCTGGTGCGGTATCCTGCCGTCACCCAGGCGGACATCCCACCCGCCAGATACCCCGCGATGCGATCCAGCCCCACCCGGCGCGTAGATCGTCGCGCCGGTGATGTGGGCCAGGTCCATGTGCCCGGAGATGAAGTCGGCGTGGAGGTGGGTGTGCAGGACGTGCGTGATCGTCACACCCAGGGCGCGGGCGGCGTCGAGGTAGATATCCACATCCCGCTGCGGGTCTACCACGGCGCAGATCTGGCTCCCGGCGAGGATGTACGAACTGTGGGCAATTTTCGGGGTAAAGAATTGTTGAATGAGCATCAATGACTCCTTCGCTTGATATTAGTACCCCAGAGCCTCGGCCATACTGCGAGCCAGGTGTTCCAAGGTGAGAGGTTTTTGCAGCCAAACGATTTCACTCTCTGGCAGTTCAGCCACAAGCGGGTCAAGGGGATGACCAGACAGAACAATGACAGGGACGGAAAAACCACGCTCCCGCAAGACGCGTACCAGCTCGCGCCCGCCCATCTCTGGCATGATCCAGTCGCTCAACACCAGGGCAATCTCATTTTTGCGGCGCTCGCACAGCGCCAGGGCTTCCTTACCCTGGCTGGCCTCGATGACGCGATAGTTCAACTGCGCCAGACTATCCACCAGGGTAGCGCGCACGTGGGGATTGTCCTCAATCACCAGGACCGTTTCTTGATGGCCCAGTACAAGTTCATCGGTTGCGCCGGAGGATTCTGGGCGTTGTATAAGGGTCAAGGCAGGCAGATAAACGAGAAACGTGGTCCCTTCGCCCACCGTGGTTTGCACATCAATCGCACCTTTGTGCAGCGCGACGATGCCGAAGACCTGCGCCAATCCCAGGCCAGTGCCTTGATCAGGGGGCTTGGTCGTATAAAACGGTTCGTAGATATGCGGCAAAACGTCAGCGGGGATGCCGGTTCCCGTGTCAGAGATCGCTATGCGAATCCACTCCCCGGGAGATAGCTCCGGCAGCGGTCGCGCCTCACCTGCGCGGAAGTGGCTATGTTCCAGACGAACGGTCAACTCGCCGCCGTTTGGCATAGCGTCGCGCGCGTTGACGACCAGATTCATCAGCATTTGCCGTATCCGCGTGGGATCGGCGCTGACCACAAAGTTCGCCTCTGGATTGTCTTCGATATGGATGCGGATATTCTCCGGCAAGGCGCGCTGCCACAATTTGTCCAATTCTTTCAACAACGGCGCTAAATCCAACGGGCGTAGGTCCAGCGGCGCACTGCGGCTGAAGTCCAGGATTTGGTTAATCAGCTCAGAAGCGCGCTGTCCCTGCTGATAAATGACCGTGAGCCGTTCGCGGAGTCTTTCAGACAAATCGGGCGCGCGCATAGCCATCTGGCTGTAGAGCATAATCACTGCCAGGATGTTGTTGAAGTCGTGCGCGATGCCGGCAGCCATTTGTCCCATCACGGCCAACTGCTGCTGGCGAGTGGCGTGTTCTTCGATCTTGCGCTGCTGTGTGACATCACGGACGACCAGCAGCCAGTGCGGCGCTTCAGAGTTCACCTGGATAGGACGCGCGATCACTTCGAAGGTGTGCCCGTTCGCTTCAATCTCGCGCCACAACCGTTCTTCCGACCAGAGCAAAAATTCGCCGAGGGGATGACCGCCCAGAGATTCCAGGACAGCACCCTCGCGGGCATCGGTCAGCACCTGCAAATCCTTCCGTCCTGCCGGGTTGATGAGCAGCACCCGATTTTGATCATCCAACACGAGCACACCATCCGGTACGGTATCAATGATGCGTTGGATCTGCTGCGCCTGTTCCCGCACTTCCACCAGCAGGCGCTCACGCTCTCTTTCGGCCTGAACCCAGGCGGTGATGTCCTCGGCTGTCCCCTCATAGTACAAGACGTTCCCATCGGCGTCACAGACGGTGTGGGCATTCTCACGCACGATCAGATGCGAGCCGTCTATTCTTTTCCAGGTTGCTTCAAGCCCAGTGATCGGTCCCTCACACTCCACGCGCCGCCGAAACGTTTCGCGCGCGTAGTCGGGGAAGTAATCGTCGCTGTTCAAGTCATGCTCCGCTAATTCTGCAAAGGAGGTGTAGCCTAACATGCGGACAAAGGCTGAATTGGCTGTCAAGAAACGCCCGTCCGGCGTGGTTTGATAGATGCCGATGGGCGTATTTTCAAAGATATTTCTGTACCGTTCCTCCGATGCGCGCAGCGCATTCTCAGCTTGCTGGCGCGCCCGGCGCACCTGCGCTTCACGAAGTTCACGCGCCACTGCCGGAACCAGACGCACCAGATTGTCTTTCATCAAATAATCGTGCGCGCCGGCTTTCATCGCCGCCACAGCGATATCTTCTCCCACTGTGCCAGAGACCAGGAGAAAGGGCAAGTCTTCGCCGCTGGCCTGTAGTAATTCCAGAGCCTCCAGGCCGCTAAAACTGGGCAATGAGTAATCGGCAATGACAATATCCCAGGCTTTTTCGGCCAACGCCGCTCGTAGTGCATCAGGGGTGTCTACCCGCGTTACCTGTGGTGCGTACCCACCCCGCTGCAAGGCATACACCGTTAGCTCTGCGTCGTCCTCCGAGTCTTCGACCATCAGTACACGCAATGGGGTGCTCATTATGCCGCGCTCCTTTCCACTGTAAAGTAAAATGTAGCCCCCTTACCGACTTCACCCTCCGCCCACACGCGCCCACCATGCCGGTGAATGATGCGTTGGACGGTCGCCAATCCTATACCTGTGCCTTCAAAGTCCTCAGCCCGATGCAGACGTTGGAAGACGCCGAAAAGTTTGTCCGCGTAGCGCATATCGAAACCGACCCCGTTATCACGGACGTAGTAAACCGATGGGTTCGTCGCGGGCCGGCAGCCAACCTCAATTCGCGCTGTGGTTTGATTTCGAGTGAATTTGAGGGCATTGCTGATCAGATTAGTGAAGACCTGCCTGAGCAGTGTGGCATCGGCGCAGCAGGCAGGTAGTTCGTCCACCACAAATTCGACCTCTCGCCCGCCCAGTTCGACACGCAATTCCTCAATGACCTGGCGCGCCATATCCTGCACGTCCACATACGTTTCCTGGAGCGCTTGCCGTCCCATCCGCGAGAGCGCCAGCAGGCCTTCGATCAGTTCACTCATTCGCTGCGCGTTGTTCCGCACGCGATGCAGGTAGGTTTGCGCCTGTGGCGGCATGGCTTGAGCGAATTCCTCAACCAGAATCCTCGAAAAACCATCCATCGCCCGCAACGGCGCGCGTAGGTCGTGCGAAACGGAGTAGGAGAAGGCTTCCAACTCTCGGTTGGCGGCTTCCAGTTCGGCAGTGCGCTCAACGACGCGCTGTTCCAGGGTCGCGGCAAGCTGCGCCAGCTCGTCTTGCGCGCGTTTGAGCGTGCAGAGGTGCCCCACCGTGGCGGCATACAGACGCGCGAGTTCGCAATCGCGGTCGGTAAACGGGCGCCGGTGGATGAAGTTGTCCACACTCAAAAAACCGATCATGGTCTCGCCGTTCCACAGCCCCACCGCGATCCGGTCGCCTACCCCCACCTGCTGACCATCTCCCCGGAATACAGGAGCATTTTTGTAAAGCCTGAGTGGCGCCGCTCCGGAAACCACCGTATGCAGGCCGGAAGGGGCAACGATGACGTGGCGCTCCGACCGCTCGTCCGTCGTCTGCCCGTCGGTGTCGGTGCCATACGTCCCGATCATCGTGCTGCGGTCTGCGGTGACGAAAAACAGTGCGACGCGGTCAAACCCGAGTTGTTCCCGCCCTGCTTCCACAGCACGGCGGCAGAGTTCATCGAGTGTTTTGGCCTTTGAGAGTTCATTGGAAACTAGTGTGAGCAACGCCAGGCGCTCGGAGAACGACCGCTTCTCGTCGTGTTGGGTAAGATGATGGTCGGATATATTTGTTGCCACGTTTTCACCAGTCATGCCGCCACTTTATGACTTCATTGTATGCAGGGAAGAAGATTAAACAAGTAATTCAGGATACGACAAACGAAACAGGCCGCGTTCAACACTACGGCCTGTTTGCGCGAAACATTGCTCGGTTTGGGCTATGGTGTCTGCAAGATAATCCGCGCGTCCACAACCTTCAAGCCCTGCCCTTCGGCGTACACCAACACGGGATTGGCGTCCGACTCGGCGATCTCGTCACCCAAGTCCATAATCATCTGCGAGTAGCGGCTCAGGGCCGCGGCGAGCGCAGCGCGGTCGCGGGGCGCTTCACCACGCGCGCCGGCGAGCAGCGGTGCGCCCTGGATGTCCGACAGCATCTTCTCCGCGTGCTCCGCCGAGATGGGCGCAACGCGGAAGGTCACGTCCTTGAGGATTTCGATGAAGATGCCGCCCAGACCAAACATCAGCGTGGGGCCGAAGGTGGTATCATTGATCGAACCCAGGATCACCTCCGTTCCGGCAGGCGCCATTTGCTGGACGGCCACGCCGGTAATGCGCGCATCCGCCTTGTAAGCCAGGGCGTTCGCCAGGATAGTGCGATAGGCCGCGCGCACCTCGTCGGCATGATGCAGGTTGATTTTCACTCCCCCGGCATCCGACTTGTGCAGAATGTCCGGCGACATAATCTTCAGCACGACGGGATAGCCCATCGCGTCGGCCAGCGCCACCGCCTCGTCCTCTGTTGTCGCCAGGTCGGTGATGGCGACGGGCAGGCCATACGCCGCGAACACTTTCTTGGACTCAATCTCGGCGAGGTGCCCCCGCCCCGCGGCCCGCGCCTGGGCAATGATCGCGCGCGCCGCTGTCTCGTCCACGTCGCGGTACGGCGTGAAGGTCTCCGACGCCAGATCGCAGTTGCAGGCGTATTCGTGCAGCGCGGCGATGGCGTTCACCGCGATATCCGGCGCGCCGTAGGTGGGAATGCCGTGCTCCACCAACCACTGCATCGCCCGCCCGGCCTCCGCGCCGCCGATGAACGAGACGGCGATGGGCTTGTCCGTCACACCGGATTCGTCCACGGCGCGCTTGATCGCCGCCGCAATCTCCATCGGGTCGTTGCGCTGCGTCTCGCAGAACAGCACCACCAGGCCGTGTACCCAGGGATGCTGCAATGCTGTCCGCACTGTCGCCAGGTATTCCGGCCAGCCGCCCATACCGGTCAGGTCGGCGGGATTTTTCACCGCGCCGATTTCGGGCACGTAGGCGCGCAGCGCAGTCTGCAAATCGTCCGGCGCGAAGCGCAGCGGGATACCATAGCGTTCCGCCGCATCCGTCGCCAACACGCCCACGCCGCCGCCATTGGAGATGATCATCAGGTTGTTGCCGAGCATCGGCGGTTGCAGCGAGAGCGCCAGCGTGCGGTCGAACAGGTTGTTCAAGTCGGAGACGCGCACCACGCCGGCCTGTTGGAGCGCCGCGTCGTACACCTTGCCTTTCCCGGCCATCGCGCCGGTATGGGATAACGCCGCCGCCGCGCCGTGCGCCGAGACGCCCGACTTGAGCGCGACGATGGGTTTGCGCACCTTTCGCGCGATGTCCAGGAAGCGCCGCCCGTTCTGGAAGCCTTCGACGTAGATCGTGATGCACGTCGTTTTGTCGTCCTGATCCAACCATTGCACCAGGTCGCCGAAGTTCACGTCGGCCATGTTGCCGACCGAGATCATCTTATCAAAGCCAACATTGCGGACGTAGCTGGCGACCGTCATTGCAATGAGCAGCGCGCCGCTCTGCGAGATCATCGCCGCCTTGCCCGGCAGCGGCATAAACGGGCCGAAGGAGGCGTTGCACTTGTCGGAGTTGCACATGATACCCACGATGTTCGGCCCCAGGATGCGCATTCCGTAACGTTTAGCAACCGCCACCAGTTCCAGTTCCAGGTCTTTGCGCCCGATCTCACTGTAGCCGGAAGCCACCACGATCAGGCCCTTGACGCCCTTCTGCCCGCACTCTTCAGTGACGGCCAGCGTGCGCGCGGCGGGCACGATCAACATCGCCATATCAATGTCCCCCGGCACATCCAGCACTGAAGGATAGGCCGGCAGACCCAGAATGTCCCCACTCTCCCGGTTGTTAATCGGGTAGACTTTCCCCGGATACTGGCAGTCAATGAGGTTTTTCAACGCCAAATAGCCGATTTTGCCCGGCGTGTTCGACGCGCCGATTACGGCAATGGATTGGGGACGCAACAAAGCATTCAGATAATCAAACTCCACGTTGATGCCTCCTACCCACATAAACAAAGGTTGCAAGTTATAAGAGGATTATAACTTGCAACCTTTAACTTTCAACATCAACTTGTAACTTTTAGTCCGTGAGGTCTAGTCCTAAGCTGCGGTACAGACATTTGAAGTCAAAATGCTCTTCGAGCAGCGTTTCAAATTGATCCAGCTTGGCTTTTTGGCCCAGGCGCGTCTTCCCGAAGATGTCGTCAATCGCATCCACGGTCTCCATTGTATTCTTGCGCACCAGCAGCACCGGCACGCCGATTTCCTCGGCGCGGCGCAGCACTTCCGGCACCGGGCGCAGGTGACCGGTGAGGATGAGGCATTGCGTCGCCGTTTCCATCGAGACCAGTTGGATGTCGGTGCGGTCGCCGCCGGTGATGACGGCCTTCGTGCCGGGGATGCGGCGCATCCGGGGCAACGCCTGCTCCGCGCTCATCGCGCCGACCATCAGGTTCTCGACCAGGACGTGCTTCTTGTCCTCACAGGCCAGGAATTCGGCCTCCAGCACTTCCGCAATCTCGCCAACGCTGATGGCTTGCAGTTGCTCGCGCAACGGCAGCACGCCCAGCGTGGGAATGCCGCGCCCTTCCATACAGGAGAAACATTCTTGCAATCCGGCCAACTCTGATTCGGGGACGGCGTTGATGGCGAGGCCGATCATCCGTTCCTTAAATTGACGATGCGCGTCTACACAAGCATCGCCCATACTTACCGGATTGCGATAACGGATCATCGCCAGAACCGGCAAATCCAGGCGCGCGGCGACCGACACCGGATCAACCTCCAGGCTCAAGCCTTCGCGCAAGGAGGCGCCGCCTTCAACGAGCATGATGTCTTTGCCGGCGCTGACCCGTTGGTAAGCGGATTGAATCTGCGGCATCAAGTCGCGGTCAATGCAGCCGCAGCGCAGTTCCTGCACCAGCGAAGGCGCCAGCACCACGCCGACCATCGCCGCCAGCGGATCCTCCAAATTCAGGATTTTGCGAATGAACGTGGCGTCTTCGTCGTAGACCCGTCCAGGCAGAGGCTCCCACGGATACGTCGAGACTGGCTTGAAGTAGCCGACTTTGTAGCCGGCTTTCTGCAGACGTTGCCCCAAAGCCAGGCAGAACGCTGTTTTGCCGCTGAACCGTTGTACTGAGGTAATATACAGTGCTTTCACGCAACCCTCCTCGTCGTTGATTGATCCACGCATAAAACCTATTACCGGCGGACGTTGCGACCTTCGACCCTCTCGTCAAAGCGGAACGACAACGAGATTTCGCCGCCTTCATATTCGGTGTGCAGCACGCACCCGCTGCGCTGGAAAACCCGCATCATCGCCATATTCCCCGCGATCACGTTCGCCCTAAACCCGTGGATACCCCGTTCCCGGGCGATGCGCGTCAGGAAATGGAGCAGGTGCGTGCCGATGCCCTTGCGCTGATGCTCGTCCATCACGGAGAAAGCGATCTCCGCCATGTTTTCGTTATAGTCCATCATCCAGTGCCCGGCAGCGACGATAGGGGCAGTATCGGACGTGCCCAACGTCGCCACGATGCCCATGTGACGGTTGTAGTCCGCAGCCACCATCTCCTGCGCCAGTTCGTGCGGAAAGTCGCGGCGCACCTGGAAGAAGCGCAGGTACACCGACCGCTCCGACAGTTTGTAGAGGTATTCCTGGAACAATCGCTCGTCGCTCGGCTTGACCGGGCGGAAGAACAACTCCAGGTCGCCAAATTTCTCGGTGTGTTCCATCTCCACGGGATAGACCGTCTCGGGGATGATTTGATCTTCGTAGAGATACTTCATCTTCTTGGCTTCGGCCAACAACTGCTCGCGGAACTTGGGGTGCGCGATCTGGATGAGGGCGACGGCGCGCTCGCGCAAGCTCTTGCCGTGCAGATAGGCCACGCCGTACTCCGTGGCGATGTAATGAACGTTGCCGCGCGTCGTCACCACGCCGGCGCCCTGGCTCAGGCTCGGCACGATGCGCGACACGGTTCCCTGCGGCGTCTCGGCGGTGGAGGGGATTGCGATGATGGGCTTGCCCTGCGGCGACATCGAAGCGCCGCGCATAAAGTCGGCTTGCCCGCCGATACCGCTGTAGATCTGGTGCCCGATGGAGTCGGCGCAGACTTGCCCGGTGATGTCTACCTGCAATGCCGTGTTGATCGCAATCATCTTTTCGTTCTTGGCGATGTTGGACGGCAAGGAACTGTAATCTATCGGGTGGAACTCAAAAACCGGGTTGTTGTCCACGTAATCGTAGAGCCGGCGCGTGCCCACGCAGAATGACGCCAGGACCTTGCCGCGATGGAACGTCTTGCGCCGGTTAGTGACGACGCCGGCTTCGATCAAGTCAATCAGGCCGTCGGAGAACATCTCCGTGTGAACGCCCAAATCCTTCTTTTCCATCAGGCCGTACAGGATGGCGTTGGGTACTCTACCAATCCCAACTTGAATTGTGGAACCGTTCTCGATCAAGCGCGTCACGTGCCGGGCGATTTGCAGCGCCACCGCATCGGGGGGCGCGGGCGGGATTTCCAACAACGGCTCGTCGCGTTCCACAATGAAATCAATATCCTCGACGTGGATGAAACTGTCGCCAAGCGTGCGTGGCATTTGCGGATTGATTTGCGCGATGACGACACTGGCTGTCTCCGCCGCGGCTTTGACCGCTTCCACCGACACGCCGAGGGAGCAGAACCCGAATTTGTCGGGCGGCGTCACCTGAATGAGCGCCGCGTCGAGGGGCATCCGCCCACTGTAGAATAGTCCTGGAATCTCGGAAAGGAAGATGGGTGTATAGTCGGCCAACCCTTCCGCCGTCGCCGCGCGCACGCCCGGTCCCACAAAGAATGAGTTGTGGCGGAAGTGGCGGTCGTAGACTTTCTGGACGTGCGGGGCTGCGCCAAGTGTGAGCATGTGAACGACTTCCACATCGTTGAGTCGGTTGCCTTCAGCGGCCAACTTCACCAGTTCTTCCAGCAAATACTGCGGCACGCCGCCGGCCGGACCGAGAAAAATACGGCTGCCGCTGCGAATCTTGAGCAACGCATCGCACGCGCTCACTAACCGCTCAGTATACAGTTTGTTCCAATTCGCCATGACTGGCATAATTCATCTCCTTACGTAAGCTATTAGCGATCAGCCATCAGCGGTCAGCCATTAGCCAGAAGGCAAGAGGCTGATCGCTGAAAGCTGACAACTACGCTGCGGCCTTCGCAGCTTGAGGCGGCTTCACGAACCAGCCGATGACCGCCGCCGCCAAACACGCGACGCCACAAATGATAAACACGGTCAGCCAGCCTTGCAGGCCGTCGCCGCTCTTGAGGCCGGCGTCGCGCAAAGTGCCGGCCAGGATCGGGCCGAGGACGCCGCCGACGCCGTAGGCTGTGAAGACCCACCCGTAGTTGAGACCCAGGTTCTTTGCGCCAAACATGTCCGACGTCGCCAACGGGAAGAGCGCGAAATTGCCGCCGAAGTTAAAGCCGATCAACATCGCCGCCAGGTACAGCAACACTGGCGTACCGCCCAACAGGAAGAACAACAACATGACGACGCCCTGCGCCGCACACATAATGACCAGCGACAGTTTGTAGCCGATCTTGTCGGCCACCGTCCCCCACACGATGCGCCCGATGCCGTTGGCGAGGGAGTAGAACACCGCCATCGCCGTCCCGGCGACCGCGCTGGCAGTCTCGGCAGTGAGTCCGGCGCGCGCCTGGAGCGCGTCAATGCCGAACAGCTTGATGTTGCCGATGGTCATCAGCCCGGCCATACTGGAGAAGATAAACATCCCCCAAATGGAGTAGAACTGGATCGTGCGCAGCATCTCGTTGGGCAGGTAGTCCACTTTGACGACTTCTTTGCTCTTACCTTTGCCCTTGCCCTTCCCAACCGGTTGCGGCGCCTTCCACCCTTTCGGCGCGTAACCTTCGGGCGGGTTGACCATCCAGGTTGACCCCGTGATAACCGCCACGGCAAAGATGATGCCGTAAATGAGGAAAACCCTGAGCACCCCAACAGAAGCGATCAGATGTCCCCAGTTGCCGGCCAGGTACACCCAAATCAGCGCGCCAAAGCCAAAGCCGGCGACGCCCAGGCCGGTGATAAGGCCCTTCTTGTCAGGATACCACTTCACGCCGACGGCAATAGGGCACACGTAAGCCAGCCCAATGCCTGCGCCGCCCACCAGCCCGATGAAGATTACCTGCGTCCAGAAGCTCTGGCCGAACAGCCCGGCGAGGATGTACCCCGCGCCCAACACCGCGCCGCCCGTCAACGCCACAATGCGCGGCCCGGACTTCGCCTGCCAACGCCCGGCCAACACCATCACCACGGCGAAGGTCGCCAGAGAAACCGAGAAAATAATCTGCGTTTGCGTACTGGTAAAATTAAAGGGGGCTTTCTGTAGTTCCGGGGTAAACACACTCCAGGCATAAATCGCGCCCAGACATAATTGAATCAACAAAGCGCCGACGACGACCAGCCGCCGGTCGAGAATTTTGGGTTGGGACTTAGCCACTGTATCCTCCTGCGTGGAAATTGAGCGTTAGAAATGAGAAATAAGAACAGATACGAGGTCAGCTTTCAAGCTGAACGCTGAAAGCTGACCACTGACAGCTTATCGTTGTTACTTGCGCCCTTGCACCAACCGATCCACCACGGTCGGATCGGCCAGCGTGGACGTGTCGCCTAGCGCGCTAATGTCGCCCTCGGCAATTTTGCGCAGGATGCGGCGCATGATCTTGCCGCTGCGGGTCTTGGGCAGCGCATCGGTGAACTGAATCACGTCGGGACGGGAGATGGGGCCAATTTCCTTGCGGACGTGATCCATCAATTGCTTGACGAGCGCATCATTCCACTCGTACCCCTGGTGCGGCGTGACGTAAGCGTACAACGCCTGCCCCTTGATGTCGTGCGGACGGCCGACAACAGCAGCCTCGGCGACGGCAGGATGCCCGACCAGCGCGTGTTCAACTTCCGCCGTGCCAATGCGGTGCCCGGAGACGTTCACCACGTCGTCAATGCGGCCCATCAGCCAGTAGTCGCCGTCGGCGTCCTTGCGGCAGCCGTCGCCGGTGAAGTACAGGTCTTCGTACATCGCAAAATACGTGTCAATGAAGCGATCGTGATCGCCCCACATCGTCCGCGCCATACCGGGCCAGGGCTTGGTGATGCACAGCTTGCCGCTTTCATCCACATCACACTCGGACTTGTCGTCGCGGATGATGAGCGGTTCGACGCCAAAGAAGGGCTGGCTGGCGCTGGCCGGCTTGAGGGTGTGGACGCCGGGGAGCGGCGTGATGAGGATACCGCCGGTCTCGGTCTGCCACCAGGTATCCACGATGGGGCAGCGGCCCTTGCCGATGTTGCGGTGATACCACAGCCACGCTTCGGGATTGATCGGTTCGCCAACGCTGCCCAGGATGCGCAGACTGGAAAGATCGGCCATTTCGACCCACTTCTCGCCCTCGCGCGCCAGCGAGCGGATCGCGGTGGGAGCGGTGTAGAAGACGTTGACCTGGAATTTGTCCACGATGCGCCAGAAGCGGCTCGCGTCGGGGTAGGTGGGGATACCTTCGAACATCACGCTCGTCGCGCCGTTGGCAAGCGGTCCGTAGACGATGTAGCTGTGGCCCGTGACCCAGCCAATGTCGGCGGTACACCAGTAGGTGTCCTCGTCGTGAACATCGAAGATATACTTGTGCGTCATCGCCACGTAGGTGAGATAACCGCCGGTGGTGTGCATCACGCCCTTCGGCTTGCCGGTGGAACCGGACGTGTACAGGATGAAGAGCGGGTCTTCCGCGTTCATGACCTCTGGCTCAGATACCGTCGAGGCTTTCGCCATCTCATCATTCCACCAGGTATCCCGGCCTTCAACCATATCGGCCCGGCCCTGAGCGCCGCGCTGCGACACGATCACATTCTTCACAGTAGGGCAGTTCTGCAGAGCTTCGTCGGCAATGGTCTTGAGGGGGATAACTTTGCCGCCGCGCAATGAGACGTCGGTTGTCACCAGCAGCTTACATTCGGAGTCCTGGATACGATCAACGAGCGATTGCGCGCTAAACCCGCCGAACACGATGGAGTGAATGGCGCCGATGCGCGTGCAGGCCAACATCGCAATCGCCAGTTCGGGCACCATCGGCATATAGATCGCTACCCGGTCGCCCTTCTGCACGCCCTTACTCTTGAGCACATTGGCGAACTTGCTGACCTCGCGGAGCAAATCCTGATACGTATAGACCTTCACATCATCTTCCGGTTCACCCTGCCAGATGAGGGCCGCCTTGTTCTTGCGCCAGGTCTTGACATGCCGATCCAAACAGTTATACGAGAGATTCAGCTCGCCATCCTCGAAAAACTTGTGGTAGATGATGCGCTCGCTGCTGTCCCACACGTAGTTGCGACCAATGGTGGGCGCTTTGAACCAATCTACAAATTCAGTTGCCATGCGCAGCCAGAAACCATCGGGATCATTGATGGACTCGTCATACATCGCTTTGTATTGTTCATAAGACTTGATGTATGCGTTGACGCTCACCGCAGCGGGTGGTGGAAAGAGCTTTGATTCCAATTGTTCAGACATAAAATACCTCCTTAGCTAGATGATCTTTATATAACAATGTAGCCATCACGCGGCTCATTGATTACCGACACTATAATTCAGCTCTTCTTCGCCGCCAGCACCAGGCGCATATCAATCGCCATGGCGCCGCGCCCCTCCTCGAAGACCATCAGAGGGTTAATGTCCAATTCTACTATTTCAGGGAAGTCACTCACCAACTGGCTGATCCGTAGTAACGCATCCACCATCGCCATGTGGTCGGCCGGCGCTTCGCCGCGCACACCTTCCAGGAGGCGATAGGCGCGAATTTCGCGGATCATCTCGTCGGCCTCGCGCGGGCTGAAGGGGGCGATGCGGAAGGAGACGTCTTTCAGGGCCTCAACGTAGATGCCGCCCAGACCAAACGCCACGAGCGGCCCAAACTGCGGGTCGCGGCTCATCCCCAACAGCACTTCGCGTCCGCCATGCACCATCTCCTGCACCTGGCAGCCCCATACGCGCGCGCCGGGCACATAGCGCCCCGCGCGGTAGATCATCAGGTCGAAAGCGTCGCGCACGTCGCCGGGCGAGCGCAAGTTCACCTTCACGCCGCCCACGTCGGTTTTGTGCAGAATGTCGGGCGACGCGATCTTCATCACGACGGGGTAGCCGAATTCCTCGGCAATATCAACGGCCTCTTCGGGGGTGGCAGCCAGGCGCGAGCGCGGCACGTTGAAGCCGTAGGCTTTGAGGACTTCCCAGGCTTCGGCGTCGCCGATGGAGACGCGGCCTTCATTGCGCACGCGGTCGAACAACTCGCGCACCGGCGTTTTGTCCACGTCAATGGGCACCACGCCGAAAATGCGCCGGTCCTGTTCTTTGCGATAGGCGCTCAGCGCGGCCAGCGCGTCGGCGGCGCGTTCGGGATAGGGGTAGTTCGGCACGCCGTACTGCCACAGCGCGTCAATGCCAGCATTGATGCGCGACTCGCCCATAAAGCAGCCCAGAATGGGCTTGTTGGCCGTCTTGGACATCCGCCCTACCGCGTGCGCGGTCGCTTCGATTTCGGTCATCGCCTGCGGGGTGACGATCACAATGACGCCATCCACCTTCGGATCATCCAACACCGCCTGCAGAGCCAGCTCAAAACGGTCGGCCAGCGCATCCCCCAACACATCCACGGGATTGGCGGCGCTGGCAGCGCCGGGCAACTTTGCCAGCAGCTTTTCGGTGGTCTCCTGGCTCAGGCGCGGAATTTGTAGCCCGGCGCGTTCCAGGGCGTCGGTCGCCAGGATGCCGGGGCCGCCGGCGTTGGTCACAATGGCGATGCGGTCGCCCTTGAGCGGCGGCTGGTAGGCGAAGGCGCGCGCGTAATCGAAGAGGGCTTCCATCGAAGTCGCGCGGATGATACCGGCCTGGTTAAATGCGGCCTTGTACGCCGCCTCGGAACCGGCCAAACTGCCCGTGTGCGACGAAACCGCCCGCGAACCGGACGCCGTCACGCCGGATTTGATCGCCACCACCGGCTTCTGGCGGGTGATTTTCTTCGCCGTCTCGATGAATTTCTGACCGTGGGGCACGCCCTCAACGTACATGAGGATAACCCGCGAATGTTCATCTTGCCCCCAGGCTTCCATCAAGTCAATTTCGCTGACATCGGCCTTATTCCCCAGGCTCACAAACTTGGAGAAGCCGATGCGTCCCGCCATCGCCATATCCAGCACCGCCGTCCCCAGCGCGCCCGACTGCGACATAAACGCAATTGGCCCGCTCGGCGGCATCCCGGCGGCGAACGTCGCGTTGAGGTGCATATTCGTGTTGATGACCCCCAGACAGTTCGGGCCGATCAGCCGGATGTTGTGCTTGCGGGCGATTTTGACCAGTTCGAGTTCCTGTTCCAGCCCTTCGCGCCCGGCCTCGCGGAAACCGGCGCTAATCACGACGACGGAGGGAATCTGCTTCTGCCCACATTCCTCTACCGCCGCCAGCACAAAGCGTGAAGGGATCACGATAACGGCCAGGTCAATGGGATCAGGAACATCCAACACCGAGGGGTAAGCTTTTAAGTCCAGGATTTCATCCGCTTTGGGATTGATGGGGTAAATCTGTCCTGCGAAACCACTTTCTTTGATGTTGTTCAGGACAGCATAGCCAAGTTTCTCAACATCACGCGAAGCGCCAATAACGGCGACGGATCTTGGAGAAAAAAAAGTATCCAGCATAACTCATTCCTCATTCATTATGTAATGATGGACAAGAGGATGTCCATCATTGATTTCTAAAAAGCTAAGGATCACGACTGTATGGAAAATCTTCCACAGTATAGTGATATTTCGATAACTGTCAAGGTTTTTTCGCGTTCAACATATTCGTGGCAATGGCGCGCCGGTAAGCATAGGAATAATACGCCGGGCGCCATAAGGTGTCCGTAGCACAACCCGGCCCGCGTGCTCGCTCGTCACACGCCCGATGCGCGCGGCATCCCGGCCCAACGGGTGCGCACGCAAGACAGACAGCGCCGCATCCACCGCCTCTGCCGCTACTGCGACAACCACTTTACCCTCATTGGCAACATACAACGGGTCGAGACCCAGAAATTCGCACGCTGCGCGAACTTCTTCGCGCACGGGAATGGCAGCTTCTTCTATCTCAATGCCAATCTGGGATACCCACTCGTTTAACACCGACGCCAGCCCGCCGCGCGTGGCGTCGCGCAGACAGCGCACCTGACCGGGGACGGCATCCAACAACGCCGCGATAAGGCCGTGCAGCGGCGCAACGTCGCTCTGCAACGTGGACTGGAATCTTAGTCCCTCGCGTTGCAGCATCACCGCCAGCCCGTGGTCGCCGACCGGCCCGTTGATGAGCAGCGCGTCGCCGGGCTGCAACCGCGCGGGGCCGAGAGCAACGCCCGGCGGAACGATGCCCACGCCGGCCGTGTTGATGAACAACCCGTCCGCCGCGCCGTGTTCGACGACCTTCGTATCGCCGGTCACAATGGCGACGCCGGCCGCGCGCGCCGTCTCCGCCATAGACACGACGACGCGCGTCAACGTTTCCAGCGGCAGCCCTTCTTCGAGGATAAAGCCGGCTGTCAGGTACAAGGGGCGCGCGCCCGCCACCGCCAAATCATTGACCGTACCGCAGACCGCCAGCTTGCCGATGTCGCCGCCGGGGAAGAACAACGGTTGCACCACGTAGGAGTCCGTCGTCAGCGCCAGGCGACCCGGCGGCAGCGCAGCCAGCACCGCCGCATCGCCCAAATCGTCCAGCCAGGGATTGCTGAAATGCCGCACGAACACATCCCGGATCAACTCGTGGGTGAGCACCCCGCCGCTGCCGTGCGCCAATAAAATCTGCTCTTCCATAGTGTCACGCTCCCGTTGAGACGTTGGAACGTTCAAACGTTTCAACGTCCAAACGTTCAAACTGAAAATACGCCGCGCACGCGCCTTCCGCGCTGACCATGCACGGCCCGGTGGGGTTGCGCGGTGAGCAGACCCGCCGGAACAGCGCGCACTCGGGCGGCGCGATGACGCCGCGCAGCACGTCGCCGCAGCGACAGCCGGGCGGCTCCCGCGCCGGCGTCACGGCGACGGGGAAGCGTAGCGCCGCGTTGCGATGGGCGAAGGTCTCGCATAGCGCCAGACCACTGGCGGGAATCGCGCCGAAGCCGCGCCAATCCGCCGGCCCCACCGCGAAGACTTGCGCGAGCAATTGTTGCGCGACGCGATTGCCCTCCGGACGCACGCCGCGCGCGTAGGTGTTGATGACCGCCGGTTTACCCTCGACCACCGCCTGCACCAACGCGCCAATCGCGCTCAAAATATCGAGCGGCTCAAAGCCGGCGACAGCGCAGGGAATGGCGTACTCGCGCGGCAGAAAGTCCCACGCCGCACTGCCGCTGACCGCGCTCACGTGCCCCGGCCCGATGATGCCATCCAGCGCCACCTCGCCCGCGTCCAAAATCGCGCGCATCGCGGGAGGCGTCAGCTTGTGCAGGCTGAGCACGCTGAAGTTCGGCAACGCCTCCGCTTCGGCCTGGAGCAACGCCGCCGCGATGCCCGGCGCGGTCGTCTCGAAGCCGACGCCCAGGAAGACGACCGGCCGCTGCGGATTGCGGCGGGCAATCTCCAGCGCGTCCAGCGGCGAATAGACGATACGCACATCCGCGCCGCGCCCCCGCGCGTCGTACAGCGTCCCCGCGCTCCCCGGCACGCGCACCATATCGCCGAAGGTGGCGAGGATCACGCCGGGCGCGTCGGCCAGGGCGATGGCGCGATCCAGGTCGGCGCTGGCGGTCACGCAGACCGGGCAGCCCGGCCCGGAGCGCAGTTCGATGGCGGGCGCGAGCAGTTCGCGCAGCCCGAAGCGCGAGATGGCGTGCGTGTGTCCGCCGCAGAACTCCATCAGCCGGATGGGGCGCGCTCCACCACGGGCGGCGGCATCGTGCTGGATCTGCGCGATCACGTTGCGCGCTAATGCTGGGTCGCGGAACTCGTCAATATATTTCATCGGCCGGTTGATCCAATTCTTCTTGAATCGCCGCCAGCGCCGCGAACGCCTCTAGCGACGCCTGCGCTTCGTCAGGGTCGAGCACGGCGATGGCGTAGCCGGTATGCACCAGAACGTAATCGCCCACTTGCGCTTCCGGCGTCATCACCAGGCTGATGCGCCGCTCAACGCCGCCAAGCGTCACCGTCGCCGTATGCTGCTCGTCAATCGCTACAATTTGTGTGGGAATAGCAAGGCACATGGGTTACCTCGATACTGGATACTGGATTTGCAATTCGCATTTTCGTTCATTCACCCTTCAACCTTCACCCTTCAACTTTCAACCTTCACCCTTCAACCTTCACCCTTCACCCCATAAACCGCCTGCCCCAATGAGACGCCGCCGTCGTTACAAGGGACGTGACGATGCAGCAGGACGGCGAACCCGGCGTTTTCTAGCAGCGGGAGGGTTAAGCGCGGCAGAAGTTGGTTCTGGAAGACGCCGCCGCTCAAGGCGACAGTCGTGATGCCGGTTTCGGCGTGGAGCCGCTCGCACACCACCACGATCATCTGCGCGACTGTGACGTGGAAGCGCAGCGCGATCTCTGGCGTCGGGACGCTCCGCTCGATGTCGCCGAGCAATCCCTCAAACAACGCCGCCACGCGCACGATTTGGACGCCGTCCACAGCCTCCATATCAAAAGTGTAGGACAAGCTGTCAGCTTGTCTCACAGGCGCGGCAATCTGCTCCAATTCAATGGCCGCCTGTGCCTCGTAGGTTGCCACCTGGCGCACATCCAACAACGCGCTGACCGCGTCGAAAAGCCGCCCCATAGACGACGTCGGCGGGGTGTTGATGTTATGCGTCACCTGCTGGCGGACCAGCAGCGCGTCGGAGGGGCAGAAGATGCCGGCCGGGAATGATTCTGGTCCCAGCAATGTGTGCAGATAGGCTACCGCGATGCGCCACGGATTGCGGATCGCCGCGTCGCCGCCGGGCAGTGGCAGGTATTCGAGGTGCGCGGCGCGTTCCAGACCGTCGTAGTTGCCGGTGAACCACTCGCTGCCCCAGATCGCGCCGTCGTCGCCGTAACCGGTGCCATCGAGCGCGACGCCGATTACCGGGGCGCCATCGCGCGGATAGCCGTTATCCGCCAGACACGCGGCGATGTGCGCGCGGTGGTGCTGCACCCGGCGCGGCGCGGGCAGGTTGTGGTCGCGGGTGTACTCTTCGGCGAAGCGTGTGGTCATATAGTCCGGGTGCAAATCGCAGACGACACCTTCCGGCTCGATGCGGAACAGGCGTTGGTACGTCGCCAGCGTCGCCTCGTAATGCTCCAGCGTTTCCAGGTTCTCCATATCGCCGATGTGCTGGCTGACGAAGGCATTGGCGTCGCGGGTGAGCGTGAACGTGTTCTTGAGCAGCGGCCCGGCCGCAAATGTCTGCGGCAGCGCAAATGGCAGTTGAACCGGAAACGGCGCATACCCCCGCGCGCGGCGGAGAAATTGGAAGCTGGATGCTGGATATTGGAAGCTGGATGCTGGATGCTGGATACTGGTTTCATGATTCATGATTCGTGATTCATGATTCGCTGATTCGCTGATTCGCTGATTCGCTATGTGCATCACCGAATCGTCGTACCGCGCGTGGATGTCGCGGTTGTGGAGGAGGAAGGCGTCGGCGAGGGGGGCGAGGCGTTGCAGGGCCTCGGCGTTGTCTATGGCGATGGGCTCCTCGCTGAGGTTGCCGCTGGTCATCACCAGGGGACGGCCTATGTCGCGCAGGAGGATGTGGTGCAGCGGTGTGGAAGGCAGCATCACGCCGAGCGTGTGATGGCCGGGCGCAACGTCGTCTACCACCAGGGCCGACCGCCGCTCAAGCAGCACAATGGGACACTGCGGCGACGTGAGCAGCGGCTCGGCTGCGGGCGATACGTCGCAGATGGCGCGCGCATCGTCCAGCGTGGCGACCATCACCGCAAACGGCTTGTGTGGCCGGCGCTTGCGCTCTCGCAGCGTCCGCACCGCCTCCGTATTAGTCGCGTCACACGCCAGATGAAACCCGCCCAGTCCCTTAACCGCCACAATTTTGCCGTCCAGCAATAACTCCCTCACGCGCCCCAGCGCCGCCTCGTGACTCGTAATTCGTAATTCGTGATTCGTGATTCGTGATTCATGATTCGTGATTCCGTCTTGCCTCTTGCCTCCTGCCCCTTGCCCCTTGCCTCCTGCCTCCTGCTTCTCTTCCAGCCACACATGCGGCCCGCAGACCGGACAGGCGTTGGGCTGCGCGTGGAAGCGGCGATTGGTGGGGTCCTCGTATTCAGCGCGGCAGTCATCGCACAGCGGGAAAACGCGCATCGTGGTGTTGGGCCGGTCGTAGGGGATGTCGTCAATGATGGTGAAGCGCGGCCCGCAGTTGGTGCAGTTGATGAAGGGGTAGCGGTAGCGACGGTCGCGCGGATCGAACAGCTCGCGCAGGCAGTCGGGGCAGGTGGCGACGTCGGGCGAGATAAGCTGGTATTGGCCGGCCTGCTGCTCGGAATGGCGAATCTCGAAGCGGGTGTAGCCGTTGGGGGCGACGGCGCGCGTCGTCACGCCGGTGATGTGCGCCAGCGGCGG
Source organism: Anaerolineae bacterium (assembly GCA_034433375.1). Classification (GTDB taxonomy): domain Bacteria; phylum Chloroflexota; class Anaerolineae; order B4-G1; family SLSP01; genus DSWT01. Next base: position 5,801 of record DAOUAQ010000149.1, on the reverse strand, counting down.
CGCTTCATCGCGCAGCGCGGCAAGGAAACGCGCGACGGCCTCCTCCGGCCCCTCGATAGCGATGTCCACACCGCCAGAGTGGTTGAGCACCCATCCGGTCAGCGCCAGGCGCGTCGCCAGGTTATAGATGAAGGGCCGAAACCCCACGCCCTGCACCACCCCCGTCACGGCGATGTGATAGGCAACCATGCCACTGTTCCTCAAAATGGTCAGCAGATTAAGCGGATTGAGCAGATTGAGAAATAAAAAATCTGCTTAATCTGCTAAATCTGCTGACAGAATCTCACCCCAGGCGCGCTTCCAACCAGCGCAGCCAGTCGCGCATTCCTTCGCCGGTTTTGGCGGAAAGGCACAGCACCGGCGCGTTGGGATTGAGGCCATGCACCAGCGCGGTGAACGCCTCAAGGTCGAAATCGAGATAGGGCCGCAAATCCAGCTTGGTGACGACGACTAAATCCACGGCTTCAAAAATGCCCGGATATTTGTAGGGCTTATCGTCACCCTCCGGCAGGCTGAGCAGGCCCACGTTGTAACTCTGCCCCAGATCGAACGAGACCGGACAGATCAAGTTGCCGACGTTCTCGACGAAGACCAGTTCCAGATCGTCGAGCGGCAGCGCCGGGAGCGCGCGGCGGATCATCGGCGCATCCAGGTGGCACGCGCCGCCGGTGTTGATCTGTACGACGGGCGTTCCCGTCTCCGCGATCTTCTCGGCGTCAATCTGCGAGGCGATGTCGCCTTCGATCACGCCGATGCGGCGCTCCGGCAGCGCATCAATGGTCGCCAGCAGCAGCGTGGTCTTCCCCGCGCCCGGCGACGCCATAATGTTAATGACCGTGACGTGGCGCGCGGCAAAAAACTCCCGATTATCCGCCGCCACTTGCTCGTTGGCAGTCAGCAGCTTCTCCACAACGGGTATGCGCCCCGGTATACCTTGCTCGGACATAGTGGCCTCCTTTACATCACTTCAATACTTTCGACGTAGAACTCTTTCCCGGCAATCACGTCACCGCCGAGCGCGCCGCATGTCGGGCACGTCCAGTTGCGGCCTTCCGGCTCGAATTCGGTGGAGCAGCGACGGCAGCGGAAGCGGGTCTTGATGCGCTCAAAGTGCAGCGTTGCGCCCTCGGCGGGTGTGCCAGGGGAAAGCAGCCCAAAGTAGAACTGGATCGAGTCGTCAATGAAACTCGTCAAATCGCCGATGACGAGGTTGATGCGGGTGACGCGAGCGGCGCCGGCCTTGTGGGCGTGCTCGGTGACGATGCGCAGAATCTCTTCGGTAATGGATAATTCGTGCATCTTATGTCCGTCCTCGACTTTCGCCGTTGATGAGCGCGCCGGCAATCAGGTGCGCGGTGCGCAGCGGCTCCGGGATGTTGCCCTCGACGGTAAACCGGTCAAGGGCGACTTCCGCCTGCACTGCCGTCAGGCCGACGCGCTGCACGTAAACGTCGCGCAGCGGTTCCATCGGGCCGAGGCGTTCCAACAGCGCCCATTTCTGCGCGCCGCCGGAGACTTGCTCCAACAGCGCGTCGCGGATGGCATCCATGCTCGGTTGGCGGCGCGCGACGACCAGGATGGGCAAGGCCAGCCGCTCGTGCAGCGCGAACACGTCCACCACGTTGAAGCCGCCCAACGCGATGCCCTGAAGCATAATCAGGTGCAAGTTTTCGGCGAACTTGGAACCCGCCACCAGCCGCGCCAGTGACTCAGCGGCATCGCCGCCGTCTTTCTCGATCTCGCCGATCAGAACGCCGGTCAGCCGCAAGCGCGCATATACGGCCCCGACGACCTTCACCGGCCCAGTATGGTCCGGTGTAAAGGGCGCGTCATCAAAGCCGATGACGTGGGCGATAGCAGTCTGGCGTCCTATGCTCATTTTGACATCACCAAGTCGGCAAATCGAAAATCAAAAATCCGAAATCGAAAATCCATCAGTCTTTGGTGACGCGCTCCAGGATGATGTGCTGGCGGTTCTGCAAGAGCGTGGCAAGCGGTTTGAGGGTGAGCCAGTACAACCCCACGCTGTACAGCGCGCTCAATGGGACTGTCAACCACAATCCCGGTTTCCAGAGGAAGTAGGGGAGCAACACCAACAGGGCCACCGGCGGCGTGCCGAGCAGCCACGCCAGCAGTCCCCACACGTTGCCCTGACGATTTTGCGCGCCTTGCTTGAGTTCTACGCGATAAGGTCCCCAGATCGCCGCCAGCGTGTAAACCGGCGTCGTGCTCACTTGCAGCGCCAATGCGATGTAGACCAGCAGCGGCCATGTCGCCAATCCGCCGCTGACGAACGCAGTGACGGTCACGACCAGGATGGAGAGGCCGCCGCTAAACAGCAACATCATCAGATTGGACGTCAGCAACACCTGCCGCCAGTCACTCACCGAGGTCGCCAGCGTCCCGAATCCCTCGCGGTCTATGGCCCCGAAGTAATTGGCGGTGAGCGCCATATTCAGCATCATGTTGAACAGAAACACGATCAGCAGTCCGATGAACACCGACGCCCCCGCGCCGAATTCGGTGGCCATAACTTCGGCGGGGATGTTGGACAGCGGCAGCAGCATCGCAATGGGGACGATCACCGCCGCGAACAGCATCCGCCGGGGCAGCGGGCTGCGCCACAGATAGCGCCAGTCTTTGGCGACGAGCGCCCAGAACGCCGTCGGCCCCGGCAGCGTGAAGCCCAGACCGCGCGTGCGCACCCGTTCCACGCCCACCGTCAGCGCCGCGCCCTCCATCAGGCGGCGCGTGACGCCGGCGTGCAGCCACAACAATCCGCCGACGGCCCCAAACGCCAGCGCCAGGAACAGCAGACCCTTCCCCCAACTGTCGGCGACGACCATCCCCATCCCGGCGCTGACCCACCCCGGCGGCAGCCACAGGAGGAAGCGCGAGAGGCGCAACGTTTCCAGCAGATCGCTAGGGCCACGCACCTGCTGTAACTGCGCGGCGAAGGCGGGATCAATGAACGCGGGCAACTGCTCGAAATTGTGGCTGATGTATTGCAGGTAGTATTGCCCTAGCCACATAAACATAAACGGCGCAGTCAGGATAAAGAGCACCAACGCCCGCAGGCGGCGGTCGCTGGCGACCAGATCGAAGAAATCGTCCATCAACCGGCCGGCGAGCGCAAAAAGGGCAAAGGCCGGAAGCGCGCCGAGCGCGACCAATGGCGCGGCCAGCGGCTTGTGCCACGCCAGCCCTACGATTTCTCCGGCCAGGATGGGCAGCGTCAACAGGCCGGTCATATTGAGAGCGGCCATCAGCGTACTGCCCATCACAATCCCCCGGAAGCTGATGGGATGCGGGAACAATCGCGACATCTCGAACCGTTCCATTAACTGGGAGCTGTACATGCCGGGCGCCATCAGCCAGAGAAGCGTCATCAAGGTGTTGCCGAGTACAGCGGCCTCAAACGCGGCGCGCGGCGAGAGCAGCGCCAGGCTGACCGCTACGCCAACGCCGAGCAACAGAAACATGGGGAACGTGAATATCATCTGAATCAGCGTCAACCCCAGGCGTAACAGCCAGAACCAGTCGGCGGCGCGGCGGCTGCGGAACATCGCCAGGGTCAGCTTGCCCTGAAGCCAGAACAGCGTTTTCAATTCGGCGAAAAGCGATGCGCGCATAGGCCTCCTATTCGTGCGTCAGCCAGCCCAACTGCGACTGTTCTTCGGATTCCGCGCCGACCAGGCGCACGAACACGTCTTCCAGCGGGGCATCGGCGGGAAGTTGCGCCTGTTCACGCAGCGACGGAATATCGCCGACCGCCGCCAGCTTGCCTTTGTTGATGATGCCCACCTGATCGCAGAAACGCTCGGCCAGTTCCATCACGTGGGTGGAGAAGAACACCGTCGTCCCGCGCTGCTTGACCATATCCCGCAGCACAGCCTTGATCGCCTTGGTGGAGATGGGATCCACGCTCTCAAACGGCTCGTCCATAAACAAAATCTCCGGCGCGTGGATCAGCGAACAGGCCAGCGCGGTCTTCTTCAACATCCCCTGCGAGTAGTCGAGGATCATCTTGTCGGCCTTGTCCTCCAATTCGAGCAGAGCCAGCAGCGTGGGGATGCGCGCGCGAATGTCGGCGACGCTCAAGCCGTGCAGCCGTCCCACCAGCTCAATCTGCTCGACTGCGGTGAGCCGCTGGTACAGCCCCAACGACTCCGGGACGACGCCGATGCGCCGCTTCACCTCGACCGGCTGCTCGCGCACGTCGAAACCGGCCACCCACGCCTTGCCCTGTGTGGGCGGCAGCACGCCGATGAGCATGTTGATCGTCGTGGACTTGCCCGCGCCGTTCGGCCCCAGGAAGCCGAAGATGACGCCGCGCGGCACGTCGAGGGTTAGTTGGTTGACCGCCACCAGTTGATCGAAGCGGCGGGTGAGTGATTGGGTTTGGATAGCATAGGCTGATTCGTTCATTCGATCATTTCCTTAGCGTTTGTTTTCGACGATCTCCATTGTACAATGCGCCCCCGGTGAAGTCAAAGCGCCTAAAAGCGCGAATTAAAGGGTGTTTTTGCGCTTGCGGGCTGCACCCGCAAGCATAAAAACACCCACAAAGAAAAGTTAAATCAGCCCGGCGACGAGATGGGCGACCTGCTCCAGGAAGGCGTTGTCTGCCTTCGTGAACGGGGCGAGCGCGTGAGAGTCAATGTCAATCTCGCCCACAACCACGCCATCCTTGAAGATCGGCACGACGATCTCCGACTTGACGTGCGGGCTGCACGAGAGGTAGTTGGTCTCCTGCGACACATCCTGAATCACGAACGTCATCTCCGTGTCGGCGGCTTGCCCGCAAATGCCTTGCCCAAAGGCGATGCGCGTGTGCTCCGTCGGCGCGCCGACGAACGGCCCGAGCACGAGTTCCCGCTCACGGGATGAGTCCACCAGATAGAAGCCCACCCAATCATAGTGCGCGACGTGCTTTTCCAGCAAGGCGCAAATCGCGTACAGCTTTTCATCGCGGCCTGGCCCGCTCGCTGCCACAACCTCGCTGATCTTATTCAGAAGTACCGTAAAGTCTTGTGCAATGTTCATTGTCGCAAATCTCCCTTCGAAAATAATGGGTGCGGAGTATGGAGTACGGAGTACGGAGTATGAAGAATTCACACTCCGTTCCCCTTACTCCTCACTCCTTACTTCATACTCCCTACTCCCCTACGCGCTTTGATGCGCGCGCGGATGTTGCGCATATCGGTTTCCACGGCCTGAGCCAGCGGTTCGGGACGCGGGGCCGGGAGCAGGGGCCACGGCTCCAGCTCGCGCTCATCCAGGACGGCGTTGGCGGCTTTGATGGCCGTGACGCACGCCCGTTCCATAAACATCGCCGGGTTGGCGTCGCGCACCCAATCCCCGCAGCAGAAGAGGCCGGGCCAGGGCGCAACAACGCCCAGGTGCTCCTCCGGTCGTCCCGCGTGGAGCAGGGTGTGCGTCGCCTCGTTGCGCGTGATGGCGGTGCGCAAGACGCGGCCCTTCAACTCCGGCCAGGCGTGGGTGACGTCGGCGATGGCGTGCGCGAGCAGCGCCGCGTCGGGCTGCGCCAAAAGGTCCGGCGGGCCGTAGATGTGCGACTCCAGTGCGCTGCCGCCCGTCGCGCGCGCCCAGCGGATGTAATCGTCGTAGATGCGGTGCAGCCAGAAGAAGTTATCGAGCACGACGTCGCCGGAGAACATGCCGGCTTCCGCCCCACGGCGTTCCGGCGCGCGCGTGAACCACAGGCGGATGGCGGCGGAAGGCCAGCCGCCGGGCAGCCGCAACCCTTCAGCCTGGGACGCAGTAGCAGGGCTGGCGCG
>DAOUAQ010000148.1:0-3063 GCA_034433375.1 Anaerolineae bacterium | reverse complement strand
AATGGCGGAATTGCGCGGCGCCGTGATCACCGGCAGCGTCGCCTACACCGCCGCCACACACACGGCGACCTTCACCCCAGACGCACTCCTCGCGCCGTACACGGCCTACGTCGTCACCCTCACCGCCGGGATCAGCGATACACTGGGCAACGCGACCTTCGATCCCACCGTCTGGGCTTTCACCACCGACGATGCGACTCCTGGGCTGGCCCTCACCGGCAGTTACGCGGATTGGGGGAACGACTCGAACGGCGACGGCCTGTACGAGCAACTCGTCATCCGCGTGGGCGTGCAAGTCACGGCGACCGGCGACTACGCGCTGTCCGGCTCGCTGGTGGATGTAGACGGCGGTGAAATCACCTGGGACTTCATCACCCGCACGCTGACCACCGGCGCGCACTTCCTCGACCTGGCCTTCGACGGCGTGGCCATCGGCGGGCATGGCGTGGACGGCCCGTACACCCTCACCGACCTCACACTGACGAACATCAGCAATCTCGCCGCAGTCCCGCCAACCACGTCACGGCGCGACGCCTACCACACCTTCGCTTATCCGGTTGGCCGCTTCCCGGCCCCGCTGCGCTTCAGTGGCTTGCCCGATGTGGTGATTCTTCCAGGAACGCCGTTCCTCGACGCCTTCAACGTCCGCGACTACGCGCAGCACCTCACACGGGCGAGCGATCAACTGAGTTACACAGTGATGCTCAACACCAATGTCAGAATGGACGTGGTTTTAGAGACCCCCGGCACAGTTTCTCTCACGCCCGAACAGTACTGGCAGGGATCCACCGAGGTGACCATCCGCGCCAGCGACGGCGTTTACGCGGTGCAAGACACCTTCAAGGCCACCGTCGGTTGGCCGCGCGCAGTCTACCTGCCGGTGGTGCTGCGCAGCTACGGCATTCCCATCCGCCGCGATGCGTGGATCACCGGAACCGACGACTTTGAATACGAAACCATCGGCTGGCACCGCAGCGGAGGGACATCGCATGTAGGCCCGCTGCCGCCGGGAGTCGAATTCGGCATTTACCTGTGGGACCTCAGCACGTGCCGCGCCTACAGCGGGCAACAGAGCGTGTGGGCTTACGGCGGCGGCGACGACGGCGACCTGCTGCCCTGCGGCGCACCTTACCCCGACGCATACTCGTTAGGCACGATGTTGAACAAAACGATGCCGATTGACCTCGAATACGTCGCCAAAGGCGAATACAGCGCCAAGGTATGGACTAACCTGCCGCCGGGCGACAAAGTTTGCCTCAAGGTTGGCCTGCTGAGTCCGGGAGCGAGCGATTGCGATTACGGCGCAAGTGGATATTACGGCGTCTGTCGCACCGGCGTGACCAAGGGCTGGGAAGACCTGAAGCTCGATCTCAGCAACGTCCCCACACTCGGCAACGTGCTCGGCCAACCGCGCGTGTGTATGGCGATCACCTTCCACGCAGAGGAAGGCGACTCGCGCCCAGAAGGCGCTTACGTGGACGACGTGAGTATGCGCCTCTGCCCGCAGGAATTGACCGACCTGTGCGCCGGGTCGGTGGGCACTGTGCCGCCGATGAAACCGTTGGTCGCGGGGAACATTGGCGGCTACCCGAAGGCCGTCGGCGAGACGGCGCTGGCGGTGGAGACCAACGGTCGCGCCCACGCGCTGTGGACGGGAAAACTCAACGACGCCTTCAACACCTACGTCTTCTACAGCAGCTCGAACGACGGCATCAATTGGACGCCGTACCAGATCCTCGGTTATTGGGGCGGGCGCGAGCCGCGCATCGCGGTAGATAACGTCCACGGGCGCGTCCATCTGGCCTACGCCAACGATGAGGGCATCGTGCATCGTACCGTCGTCAACGGCGTCGTCTCCGCGCCAACGGTCGTCGCGCCCCGGCATCTTTACTACCTGCCCGGCTTCGACCTGCCCTCCGGCGGTCTCGGTTGGACGAATCTGGCCGTCGCCGAAGACACAGGCGTCGCCTATCTGACCTGGGATGAGGTCTATTACGTCAAGGCGGAATACGGCGGCTACACCATCCGCCGCCGCACCTGGCACGCCACCTGGAATGGCGGGACGTGGAGCGCGCCGTTGCGCAAGATCAACGACAGGGATACCTACTATTCCTCCATCGCCGCCGCGCCGGACGGGCAGGCGATGCTGGCGTGGTTCCAGCGGTGGGAACAGTCGTCCGGCGGCGGGATCACGCCGGGCGATCCCATCGTCGCGCGCACGGCCTACGGGACAGCGCCGGGCCGCTTCCCCCTGCGTCAGGCTACGCACGCGCTCTATCCCGCACCACAGCGCGACGAATCAATCGTATTGGCCTACGCCCCCGGCGCGGACGCTTTTGTGCTGGCCTCCTACCACACCATGTATCCGGGATACTCCCAGGCCTACCGCTATATATGGAAAGACGGCGCATGGTCGGAGCCGCTCAACGTAGCAGAGAACACCTCCGGCCTGGGCGTCCCGTACTACATCGGCGCGGCGACGGACACGCCGTTGATCCGCTACGTCTACGGCGACAACGCGGGGCTGAAGACGCGCACAGAAACAGACGGCACGCTCGGTCCGGCGCAAACCATCGCCGATTACATGGCCGCGCGCGGCTACACCGGCTCGCCCGGCGCCTACTTCACCGACGCAGCGGGCGGGCTGCACATGCTGATCAGCGGCGAAAAGAACGGCGTGGCGGGGTTCTATTATGTGAAGCCGTAGAGAAAGCTTGAGCATAATATGGAATTTTGGGGTACAATGAAGGTATCAGCGGACGCATCCGATGCATATAGCAAAGGCAAAGATACGAAATGGAAAATCAAGGTGTGTTAACCACATACAAGGCGATTCTGTGCGGCAATTCCCTGCATTGGCGTAACAACATGCGCATCCCTGTTCCGCCAGACCGCGCAGTAGAAGTTTACGTCACTGTGCTTGACGAGGCAGTCACACCGGCCACAAACCCTGAAAGCCAGGGACAGCGTATGGCGGCAGCTTTGGAACAGCTCGCGCAGATCCATGCCTGCGCCGCTATCGCCGATCCAGTTGCCTGGGAACGCCAACTGCGTCAAGAACGT
>DAOUAQ010000147.1:0-14197 GCA_034433375.1 Anaerolineae bacterium | reverse complement strand
TTGGGATTGTATGACTACAATGCAAGATATTATGATCCGTTGCTAGGCCGCTTCCTCAGCGCCGATTCGATTGTGCCCGGCGCAGCCAGCGGTTCAGGCGGCGGCGCAGCCACCCTGGGCTACGACAGCAACACCCGCCTGACCCCGCTCACGGTGAACCTGGGTGAGTTTGCGGCGCAAATCAACGCGGAAAACCGCGAGGTGTTGCAGTTTGGCGCGTTCTTCCAGTGGGACAGCGAGACGCGCCAGCAGCACAATGTCCCGATGGGGCCGGCGAATCCTCAGGCATTGAATCGTTACAGTTATGGGATAAATAATCCGTTAAAGTACGTGGACCCAACAGGACATAGTTTCCTTGCACTTTGTGTGTTTAGTGGAGCAGTAGGAGCATTGTTTAGTACTGGCGCATCAGTTGTTGCACAAGTAGCACAAGGGAGTGGTACTCTTGGGGAACGAATCGGGAATATCGATGTGGGGGATGTAGCCATTGCAGCTGGTGTTGGCTTTGCAGCCGGATTTTTGACGCCTATTGTGGCTACAACTACCGGCGGCGCGATGTTGTTAGGAGCAGGGGCGAATATGCTTCAATATGGATTAACACAAGCATCAAACGGTGAGAAGACAACTCCAGTAGGGTGGGGATTGAGTATCGGTATCGGGCTTTTAACTGGAGGATTTTCTGGTAAATTTGATGCTCCCACAATAAAGTTTGGTGCTGGACAAACATGGTCAACATCCCAAGCATCGGCCATAACCACACTTGATTCAATCAATCTTAATTTTATCACTATGGAGAACATAGGACGTGCAACAACCAGTGCAATAGTAGATAACTGGGATTGGTTAAAAGGGAAGCAAGATGAAATTCGATGAGTTATTCAGGTGGTTACTTGATTTTCTAAATAGCGACCCATTTTTAGATTGGCTGTTTACATCGATCTTCGGTGTATTCTTATGGTGGATAGGCTCTCGTAGGCGCAGAAGAGGGTTTTCGCTTTCAACGGCTGGCAATACTCAGGAGAGATTACAGTGTATTCGTAGCCTCGTAATAGAAGTAACAGGGCTTCTTCTTATGGTATGGAGTTTATTGTTGGCTTTTATCATTACAAATCACGAGCAACGCCTAAACTTGTTTTGGGGAGGTATGCTGGCTCTGATGACGCTAGGAGCACTCTTTTGTGTGGGAATGGAATTACGGTATCGCTCATAAGTCGTGGTACGGTCATAGATTTCCACTGAGAACCGCGTCAAATCCGTAATGGGCGGCGTGACCACCTACGACGTCGGCAACCACTTCGAGTGGACAACGTTTGGCGCAGTCTGCCAAACGCCAGCACCAGCACGATGGTCAAATACTTCAGGCACACCTTGCGCCGCCTTCCCTTTCATTTGACCCAATCCCGAAACGCTTTATAGTACGCTGCATAATGCTGGGTGGAGGCATAACGTGGGAAAATACCGGGTTTGGGGTGTTATCGTTGGTCTTGCGGGAGTGGTGGGCGTGCTTTTTGCCGTCGGGATGGGGAACGGTGTAGGATTACAAATCACAGCGCAGACGCGCCAGGCTGGCGCAGGCAGCGCGCTTGCCGCCGAGGCCCCACCCGCGAGCGGCGCGGCGCTCATGCAGATTGACGGCTCGACCGTCAACGCCATCGTTCCCCCGTCGCTGCGCACCGGCGTCCCCGTGGATGTGTGTTTCAACGTTACCGTGCGTTCCCCCGATCTGGAGTACATGGATCGCTTCGCCGTGGATCTGCCTGATCTTTGGACGGTCAATGCCGTCACTTCCGCCGGCGGCAAAACCGAAGCTGGCGTCGCGCCGGGGAACGTCGTCTACTGGCAAACAACCGGCTATCCCACCAGTTGGGGCGCGTGGGTCAATGGGACCTACGACTTCTGCGCTACGGTCACGCTGCCAGAGTGCGCGGAGTCGCCCTGGAACCTGCCGTGGACGATTATCGGCGACCAGTTCGGCGCTGCGCCGCACACAGTCAGCGGGACGATTGCCGCGCAGTGCCTCGCGCCGGGCCTCTACCTCACGCCGGACATGCTGTCGTCCGTGAGTTGCGCCGCACTCACCGACACATACACGCTCAATCTGTTCAATTACACCGGCGCAGATGGTGTCTTTCCCCTGACTTACACCGTGTTGACACCCAACGCCGTCATCAGCGGCCCAACATCGCTCGCCCTGACCGCCGGCGCGGAGGCCGATTTCACGGTCGTCGTTCACCCCGCTGCCTGTATGCCGGCCGGCGTCCAGGTCGCGGCGGCGGTGACAGCCGTGGGCAACGGCTATACCGATGTCACCACACTGACCACCCGCATCGGCGGCGACAGTGTGTGGGCGGATGTGGCGGCAGGGAATGAGCCAGCCCTTTATTGGGGTCACAGCTATTACGACGACGGTATGCTCTGCTTCGTCGGCGGGTTGACCGGCGCAGCGTCGCCGGCGCCGACCAACGCGCACTGGTGCTACGACATCACGGCGCGCGCGTGGTCACGCCGCGCACCTATGCCGGCGGCGCGCTTTGCCGGCGCTTATGGCCTGATCGGCGACCGTTTTTACATCGCAGGCGGCTTCGATGCCAGCTTTACCGCCTATCGCGCGCTCTATATCTACGACATCGCGCGCGACACCTGGTCTACCGGGGCGGATTTGCCCACCGTGCGCGGTGGACAGGCCAGCGGCGTGCTCAACGGGCAGCTCTATTCGGCCGGCGGCAGCGCCAAGAGCAGCTATCCCACCGACTGCCCAACCTACGTTTACAATCCGGCTGCCAACACCTGGACGACCAGGGCAAGCTGCCCGTTGCAGAGCGGCTACGGCCTCTTTCTGGGTGGCAGCGTGGGCAGCGCGTATCACAAACAGCTCTTCGCCGGCGGACATTACGACGCTTACTCTGGTTGGTACGCCTACGCTCCCGCCGCCAACGTCTGGGAGACGCTGGCAAATCTGCCGTATCACCGCACCCCCTTGCTCGTCGAAGACCCGCGCAATGGGCGGATATACACGCTTGGCGGTCTGGTCGGCTGGACGCCGCAGCGCGGGGTGTGGGCCTACGATTACACCGCGAACACGTGGGATGCCAGTCCGCCCGACCTGCTGACCGCGCAGGGCGGCAACCTGGGACCGCGCTACGGCTCCTTTGGCGATCCGGCCATCGAGACGTTCTGGACGCTCGGCGGCACGGCGGGACAGGGCGCGCTGGCGCCGGCGCCCTTTGCGCGGTGGCGCGATTGCCCCTTCTGCGCCGAACGCGGCTGGCTGGAAGGCGTCGTGCTGGACGCGGAAAGCGCAGGCCGCGCTCCGGTCACACGCGCCTTCGTTTTTGTTGAACCCGGCGGGCTGGCTTTGCCGGTGGACGCCGCTACCGGGCATTTCGGCCCGGCGGAACTCATCGCCTGGACGTATACGGCGACGGCTTACGCGCCGGGTTATACAGCGGTTGAGTCCAGCGCCGTCACGGTCACGACCGGCGTCACCCGCGCGCAAGGCTTTGCGCTGCCGCGCCCGGCGGTGACGCTTGCGCCGGCGACGCTTGCGCCCGTCACCGCGTATGTGAGCCAGCCCACGACCTTCGCGCTGACCCTCGCCAACACGGGGCACGCGCCGCTGGCGTATCGCGTGGTCGAGTCAGGCCTGACGCACATGCGGTCGGAGATCAGCCTGAGCGATAGCCCAACGGCGCCGACGCTCCCCGGCATCGCGGTTGAGCCGCAACTGGCGGCGGCGTTGGCAGATGACGAGACGACCGGCTACCTCATCCGCTTCCGCGAACGCCCCGACCTGACGCCGGCCTTCGCGCTGGACTGGGAGGCGCGCGGCGCGTTTGTGGTCCGCGCGCTGCAAGAGACAGCGGAACGCGCGCAGACCCGAGTGCGCGCTTATCTTGCGGCGCGGGGCGTGCCATATCAAGCCTTCTGGGTTGATAATGTGATCGTGGTTGAGCAATCGAACCGGCGCACTGTGAACGAATTGCTAGGCTACACCGAAATCGCTTCACTGCACGCGCGGCGCACACTCGGCCTGGTCGAATACACGACCGGCGCGGAACCGTCGGGCGTCGTTGGCATCGAGCCAAACCTCGCGCACGTCCGCGCCGATGCAGTGTGGAATGTGGGCTACAGCGGCGCGGGCATCGTCGTGGCGAACATTGACACCGGCGTGCGCTACACCCACCAGGCGCTGGTGAATCATTACCAGGGCAATCTGGGCGACGGCGCGTTCGAGCACGATTACAACTGGCTGGATGCCGACACCGGCAACACAGCGCCGTTCGACGATCACGGGCACGGTAGCCACACGATGGGCATTATGATCGGCGACGACGGCGCGGGCAATCAGATCGGTATGGCGCCGGGCGCGCAGTGGATCGCCTGCGACGCCTGTAACGCCGATAGCGGCTGCCCGGACGCGGCGCTGCTGACGTGCGCGGAGTGGCTCATCGCGCCGTATCCTGTGGATGACCCGTACCGGCGCGACCCCGCCCAACGCCCGCACATCGTCAACAACTCCTGGGGTGATTGTGGGCGCGCGTATGATGGTTGGTTCCGCAACGTTGTGGACGCCTGGCACGCGGCCGGCATCTATCCCATCTTCTCCAACGGCAACGCGAGCAACTGCGGCTATGCGAATCCGCCCGGCCTGAACACCGTGGGCAATCCCGCCCGCTACGGCAACGTGACGGGCGTAGGCTCTACGGGCCAGAGCGACGGCCTGTACGCCAGTCACTCCAACTGGGGCCCGACCGACAATCTGGACGCGCTCAACCCGCGCGGATACGCCGCGCTGAAGCCGCAAGTCGTCGCGCCGGGTGTGAACATCCGCTCCAGCTTGAACGGCAGCGACACGGAGTACGCCAGTTGGGGCGGCACCTCGATGTCCGCGCCGCACGTCGCCGGGCTGGTGGCGCTGATGTGGGAGGCCGGGCCGTGTCTGGTAGATGATTACGCCGCCACAGAAACGCTCATCGAACAGACGGCGACGCCCATCCCCTACGCGACCCAAAACGGCGACGAGGGGCCGGGCAACGTGCCCAATCACGCTACCGGCTGGGGTGAAATTGACGCGCTGGCGGCGGTGCAGGCGGCGGTCGCCGCCTGCGATGTGCCGTGGCTGGCGGCGCAACCGCTGAGTGGGACGGTCGCCGGGCCGGGGGCAGCCGCTCTCAACGTCAGCGTTCATTGCGCCGCGCCGGGCGTTTATAGCGCCGCGCTCAAAGTCTTCCACAACGATCCCACCACGGGCACGCTCACCATCCCCGTGCAAGTTGCCTGTCAGATTCCGTGTGCGCCGCTCCCCGCGGTGGACTTCACCTGGACGCCGCCGCACCCGCAGACGGGCCAGGATGTCGCCTTCACCGCGCTGCCGCCCACGTCAACGGCGTTCCTGCCGATCACCTACACGTGGCGCTTCGGCGACGGCGGCACAGCGCCGGGCAATCCGGTCACGCACACCTACACGACGAGTGGGGCGTATCCGGTGCGCGTCACGGCGACGAACGGCTGCGGAACGGTGGAGATGACGCGCGCTGTCGTCGTCACCGGCGACACGGTTACGCCGACCTACGGCGTCGCGCTGACGCCGTCCGTGGCTGCCGGGAGCGGGCCACCCACCGCCGCCGCCGTCTACACGCTGACGGTGGAGAATACCGGCGAGGTGGCCGACACCTTCGATCTGCAGGTGAGCGGCGCGCTCTGGCCGACGACGCTCTCGGCGGCGCAGGTGAACCTGTCTGCGGGCGGAAAGGCGCGGATCAACGTGTGGGTGCGCATCCCCGCCGGGCTTGGGGTTGAGGCAGATACGGCGACCGTCACGGCGAGATCGCAGGGGAATGTGAAAGTCGGCGCAACGAGCGTTGTGACGACAATGGCCGTGTGGGAGCGCGTGTACTTGCCGCTCATTGTGCGCGGAGAATAAAAAACGTGCATAAAGACAATATCGGGTTATAATGTCAAACAATTATTGCGCGAAGATTCGCACGTCATAATGAGGGAGATAATTTATTGAACACCTTCAATCCCACAGAACATCCGCACCGGCGGTATAATCCGCTGACTGGTGACTGGGTCCTGGTCTCGCCACACCGCACCAAACGCCCGTGGAAGGGGCAGGTGGAACGTCCGCCGCACGAAGAGCGCCCCGCCTATGATCCCGGCTGCTATCTTTGTCCCGGCAACGCGCGGGCCGGCGGCCTGACGAATCCAGCGTACACCAGCACGTTCGTGTTCACCAATGACTTTGCGGCCCTGCTGCCCGACACGCCGGAAGCGACCATCCAGCCGCATCCCCTGCTGCGGGCAGAGACGGCACGCGGCACGAGCCGTGTGATCTGCTTCTCGCCTCGGCACGACCTCACCCTGGCGGAAATGCCGGCAGCAGACATCCGCACCGTCATTGACGTATGGGCTGAACAGACCACCGAACTGGCGCGGGAGTATCGCTGGGTGCAGGTCTTTGAAAATCGCGGCGCCATTATGGGATCGTCGAATCCGCACCCCCACGGGCAGATTTGGGCCGGGAGCGCGCTGCCCAACGAGCCGGCCAAAGAGGAACGTGAGCAGCGCGCGTACTTCACGGCGCATGGCGAGCCGATGCTGGTCGCCTACGCCGCCGTCGAGGCCGCCGAGGGCGTCCGCGTCATTGTCGAAAACGCCCATTGGCTGGCGGTGGTCCCCTACTGGGCCGTCTGGCCGTTCGAGGTGCTGCTGATGCCGCGCCGCCACGTCGCGCGCTTCCCCGACCTGGATGACGTGGAGCGCGATGCGCTCGCGCAGGCGCTCAAGCGGCTGCTCGTCAAATACGACAACCTCTTCGAAACCTCGTTCCCGTACTCGATGGGCTGGCACGGCGCGCCGAGCGATATGGACGATCCCGCGCACTGGCAGTTGCACGCGCACTTCTACCCGCCGCTGCTCCGTTCGGCGACGGTGAAAAAGTTTATGGTCGGGTATGAGATGCTCGGCGAGGCGCAGCGCGATCTGACGGCGGAACAGGCCGCCGCCCGGTTGCGCGATCTGCCGGAAATCCATTACCGCGCGCAGATTGACACGGTGTAGTCGAGAGCACATGGGCGAGAAAATTTTGATTGTCGAGGATGATCGCGTTTTGCGGGAGACGCTGGCGTATAACCTCGTCAAGCAGGACTACGAGGCGCTGACGGCGGCGGATGGCAAAAAGGCCGTGGAAATCGCCCACCAGGAACAGCCAGACCTTGTTCTGCTCGATATTATGCTGCCCGGTCTGGATGGCTTCGAGGTATGCCGTATCCTGCGCCAGGAGATGCGTATCCCCATCCTGATGTTGACCGCGCGCACGGACGAGGTGGATAAAATCGTGGGCTTCGAGGTCGGCGCCGACGACTACCTGACCAAACCCTTCAGTATGCGCGAATTGCTCGCGCGCATCAAAGCGCAACTGCGCCGGGTGCGTCTGTTGCGTGAAGAGTTCGCGGCGGAATCCGCCGTCGCGCCGACGCAGCGGCTACAATTCGCCGACATCGTGATTGACCTTGACCGGCATGAAGTATGGTTGGGAGATCAACTGTTGCCCCTGAAGCCCAAAGAGTACGAATTATTCGTCTTTCTCGCGCAACGCCAGGGGCGAACGCTGACCCGCGATCAACTGCTTGAGGAAGTGTGGGGATGGGATTACGGCGGCGGCAGCCGCACGGTTGATGTGCATATCCGCTGGTTGCGGGAGAAGATTGAACTTGACCCGGCGCAGCCCACCCGTCTTATAACGGTGCGCGGCGCTGGCTATCGCTTTGAGGGATAACTATGTTTTCTTCCATTCGTTGGCGTATGATCGTTCCCTACACCGTGATTATCCTGAGCGCGGCGCTAGGACTCACTTTGTACCTTTCGGGACTGGTGCGTCGCGCGCAACGGGCAGACCTGGAAGCGCGTATGCTAACCGAAGCGCGCTTAATGGCCGACAGCGCCGTGGCGTGCCTGGACGATTTAGCGGCGAACTCCGCCGCTCTGGACGCGCACATTCGCCAGTGGGCGGCGCTCTCCGGCAGCCGGGTGACGGTCGTTGGCCTGGATGGGGTCGTGCTTGGTGATTCGGAAGTGAATCCGGCGAATATGGAAAACCATCTTTACCGGCCCGAAATTTCACAGGCGATCCGCGCGGGCACGGGCACGGCAGTGCGTTTTAGCCGCACGCTGGGGGCGGATCTCCTGTACGTCGCCGTGTTAGCGCGCCGCAACGGTTCCGCCGCTGGCGAACCGCTCGGTGTAGTTCGTGTCGCTATCCCCTTACAGGAAATCGAACAAACTGTGGGCCGCTTGAGCCGGACGATCCTGATAACCGGCCTGCTGCTTGCCATCCTCTCGATTGGGTTGGCGACATACATCGCCTCGCGCACCGCCAATCCCATCCGGCAGTTGACCGACGTGGTGGAACGGGTGGCGCAGGGCGATCTGCGCGCGCGACTATTGCCCACAACGCGCGACGAGATGGGGCGGCTCACCCATGCCTTCAATCACATGGCCGACGAACTCAACGACAAGGTCGTCATGTTGGCGCAGGAGCAGACCTTCCTCTCCGGCGTGCTCAACACGATGGCCGACGGGGTCATCATCGCCGACAACAACGGCCAGATTTTGCTGACCAACCCCGCCGCGCTGCGTATTCTGGCCTTCCCCGGCAAAGATGCGCAGGGTCGGACGTTCGCGCAGGTGGTCCGCGAGCACCAACTGGTCGAGTTGTGGGATCTGTGTCGTCAAAGCGGCGTGGAGCAAACCGGCACAGTCGAACCTACCCTGCGCAACACTTTTCTGCAAGCCGTCATCACCCCCCTCAACGAACCGGGACCGACGCGCTTCCTGGTGATGCTGCAAGACCTCACCCACGTCCGACGGCTGGAGACCGTCCGCCGCGACTTCATCAGCAATGTCTCGCACGAACTACGGACGCCGCTCGCCTCGCTCTCTCTGGTCGTCGAGACTCTCAAAGACGGCGCGATTGATGAGCCGGAGGCCGCCCGGCGTTTCCTCAGTTTCATCGAATCGGAATTGAGCGCGCTGACGCAAATGGTTGAAGAGCTGTTGGAGCTATCGCAAATCGAGTCCGGCAGGGTGCCGCTGCGCCTCAAATCAACGCCGGTCGCCAAGCTCATCAAGAAACCGATCAAAAGATTGGCGCCCCAGGCCGAACGGATGAACATCACCGTCGAATCCAGCATCCCCGACGCCGCGCCGCCTGTGTTGGCCGATTCGCGGCGGGTACAGCAGGTCGTGATGAACTTGCTGCACAACGCCATAAAATTCACCCCCACCGGCGGCAACGTCACGCTCAAAGCCGAAGTTATGGGGTCAGAAATGCTGATTTCGGTGAAAGACACTGGCTCGGGCATTCCCGCGGATGAGCTATCACGCATTTTTGAGCGTTTCTACAAGACCGACCACGCGCGCGCCGACGAGGGCACCGGCTTGGGATTGGCAATTGCCAAGCACATCGTCCAGGGACATGGCGGGCGCATTTGGGCGGAAAGCATCGAGGGCAGAGGCAGCACGTTCTACTTCACACTGTTGCTCGGCTCAGAGCTGCCGGCAGAAGCAGAAGAATAAATCGGTGGAAACGCCACTCATGAGTGAAATTGCTGTCGAAAGGGAGCGCAGTTGGATGGTGATAGACGGCCAGCGCATACGGATTTTAGTCGTTGAAGATGACGTTCTGGTAGCTCAGACAATATCCAGATTACTGACAGAGTACGGCTGCGAAGTCGTCGGAATGGCGACGAACGGCCTGGAAGCTGTCACCATGACGCAGACGTTAAGACCCGATGTGGTCGTCATGGACATCCGTATGCCTGAAATTGACGGCATCCAAGCGAGCCAACTGATCCAGGAAACCTGTCCCACGCCGGTGATCGCGCTCACCGCGTATGGGGATAAGGAGCTGGTCGAATCGGCCGCGCAGGCCGGCATCTCCGCCTACCTGATGAAGCCGCTCGGCGTTCGAGAACTGGAGCGCGCCATTATCATCGCCAGGGCGCGCTTCGCGGATATGATGACCCTCCAAAAATTGAACAAGAAATTGGCCGCCCTCAACGCAGACCTGAACCTGTTTTCGCAGATGGTAGCCCACGATCTACGTCACCTCCTTAGCCCAATCCAGGGTTACGCGGAGATTTTGCGGATGGAATACGACGATATCTCCCCTGAAGAAGCGCGCGAGAGTTTGGGCATTATCAGCCAGGCCGTGCATGATATGGACAATTTGATCGGCGACCTGCTGCTGCTGGCAAACGTCCGCCAACAGGTTGTTCCGCGTTCGGCGCTGGAGATGGAGATGGTCATCCAGGAAACCTTGCGGCGTTTACGATTTTTGGTCGAACGCCACCAGGCGCAAATCATCATGCCAGACGCCTGGCCCATCGTCCTCGGGTATGCGCCCTGGGTGGTGCAGGTATGGGTCAACTACCTCAGCAACGCCATCAAATACGGCGGACCAACACCCCGCATTGAGCTAGGTTGGGAAGAACTGCCTACCTACATCACCAACCCAACGCGCCATAGGATTGCGCGTTTCTGGGTGAAGGATTACGGCATGGGCATTGCGAGCCAGGACCTTCCCTATGTGTTCGATGCGTTCACCAAAGTAGCGGATGTCAAATCCCATCGCCATGGCCTGGGCCTATCCATCGTCAAGCACATCGTTGAGCAATTGGAAGGCGAAGTGAGCGTCGCCAGCACGAAGGGATTGGGCAGCACCTTCAGCTTCACCTTGCCCCTCGCTTCGCCGGACGAGGACGAGGCGTGAAGGGGTTATCCAGTATGACGGGCAAACATCCACCCCGGAAAACGTTCTGGTTAGGTCTGGGACTGGCAACCAGCGCCGTCATTGGCTTAACGATGTGGCAGCGCCAGCGCGCCCGTCTGACGTCGCCGCTCCGCCAGACTCGTCACAAGCGCACGGCGCTCGTGACCGGCGCATCCAGCGGCATCGGCGCGAGTTATGCGCGGCACTTGGCCCGCGCAGGCTACAATCTCATTCTGGTAGCGCGCCGTGAAGCGCGGCTGCAGACCCTCGCCGGGGAACTGACCCGTGAGTTTGCCGTGCAAGCCGAAGTGCTGGTCGCCGACCTGACCGATCCCGCCGGCGTCGCCAAAGTCGAAGCGCGCATAGCGGAGGTCGAAGCGCTCGATTTCCTGGTGAACAACGCCGGTTTTGGCACACCGGGAACATTCGCGGAAAATGAGATAGCGAGCCAGGAGGCTATGATCCGCGTGCATGTGCTCGCCGCCGTGCGTCTGACGCGTGCCGCGCTGCCGGGAATGTTGGCGCGACACTGCGGCGCGATTGTCAACGTTGCCTCGTTTGTGGCATTCTTTCCTGTTACCGGCAGCGTCACCTACAGTGCGACCAAAGCGTATCTCAAAAGCTTCAGCGAGGCGTTGTACCAGGAATTGGTCGGGACTGGCGTGCGCGTTCAGGCGCTCTGCCCTGGCTTCACCCGTACCGAATTCCAGGATGCCGCTAACATTGGCAAAGACGGGATCCCCGCTTTCGCGTGGATGTCCGCCGATGCGGTGGTCACGCAATCGTTGCGCGACCTCGATGCCGGGCGTGCGATCTCCGTGCCCGGCGCGGCGTATCGCCTGCTCGTCATGCTCGCCGGGGTGATCCCGCACGACTTGCTTTACCCTGTGGGCCGGTGGATCAGGCGCTACCGCGCCGCCGCCGCGACACCGTTCGGCGGATTCCACAAACGCACGTATGCCGGCATCGCAGAATTCCTGGATGACGCGCGCTATATGCTGCGCCAGCAAGCGCAGATTCGCGCCGCGATGCACTTGGTCGCCCCGGCCTTCCGCGAGCGTCTGATGTTGGCGGTCACGCAGGTGAACGCCTGTCGCTACTGCGCCGACTTCCACGCCAAGCTCGCGCACAAGAGCGGCCTCTCTGACGATGAAGTGCAGCAGTTGCTTGAAGGCGTCGTCGCTCAATGCCCGCCGGAAGAGATCGCGGCGATCCTTTACGCGCGCGAATGGGCTGAAGCCGCAGGCCACCCGGATGCCGAAAGCCGCCAAACGTTGATCGAGACTTACGGCGCAGCCAAAGCCGCCGCTATCGAAATGATCGTGCGGATGATCAACACAGCTAATCTTGCGGGCAACACCTTCGATTATTTGCGCTATCGCATATTCGGCCATTCCTGATAAGACGGCAGCCACCGTCAATCCGGCGCATTACCATCCCAGGCAGCCATCAACCACAAAGGGGGCGTATGGAACGCGGAAAACATTTCCTGTCTAACCATCGCGCACGCGTCTATCTGGACGTGATTGCCGGGATCAGCGGCAAGCACGGATTCGCTAAAGCCTTGCAGCTTGCCGGTTTGCATATCTGGGTTGACGGGCTGCCGCCGTACGACGACGCCCGTGAAGTTGATTTCGCCGATTTCAGCGCATTGAACGTGATGTTGGTCAGAATGTATGGCCCGCACGCGGGACAGGGGATGGCCCTGCGCGCCGGGCGCGCGTCGTTTTTGGCGTTGACGCCGCATCTGAGCGAAGTCCTCAAGACGCACGATATAGCCTTCAAAGCACTGTCACCCGCGCAACGGGTCAGCGCCGTCCTTGAATCCCTCACTAACGACAACCCATCGGGTGATGTGCAAACTACGTTCCAGGTAGCCGGAGAGCAATTCATTTACACCGCCAGTCCGTGTCCTTTTTGCTGGGGACAGCACAACGCTCCGGAGAACTTGTGTCACGGATTGGTCGGCTTCCTTCAACAGGCAGTGGAATGGGCCGGGGCCGGCGACGATTACCGTGTCGAGGAGGCATCGTGCGCCGCCGTCAAAGCGCCTAAAGACGCCAGTTGTGTGTTTGTCATTTTGAAAGTGGATCAGGAGGAACGATGAGCGACAATCCGTACAAATTGCTGGCGGAGCGACTGGACGCGCTGCCCAACGGCTTTCCCCCCACCAACGACGGCGTGGAACTGCGGCTGCTGGCGCACATCTTTACGCCGGAAGAGGCCGCGTTGGCCGCGCAATTGCGCCTCACGTTGGAAACCCCGGATCAAATTGCCGTCCGCCTGGGCGGTGATGCGTCGGCGCTGCGCAAGCAACTCAAAGAGATGGTGCGGCGCGGGTTGATCACCGCCGGGCGCACGGACGCGGGGCTCGGTTACGGCCTCATGCCGTTTGCCGTTGGCATCTACGAAATGCAGGTGAACACGATTGATGCCGAATTCGCGCGTCTGTTCGAGGACTACTATCATCAGGCGTTTGGTAAGATGGTAGGTATCACCCCGCAAATTCATCGCGTTGTGCCCGTCGAGCAGAGTGTGCGAGTGGATATGGAAGTGCGCCCCTTCGAGAGCGCCGCCGACATCGTCGCGCGAGCCAAAGCGTGGGGCGTGATGGATTGCCTGTGCCGCAAACAGCAGGCGCTCATCGGCCAACCGTGCGAGCATCCCGTGGATGTGTGTATGATTTTCAGTGATACCCCCGGCGCGTTCGATCAAAGCACGACCGTGCGTGCGCTGACGCAAGAGGGCGCGCTGGCAACGCTGCGTCGCGCCGCCGAAGCCGGCCTTGTCCACTCGGTGAGCAACAACCAGCAGGGGATGTCGTACATCTGCAACTGCTGCACGTGCGCGTGCGGTGTCCTGCGCGGGATGGTTGATCTGGGGCTGGCGAATGTGATTGCGCGGTCCGCGTTCGTCAACCAGGTGGATGAAGATGTCTGCATCGGCTGCGGCGCGTGCGTGGAAAAGTGTCAGTTTGGTGCGTTGAGCGTTGACGGCATCGCCCGCGTGGACGCGATGCGCTGTGTGGGCTGCGGCGTCTGCACCGTCGCCTGTCCGGTCGGCGCGCTGAGCATGGTGCGCCGCCCCGAAGACGAGATTATGCCGCCGCCCACCACCGAACGCGACTGGCAGGTCGAACGCGCCGCCGCTCGCGGCTTGGGCTTGAACGCGGTGTTATAATTCCGTGTGTAGTGACGACTTCAGTCGCTCAACGACTGAAGTCGTCACTACACGCACCGCCTAGATCACCACATTCACCAATCGCCCCGACGCGACGATGATCCGGCGCGCGGGATGTCCCGCCAGCACTTGCTGAATCACGGGCGTCGTTAGCGCCGCCTCCCGCGCGACCTCTTCGTCGGCGTCCGCGTCGATGCTGATGCGAGCGCGCACCTTCCCGTTGACCTGCACTGCGATTTCCAC